>DAOTUE010000067.1:0-18071 GCA_034436975.1 Chloroflexaceae bacterium
AAGGAATAATAAGGAATAATAAGGAATGAGCCACCCTGGTTGACGCTATGCAAAACGAACGGCTATTGGCATATCTTGCCTATTTCGAGCACCTGGCGCAACAGCCGCAAAACCGATGGGAGGGCTTCGCCCTGGACCGCAACGAAGACCGCCAGTTTGGTCTCCGCTTCCAGATTGCCCTGGCCTGCTATGCGCTTGGCTCGCTCTCGCTCCACCCGCAGATGGCCCCGCCGGAGCAGGAGCGGTGCCGGGTGGCGATGGCATCTCTGATTGAGCGGATGCTCCAGCGGCGCGTGTGGGCCTACTGGTCGCTGGCCGCCGAACGTCGCGGCAGCGACCCCGACCCGCTACGGCGAGCAAATGCATCCTACAGTAGCCATCTTGCGATGATGATTGGACTTTTCGAGGCTGTGGGGGGCGATGGGCGGTTTGACGAACCCTTTACCCTCTTCTGGAACAGCCAGGAACAGTTTGAATACACCCACAGTAGCCTGGTCGAAACCATTGTCAACCAGTTGGCCCCACCCACCCACCACGGCCTGGAGCGGTGGACTGGAAGAGTTCACCTTGTTGATATGGGCGCGGTGCTCTGGGCCACCACCCTGCACGACATTGTTCATAATAGCGTCTATGCAACAAAAACTCGCCCCTGGCTTGAAGTGTTGCAGCGGCGGATGGTGCGGCGTGGCCCACGCCTGGGCCAGCGGAGCATCTTTCGGGCCATCTCCGTGGCCCCGCCCTTCTTGCAAACCCATATCCCCCTTCCGTTTGGCCTGCGCTTTGCCGATGCGTGGATGCTCTCCTGTCTTGCCGTGCTGGAGCCAGACCTTGCCAGCCAGCTTGCTCCGGCCCTTTTTCGGCGGGTGCGGCGCATCCGCAGACCCCGTGGGAAGCAAGAGACCGAACCGGTGAAACCGCAGGCGTTTCTCCCCTCTGCCTCGCTCTACCGTTCGCACGAACTGGCCGCCCCCCCCTCCACAACGGCCCTGACCTACCTGCTGGCCGTGCAAATGGGAGAGACATCTCTGGCCGCTGAACTGCTCGCCTATGCCGACGCTCATTTTGCCCCCACCGAGCAGGATGGCCGCCGCTTCTACCAGGCCGGGCTTGCGCCCGTCTGCACCACAGCCATCATTGCGCTTGGCGAAGCAGGCGGCTTTCTCCCCCTGCAAGAGCAGGTGGGCAGGCTTGCCGACACGGGCAGCGAGACCCGCGAGACTGGTGAGGGACAGGAAGCCAGCAGCGAAACCAGCGAGACTAACGAGGAGCAGGAAGAAGAACAAGAAGAAGGAAGAGACAATGCCGGAGAATTTGCTATACTATAGACATTGGGGAACGCTGAGGATAGATGACCGTGTGAGGGTTTCTGAATAGAACAATATGCATGTTCTGGGGAAGAAGTGGATGAACAATACTACGAATACCAGGAAAACAGTGGAACGCTACGACCCGGCGGCAATCGAGAAGAAATGGCAGGACCGCTGGGCCGCCGACGAACTGTATAAGACGATGCCCGCCGACGAGCGGCCCAAGTATTATGTACTGGATTTTTATCCCTATCCGAGCGGAGATGGTTTGAGCGTCGGGCATTGCCGCAACTACGTTCCCACCGACATTCTGTCCCGCTACTACCGCATGAAAGGCTACAATGTGTTGCACCCGATGGGGTGGGATGCCTTCGGCCTGCCCGCCGAAAACGCGGCCATCAAGCAGAAAACCAATCCCTCGGTGCTTATTCGCCGCTACGCCGCCAACTACAAACGCCAGATGAACATGATCGGCACCAGCTACGACTGGAGTCGCGAAATCAACTCAAGTACCCCTCTCTACTACCGCTGGACCCAGTGGATCTTCCTGCGGCTCTACCATTCCTGGTACGACTCGCGGGTTGATGTGGCCCGTCCGATTGCCGACCTGGAAGCTGAACTGGCCGAAAAAGGCACCGATGATCTTCAGTTGCCCCTGACCGAAGAGGGACTCACGGCGGAGGAGTGGAACAATTTTTCACCGCAACAGCAAAAGCAATACCTGCACCGCTTTCGTCTGGCCTACCGGGGCGAAGCCGCCGTCAACTGGGACCCGGTGGATAAAACCGTCATTGCCAATGAAGAGGTGGATACCGAGGGACGGGCGTGGCGCAGCGGGGCCCTGGTTGAGCGCAAGGTGCTCAATCAATGGTTCTTTCGCATCACGGCGTATGCGGAGCGGTTGGCCAACGATCTGGACCTGGTAGACTGGCCCGCCAGCATTGTGGCGATGCAACGCAACTGGATAGGCCGCAGCGAGGGGGCCGAGGTTATCTTTTCCATTGCGCCGCACCCCGACGATGAGAAGAAGGGGGAAGAGGGCACATCCGCGCTCCCCTCGCAAGACGAAGGCGACAAAACCCAGAATGAGATCATTGTCTTCACCACGCGGCCCGACACGCTCTGGGGTGCAACATTTATGGTGCTCTCGCCGGAGCATCCGCTGGTTGCCGAAGTAACAACCCACGGACGGCGCGCCGCCGTGAAAACCTATGTGGCAGAGGCCGCAAAGAAAACCGCCTCGGCCCGCACCGAAGCGGGCGACAAGCAAAAAACCGGCGTTTTTACGGGCGGCTACGCGATCAACCCGGTCAACAGGGCCCGTATCCCCATCTGGATTGCCGATTATGTGCTGATGGAATATGGCACCGGCGCGATTATGGCTGTGCCCGCCCACGACCAGCGCGATTTCGATTTTGCTATCAAGTATGGTATTCCCGTTCTCCCCGTCATTGCACGGCCCGACGACCAGGCCCGCAGCCGCGTTTTGAAGGGCACCTACCGCGAGGGGTTGCTCGATGTGCTGCACGAAGCGGGCTACGAGGTTGAGGACCAGGAGGGGACGCTGCTGGTCTCCCTGAGCGGCAACCAGGCCTTTTCCTATGCCACGCTGGTAAAATCGTTCCTCACGCAGGGGTGGACCGAGGTTGTCGGCTCCGGCTGGTTGGCGATCTTCCCCGACGAAATCATTATTTTCGACTCGATTGAAGTGTCCCGCCGCATTATGGCGCGGATACGCTCCGATAGCGAGGATGCCGCCTCGTTGCCAGCAACGTTTATGGGCTACCTGGCCACGGTGCCTTTCTACCGCGAGGTCATCTTCCACAGCGAGTATGGCTCTCCCATCAACTCCGGCCCGATTACTGGACTGGCCGCGGAAAAAGCTGTCAGTGCAGCAATTGACTGGTTGGAGCAGGAAGAGGCCGGACAGCGTCGCCTGAACTACAAAATGCGCGACTGGCTCATCAGTCGCCAGCGATACTGGGGAACGCCGATTCCCATTATCCACACCGACGATGGACTGGATGTGCCGGTAGACGATGCCGACCTGCCCGTTGAACTCCCCGACGTGGAAAGCTACGAGCCAACGGAAACAGGCGAGTCCCCGCTTGCCCTCGTTGATGAGTGGGTGGGGGTGACGCTCCCCGACGGGCGCACAGGCCGCCGCGAAACCGACACAATGGGCACCTTTGCCTGTTCCTCCTGGTATTTTGCCCGCTTTGCCGACCCGCACAATGAGCATGTGCTGGCCGACCCGCAGGAACTGGACTACTGGCTCCCCGTGGATATGTACGTGGGGGGAGCCGAACACGCCGTGATGCACCTGCTCTATGCGCGGTTCTGGACAAAGGTCCTCTCCGATCTCGGTTTCTTCCCCTTTGTCGAGCCATTCACGCGGCTGCGAAACCAGGGCCTCATCCTGGCAGAAGATGGGCGCAAGATGAGCAAATCGTTTCACAATGTCATCACACCCGATGAAGTGGTGGCTGAGCATGGAGCCGATGCGCTTCGCGGCTACGAGTGCTTCATCAGCGATTTTGAACTGGCTGTCCCCTGGAGCACCCAGGGCGTGCCGGGCGTGCGCCGCTGGCTCGAAAGGGTGTGGCGCATTGTGCTGATGCCCGAAGAGAACCCCGGCCATGCGACCGAGTTTAGTGAGCGCGACCTGCTCCGGGTTATGCATCAATCTATCTTGCGCGTCGAAAGCGACCTTCTCGATTTCAAATTCAATACGCTGATTGCCGCCCTGATGGAATGTACCAACGACCTCTACCGCGCCCGCGACGCGGGGTTGGCAGGCTCGGCAGCGTGGGAGGAAGCCATCACCACGTTGCTGCTGCTGATGGCCCCCGTTGCGCCGCACATTGCCGAAGAGCTATGGGAGCGGCTTGGAAAGCCCTACAGCATCCATCAACAATCGTGGCCCGTTGCCAATGAGGAACTCGCCGCCGAAGAGACCGCTGAGGTGGTCTTTCAGGTCAATGGCAAGGTGCGTGACAAAGTTCGTGTGCCGGTGGGTACCGATGAGATGACGCTACGGGAGATGGCCCTCAACAGCGAACGGGTGCAGAGCTTCATCAGCGGCAAAACCGTTCGCAAGGTGATTGTTGTCTCCGATAAGCTGGTGAATATCGTGGTGTGAGGTGACAAGGGGGTAGGGGTAGGGGACAGGGAGTAAGGGGGTAGGGGGGAGAGGAGGGAGCAGGTTCCTGGGATGGGAGGGGGTCCATCCTGCCCGGCATGCAAGCGGAACGCTTGTGTTCCCAGTCCCCCTGTTCCCAGTCCCCCTGGCCCCTGTCCTTAGCGGTTCAACTCGACCACCCCATCCGGCGTGCCAACAATCGCCCCCGCAGCCATCCCCAGAAACAGTCCGTGCCCCATAACCGCCGGGTGTGCGTCCAATAGCTGCGCCAGCGTGTGCGGATTTGCAATGCCCTCCGCAAACGTGCAATCAACAATCATATTGCCATTGTCGGTCATATAGGGTTGATTGTCTTCCCCACGGCGCAGGGTTGGCGCGGCCCCAAGCTGCTCAAAAAACGCAATTGTCGGGAACCAGCCAAACGGAACCACCTCCACGGGCAAGGGAGCCTTTGTCCCCAGCACATCAACCCGCTTGCTTGCATCGGCCACAATGAGCAAACGGGACGAAGCCGCAGCAACAACTTTCTCCCGCAGCAGGGCCCCCCCAAGCCCCTTGATAAGATTGAGTTCGGGCGAAATCTCATCCGCCCCATCAATCGTCAAATCCAGGGCCGGACAGGTTTCCAGCGATGCCAGCGGAATACCAAGCGTGTGACACCGTTTTTCCGTAGCCTTCGATGTTGGCACCCCTACAATATCGCTCAGCGACCCCTCGCGCAGCCGCTCGGCCAGCGCATCAAGCACAAACTGCACGGTTGAGCCAGTGCCAAGCCCCAACCGCATACCGCTGGACACCTGCTCCACGGCCCGCCGGGCCGCCATCTCTTTCAAATTCATCGTGCCCTCTCCTCTTTTCCTTCACCAGAAAGAAACCACAAAGACACAAAGGGCACAAAGGGTAAGGATTGTTCTCTTTGTGTCTTTGTGCCTTCGTGGTAGAACAGCCTGCCCGAATCTGGCAATCGGTCCGCCCCCCCCTACGGATTGACCCGGCTCAGAGCCGCCACCGGACGGGCAAAGGGCAGGTCGGACACATTGCTATACTGGCGCAGCAGATGGTAGGCCAGCAACAACTGGGTCAACGCCAGCGGGTCGCTGTGGCGCATCTCCGAACGGTCATAGTAGTCGCCAAACTCATCGGCCCCAAGCTGCTGTTGCTCTGGCATATGGTCCCATATCGTCTGCTCCAGAGCCGCCGCATGCTCTGGCGACACATTCCCATCAATCTCCAGAATATCCACCGGGCGGCCACTATCGCGCCCAAGCACCAGGCGCACGCCGGAATCCTTATGCTGCATCTCGTTCCAGAGGTAGCTCAAGTCGGGATGCGGAATGGTCGGACGCAGAATAAGCCGTACATTCAGGTTTGCCCCGGCCTCTTCGGGGGCAACCCCCTCCGACGGGTAGAAATGGACAATAATATCGGCTTGCTCCCGCTGTGGGCGGATAAACGCCTGCGAATCTGGCTCGCGCTTCTCAAGATCGGCCATCACCTGCTCCGGGGTATAGCCGCGCTTGCTCGTATCGCGCTTGATCTTCCAGATTTTCCGCAAATCTTCGGCGGGTTCAAGGTATACCTTGATGTCGAAGAAGTTTCGCATAATCGCGGTGTGAAACCCAAGCAAGCCTTCGACAATCATGAACTCCTGCGGTTCGATGAATTCCGGGCGCACCAGCGACCCATTGGAATGATCGTACACCGGTTTAAGAATAGGCTGCCCATAGTGCAGCCGTTCCAGGTGCAAGGCCAGAATGTCAAGATAGTTGCAGTCCGGGTGGAGCGCAGAAATTTTGCGCTCAGCCCGTTCGCGTCGGTCATACTTGTGGTAGTCATCGGTACACACATGCCCGACACGCCCTTCGCCAATCAGCTTGACCAGTCCGCTCGATAGTGTCGTTTTGCCTGCGGCACTATCTCCCACAATTCCCAGAATAACTGGTCGTTTTCTTCTCATCATGTCCCCCTTAAGTCTGGTTTTTTAGATACGCAACAATTCTATCGGACCACATTCTATCGGACCAATTGTTCCTGTTCCTGGGCTTTTTCCTTCTCCAGCCGCCCACGCAACAGATGGTAGGCCACAAGCAACTGGGTCAGGCCGAGCGGGTGGCTCTGGCGATTCTCCTTCCCCTCGACAAACGTTCCGATCTGTTCGGGGCGCAGGTGGGTCAGCTCTGGAAGCTGGGCCCAGATGGTATCTTCAATGGCATGGGCCTGCTCGGCGGTGACGTTGCCATCAATATCGAGAAACTCGGTCAGGCGGCCCTCATCCCGCCCGACCCGCAACCGCAGGGCCGGGTTGCCCCCCTCGTTGCTGCCCTGCGAAATAACCTCGTTCAAGTCCGGGTGGGGCAGTGTGGATCGGAGCGTGAGCTGGACATTGAGATGCTCGCTGTCGGACGGTTCTTTTGGCTCGTAGAACTGCACCACCATATCGGCCCACTTGCGCTGCGGACGGATAAACTCGGCCGAATCGTGCTCGCGCTTGTTCATTTCAACGAGCACCTGTTCTTTGGTGTAGCCACGCTTGGCCGTGTCGCGTTTAATCTTCCACTGCCGCCGCAACTGCTCCGGTGGGTCGAGATACACTTTCACATCAAAAGCGTTGCGGAGCGTCGGGGTGGCAAAGCCGAGCAACCCCTCAATGATGAGAAAGTCATTGGGCTTGATATATTCGGGCGGGTCGAAATCTCCCGTACTGTGGTTGTAGACCGGCTTCAGGATTGGTTCGCCCGCAGAGAGCGCACGCAGATGTTGCTCCATAATGTCTATGTAGTTGCACTCCGGGTGCAGGGCCGTGATGTTGAGTTCTCTGCGCTGCTGACGATTGTAACGATGGTAGTCATCCGTACAGATAACGGTGACACGATCTTTTCCCAGGATGCTGGCGATGCCGGCGGTAATCGTTGTTTTCCCCGCCGCACTATCGCCAACGACCCCAAGTATGACTGGTCGGTGAGGCATGGCATTCATCTCCTCAGCTCTCCTGGTGTTCATCTGGTGTTTCCTGTATGGTTTTGTCCTCGTCCAGTTTTCCCTGGAAAACGCGGCTCTGGCGAACATCCGATGCATCAATGCGGGCCAGTTCCTCACGCGGGATCTGCCCCCCCTGGTGGACCAGGCGGCTGGCCTGGCGCAGCTTGATGCGGTCTATGGCGTTGCGGACGCTGCGGGCATTGGAGAAATGGGGAAGCTGAACACGCTGGTGCAGATAGTCCGAAAACGCTTTCCGCGATGCTTCATCAAAATGGTACATCTGCTCCCTTACAATCAGCTCTGCTATCTGCATCAACTCGTCGTGCGAATAGTCGGGAAAATCCAGGTGGTGGGCAACACGCGAGTGAAAGCCGGGGTTCGAATGGAAAAATTTTTCCATTCGGTCCTTGTAGCCCGCCAGAATAACAACAAAATCATCGCGCTGGTTTTCCATTGCCTGGAGGAGGATCTCGATAGCCTCCTGCCCGTAGTCGCGTTCGTTTTCGGGGCGATGGAGGTAGTAGGCTTCGTCAATAAAGAGCACTCCCCCCATTGCTTTCTTGATCATGTCTTTGGTCTTCGGGGCGGTGTGTCCGATGTATTGCCCGACCAGATCATCGCGGGTGGCCACGACCATATGCCCCCGACGCACATAGCCAAGATGATGCAAAATTTTCGACATCCGCATAGCAACGGTGGTTTTGCCGGTGCCTGGGTTGCCCGTGAAGGACATATGCAGTGTCGGGTGTTCGGTCGAGAGCTGCATCTGCTCGCGCAGCCGGGCCACGAGAAGCTGCGAGGCAATCTCGCGGAGACGCTGCTTGACCGGACGCAAACCAATCAACTCGCGGTCCAGTTCATCCAGAAATTGCTGGATGTTGGATTCGCGGTAGGCTGCACCTATATCCACTTGCCCTGGCTGTTCTGCCTGTTCTGACAAAGATGTGTTGGTTTGCGCTGGTGCTTGCGTTTCTTGCGTTGCTTGCATGGTTTCCTGTTGCATACCATGTTCTCCTTCTGTTTCGGTCGTGGTTGCTGTGGCAGGAGGAGCGGGCGAGAGCAATACCACAACCAACCCGCTTGCTGTTCTGGCAAACGGCAGCAGGCCTGTGTCGGAGCAACCGGGTAGAGCCTGTCTGCCGTTTGTCCCATTGTATCGTTAGATTTAGTAGCGTTTTCCTTCTGGCCGGTCCGTGGCATACGGAATGGTGGTATAGCGGATGGCGCGGTCGGCAGCTTCTTCGCGCACGGTGCGGAAGCCTGGCTCCTCGGCCGGACGCTGCACAATGAAGCTCAAAGCCGTTGTCTGCCGTCCATAGCTGGCATCGTAGCCATTGATACGGATGTAGTAGTTGGGAAACTCCTTGCGGCACTTCTCCAGCTCTTGCATCACGCCGGCTGCGTCCTTAATCTCAAACATTGGCTGCCCGTACATATGCCAGTAGACATTCCGCGGGTGCGGGTCGTCGGTGTATTCAATCGAAACGGGCCACTCGTTGTCCAGACAATACTGGATCTGGGCTTTGATCTGCTCATCGGTAAAATCGGGCAGATAGGAAAATGTTCCCTGAGTAATACGCATTGTTCCTGTTCCTTTCATTTAGCTAGAAGGCGTAGCCACAACATCGGGCGTATCCGTTGAAGCGTAGTCAAACGTGACATCTTTCCAGATTTCGAGGGCGCGGGCGAGCGGCG
Organism: Chloroflexaceae bacterium; assembly: GCA_034436975.1. GTDB lineage: Bacteria > Chloroflexota > Chloroflexia > Chloroflexales > Chloroflexaceae > JAAUSY01. The sequence continues at coordinate 9,124 of DAOTUE010000067.1, forward strand.
AGCACCATTTTGCCGCGGCCTGGAGAATTTCCGGTCCCTCGTTCATAATGTCGCGTCCTTCGTTACGGGCCTGAACCATAGCTTCAATGGCGACGCGGTTGGCTTCCGCACCTGCCGCAATCCCATCCGGGTGCCCAATCGTTCCACCACCAAACTGGAAGACCACATCTTCCCCAAAAATATCGAGCAACTGATGGGCCTGGCCCGCGTGGATACCGCCGGAGGCAACCGGCATCACGCCCGGCATCGAACCCCAGTCTTGCTCAAAGTACAAGCCCATCTCGGGCCGGGCAGGGGTGTAGCCATCGCGGAAGGTGTGACAATAGCCACGCACAGCCATCGGGTCGCCTTCGAGTTTGCCCACCACGGTACCGGAGTGCAGGTGGTCGCAACCGGCCAGGCGCAGCCACTTCGCCACCACGCGGAAGTTGACCCCGTGAGTTTTCTGGCGCGTAAAGATGCTGTGGCTGGCGCGGTGCATGTGCAGGATCAACCCGTTGGCGCGAGCCCACTTGCTCATAGACTGAATAGCCGTCCAACCAATGGTCAGGTCAACCATGATAATGACGCTACCAAGTTCTTTGGCAAAGTTAGCGCGCTCATACATATCTTCCATTGTCGCTGCCGTAACGTTCAGGTAGTGCCCCTTGATTTCGCCCGTCTCGGCCTGGGCGCGGTTGACGGCTTCCATTGCAAAGAGCCAGCGGTCGCGCCAGCGCATAAAGGGCTGGCTATTGATATTCTCATCGTCTTTGGTGAAGTCCAACCCACCCTTCAGGGCCTCGTAGACCACGCGCCCGTAGTTGCGGGCCGAGAGACCCAGTTTGGGCTTGACGGTGGCTCCGAGCAGTGGGCGACCATACTTGTTGAGATACTCGCGCTCCATAACAATCCCGTGCGGCGGGCCCTGGAACGTCTTGGTATAGTGCAGCGGGATGCGAAGATCTTCCAGCCGCAGCGATTTCAGAGCTTTGAAGCCAAACACGTTACCGATAATCGAAGAGGTCATATTTGCAATGGACCCCTCCTCAAACAGGTCGAGCCGATAGGCGATGTAGGCCAGATGCTGGTCGGTGCCAGGAATTGGAACTACTTTGTAACACTTGGCCTGATAATACTCGTAGGTGGTAAGCAGGTCGGTCCAGACAACCGTCCAGGTGGCAGTGGAAGATTCCCCTGCGACGGCTGCACCGGCCTCTATTGGATCAACCCCATCTTGCGGGACCAGGCGGAACACGGCCAACACATCGGTATCGTTGGGAACATAGTCGGCATCATAAAAGCCCATCTTGGAGTATTCGGAAACGCCCGCTATGGTACGACTAACACTCTTGCCCATATGAAAAAATCCCTCCTTCAAACCATACTGGTATTATGAAAATACCTGGCTAAGAATATCATAATATCCGGAAACCGTATAGATACGGTGTTTCTTGCTAGTATTCAATATCGCTGATTGTCTTCAGCTTGTCCCATCGGTGCGTTGCTTCGATGCGGCGGATGGTCCCCGATTTTGCGCGCATCACGAGTGAGGATGTGGTGGCTCCGAATGGGGTGTAGGTCACACCTTGCAGCAGCTCCCCGTCGGTCACGCCCGTAGCGGAGAAGAAGATGTCTTCGCCGCGAGCGAAATCCTCGGTGGTGACAACCTGTTCCAGGCTCAAGCCGGCGGTTTCCAGTTCCTCCCGCTCTTTGTCGCTCTGCGGGGCCAGGCGGCCCTGTATTTCGCCGCCAATACACTTGAGCGCACAGGCCGTAATCACGCCTTCGGGGGTGCCGCCAATGCCCATCAGAACGTCTACGCTGGTGCCTGGCATAGCGGCCATCAAGGCCCCGGCTACGTCTCCATCGGTGATGAGCCGAATACGCACGCCAAGATCGCGGGCCGCGTTGATGATGTGCGAATTGCGGGGACGGTCCAGCGTCACCAGCGTCAGGTTGTCAACGTTTTTGCCCAGGGCCCTGGCGATGTTCTGCAAGTTTTCGGTGGGCGGGGCGGTAATATCTATGGCCCCGCGGGCCCCCGGTCCGACAACGATTTTGTCCATGTAGAAGCCCGGTCCTGGACTCCAGAGGGCCCCGCGTGCGGCCATGGCCACCACGGCGATAGCGTTGGAACGCCCACTAGCCAGCAGGCGGGTCCCCTCCACCGGGTCAACGGCAATATCTACCTTTGGCGGGCGGCCATTGCCAATCTTTTCGCCATTGTAGAGCATCGGGGCATCGTCTTTTTCCCCTTCTCCAATGACAACCACGCCATCCATCTCAACCGTACCGAGGATGAAGCGCATCGCTTCGACGGCGGCATGGTCTCCGGCTTCTTTGTTTCCGCGTCCCATCCAGCGGCTGGCGGCCAGCGCAGCAGCCTCGGTGACACGCGCCAGTTCCAGGGCCAGGTTGCGATCTGGTCTTTCTCCCATATCTCTTGCTCCCGATAATATAGAGTGCGCAAAACGTATGCACAGCGTCAGAACCTGGCCAGAACAAGAACGTTTTACGCACCAGCAATCCCTAGCTGACTGCGGCGCGGACTTCGTCCAGCGTGCCGCTCGACAGCAGTTTTTCTGATTTGTGAACGATAAATTTGGCGTATTCCTGCACAAAGACCGTGCCCGGCTTGCGGAAGTCGAAGTTTTCCGGGTGGTCGCGGAAATGTTCGCGGTGGACGCGGGTCCAGACCAGGCGGCCATCGGTGTCAATGTTGACCTTTGTCACACCTAGTTTGGCGGCGTGGGCGAATTCGTCGGCGTTCACCCCGCGGGCATCCTTGAGTGTACCGCCAGAAGCGTTGATGCGCTCAACTTCTTCCTGGGGGACAGAGCTAGAGCCATGCATGACGAGTGGGAAGTTGGGGAGTCGTTTCTGGATTTCGGCGATGCGGTCGAAGTGAAGCGATTGTTGTGCTTTGAACTTGTAGGCTCCGTGGCTCGTGCCGATGGCAACAGCCAGGCTATCGCAGCCACTCTGTTTGACAAACTCTTCGGCTTCTGTGGGGTCGGTCAACATCGCATGCTTCTCATCTACCTTGATGTCTTCCTCAACCCCTCCGAGCATACCCAGTTCGGCTTCAACCGAGAGGCCTTTTGCGTGGGCCCGTTCAACGACACGGCGGGTAATTTCAACATTTTTCTCAAACGGCTCGTGCGAAGCATCAATCATAACTGAAGAATAGAACCCGGAATCAATGCAGTCATAGCAGGTCTGCTCATCGCCATGATCCAGGTGGACAGCAAAAACGAGGTCGGGGAAGATGTCGTCGGCGGCACGGATAATGGCTTCAATCATTTTTACGTTGGCGTACTTGCGGGACCCTTTGGAAATCTGGACAATAAACGGGGCTTTGGCATCGGCATGCCCCTGAAACAATCCCAGGGCCTGCTCCATATTATTGATGTTGTATGCTCCGATTGCAAACTTGCCATAGGCAACTTTGAACAGGGCATCAGTTGTGACGATCATGAACCCTCCTTCACAACAGTATCGGTCTCCGTTTGTTTACTTGTGCCAAGTATACGACAAACTGTTTGTGAAAAAAATCTCCAAACGTGTAGGATCTTGTGGGGATATGGGTAGGGGTTTGCCTACCCATCTGGGTAGGGGAGCTACAAATCGCGGCGACTGAAGACGACCATCGCCAGCACCAGCGCAACCAGCAGATAGCCCACAGCGTAGATAACCATTGCCGGCGAGGGCACCGAGGGGGTAGAGAAGGGCGAGGCGTAGAGTTCCTGGGTCAGCGTGGGTTGCATCAGGTGGGCCGCACGCCGCCAGAGGGCCTCAACCGGCATCAGCAAGCTGGAGATAATCCCGATCCGTATTGCCGACTCCGACTGGAACAACGCCCCGATTTGCTCCACCCACGAGCCAATGAAGGCCAGTCCATAGAGCAAGAAGAGCGCGACCCCGTTGGTCATGGTGGAGAAGAAGGTGCCGCCAAGCAGCGAGAGGGCCAGCAACACGAGAGCTTCGAGGATGAGCAACCCCATTCCCTGGAGCGGGGAGGGAGGGAGATAGCCGGAGCTGGCCCAGACAATGAGCAGAATCCCTCCCCCAAGCATCCCCAGATAGAGGCTGATCATCGCCGCAAAACCAAGCCATTTTCCAAGCACAATATGCCAGCGTTGGATGGGCTTTGTTGCGATGCTCTGGATAGTGTGGGATGAGATTTCGCCAGAAATCGTATCAACCGAGGAAAAAATGGAAATCATCACCGTGAGGAAATGGACTACGTACAAGCCGGCCATCGTGAGGAAGTTGTGGATGGGGTCGTGAGCCAGGGCCGGAACCTCGTTGCGCTGGATCTCACCCTCGATGAAGGAGAAGCCAAGCCAGTAGAGCAGCAAAAAGAGCACGCCAAGCAACAGGGCAATGAAGACCATGCGCCGTCGGCGGGCCTCGTGAAACGTCAGCCAGGTTATAGTTGCGATAATCTGTGGGGCACGGTGCATGGTCTCTCTCCGTTATTTCCGGGTCGTCAGTTTTTGGACCACTTCAAAGGCCCGCACCAGTTGGACATCTTCACTGTTGAGCAATTCTTCTTCCGAGAGTTCCGTGGCTTCGGCTGGCGAAAGGATACGCGACCCGACGGGAAGGGAAACCTCGACATCGGGTTCGATCCCCTGTTTGCGTATCAGGCGACCGTGCGGCGTGAGCCATTGGACCGTTCCGAGCAGGAGCCGTGCGCCCCCTTCGAGCTTGTAGGTGGTGAGGACGGTGCCGGTGCCGACTGTTCGTGTGCCCACCAGCTCGGCCCGCCCGGTATCCTGCAATGCGCCCGAAACGATTTCAGACGAACTGGCCGTATTATAATTGATCAAGACAACCACGGGAATATCCAGGGCAACCCCCCCCTCGTGCGCTTTCTCGGCGGTGCGGTTTCCCTCGCGGTCCTCTTCGAGCAGCACGGTCGTCCCTTCGGGCAAAAACTGGCTGGCAATCCCGATGGCTTCGTGGACATAGCCCCCCTGGTTGTTGCGAAGATCGAAGATGACCATTCGGGCCCCTTCCTGTTTCGCCTCGGTGAGAGCCTGTTGCATTTCTTCGGCGGAACGTCTGGCAAAAGTGGTAAGTCGTACAAAGGCGACATCATTGGGAAGCATGCGCCAGCTCACGCTTGGAACCTCAATGCGGTCACGCTCGATGACAATATCAACGGTCTCCTCTTCGTCCACATGTTGGATGGTGAGGGTCACGGTAGAGCCTTCAGGCCCGCGGATCTGGGCTACCAGTTCTTCGATAGTCCAACCCATTGTGGGTTGGCCATCCACTTCGATAATCAGGTCGCCGGCCCGCAAACCGGCTTTGTCGGCGGGCGAGCCATCAATAGGCGCAACCACGTAGCCCTGCCCGTTTCGCATATCAAGATAGGCCCCGATACCCTCGAATTCTCCAGACAACGACTCATCCCATTTTCGGGCCGCCTCGGCCGGCAGGAAGCGGGTGTGCCCCCGGTCCCCCAGGCTATCGAGCATCCCATTGATAGAGCCTTCGATCATCGTTTCTGGAACGATTGCTTCCTCGTCCACAAAGTTTTCGCTGGCCAGCTCCCAGACCTTCCAGTAGAGGGTAAATTGCTCGCATACCTGGTGGGACTCCGGGCAGGTGGCGGGGGGAAACGAGAGCCAGGCCCCCGCGTAGCCCCATCCAACCCCTAGCAGCAGCGCAACCCCAAGCATCGGCGCAACCAACCAGATGGGAAGCTGAAACCTGACCACTCTCGCAAATGAAGCATGTTTCATGGTGTTTCTCTCTATTGAGTACATATACTAAACCTTACCTTCAATCTCCCAGAGGCCCTGGCCCCCGAATTGCCCTCAGTATACCATCTCCCTTGCACATCGTGCCACAGTGTGCTATCATTCCCGCGCACTGTTGGCCTGTCCCCTGATAAACCATCTCAGCAAAAGAAAGAAGGAAAATCTACCATGCGTCTCACGTTTCTTGGGAGCGGCACTTCGCAGGGGGTGCCCCACATCGGGTGTTTGTGTCAGGTGTGTCAGTCGGACGACCCGCGCAACACCCGGACCCGCACTTCGGCCCTGCTCCAGGCGGCGGGCCAGACTATCCTCATTGATGCCGGCCCCGATTTTCGCGCCCAGGCTCTCGCTTTCGGGCTGCTGCGGCTCGATGCGGTGTTGTTGACCCACGACCATTTTGACCATATTGGCGGCCTCGATGACTTGCGCCCGCTGACCGAGAAACAGGGAGCCATTCCGCTCTATGGCAATGCCTTTACGCTGACCAATGTTCGCCGCCGTTTTGACTATGCCTTTGCCGGGGAATCCAAAGGTTCGACCCGCCCGCTCCTGAGACCGGTGGAAATTGACAGCCCTTTCTCCATTGGTCGGGTTCCGATTATCCCCTTTGACGTGGTGCATGGAAGCTGGACAATTACCGGCTACCGCATCGGCAAGCTGGCCTATATAACCGATGCCAGCAGCATCCCGCCCGCTTCACTGGCGTTGTTGAACGATCTGGATGTGCTGGTGCTCAATGCGCTCCGCTTCAAGCCACACCCGAACCACTTCTCGCTGGAAGCGTCGCTCGGCGTGCTGGCCGACCTGCGCCCGCGGCGGGCCTTTCTTGTGCATATGAATCACGATATAGACCACGCCAGCGTAAGCGCAACACTCCCGCCCGGCGTGCATCTGGCCTATGATGGTCTGCGTGTGGATATTGACGGTCTGAGCGATGACTTGAGCGATGACCTGGATGGTGGGAATAGCTATCGTGGGACCCCGCGCCCGTGCGAATAGGCATAGATGCCCGCCTCAATGCCTACCGCGGAGGGGGGATCGCGCAATACACCCGCCAGCTTCTCGCGGGCCTGGCTCCGCTGGCTCCCGATGATACGCTAGTTTCTTTGCAACATGTCTCACAGCGGCAACCGCTCGTGGCGGCCCCCAATGTGCAGCGGGCCACGCTCTTCACCCCACCACACCATCGGCTAGAATCTCTGGCCCTGCCCGTCGAATTGCTCCCCCGGCGGCTCACGCTGCTGCATTGTCCGGACTTCATTGCTCCCCGCTTCTGGCCCGGCGCAGTTGTGGTGACAATCCACGATCTGGCCTTTCTCCACTACCCCGATATTCTCGATGCCAGCGCACGCCGCTACTATGGCCAGGTTCGTGCGTCGGTCTGGCGGGCCAGTGCCGTCATTGCCGATTCAGAATCCACGCGACGAGACATTACCCACTTTCTGGGCCTTCCGCCCGAACGGGTGGACGTGGTGTATGTGGCAGCGGCTTCGGTGTTTGCCCCGCGTTCCGTAGCACCGGGGGAGACGCGCATGGTGGGACAAAAGTGGCTTCTGGGCCCGCCGACCCCCTTGCAAGCGGGGAGCTTCGCGCTCTTTGTGAGCACGCTGGAGCCGCGAAAAAATCTCCCGATGCTGCTCCGCGCCCTGCGTGGTTGTCTCGACCGCCAGCCGGGGGCGGGCTACCGGCTGGTGGTGGCGGGGGCGCGGGGGTGGAACGACGGGGAGATTTTTGAAACCGTGCGCGAATTGCGGCTTGCTGATGCTGTGGCGTTTACTGGCAGCGTGAGCCAGGATGATCTCCTCTGGCTCTACAATGCGTGCCGCTTCTATGTCAATCCCTCGCTCTACGAAGGATTCGGGTTGCCGGTGGTGGAGGCTCTGGCCTGTGGCACGCCGACGCTGGCCGCGGCATCGAGCAGCATCCCCGAAGTGGCCGGCGATGCCGCGCTGCTGCTCCCTCCCCACGATGTTGCGGCCTGGGCCGAAGCGATGGAGCGATTGTGGCACGATGCGTCGTTGCAGCACACACTGGCGCAGCGTGGGCCGCTCCAGGCGGCGCAGTTCTCGTGGGAGCGGGCCGCCCGCGAAACACTAGCTATCTATCGTCGTGTCGGGTGATACCCCGCTACGACACGCGGTTGTGCAGGGCCGGGTGGAGCTTGATGGCGGCCATCCACGCCTCAATGCCAACCGTCGGGAGCACCCCTTTTTCGGTGACAATGCCGGTAAACTGCGAGAGGGGCGTGTGGTCAAAGTAGATATTCTGTACAACGACCCCCGGCGGGGGATTGTGCCAGATTTGCTCGGCGGGCCAGACATCCCGTGGGGGGGGGGTGTAGCCGGGGGGCAAAAACTTCTCGCTACCGCACAGCGCGTAGATGGGCACCCCATGCTCTCGTGCTGCCAGCGCAACGCCATAGGTTCCCACTTTGTTGACCAGGTCATCGTTTCGCAGGTGGTCGGCCCCCACGAGCACAAGCTGAACCTGGGAAACGAAAAAAACTGCCAGCGCATCTACTACGAGTTCAACCGGTATCCCATGTTCGCTCAATTCCGTAGCCATCAGGTACCCTTCGGAGCCGGGGCGGCCCTCGGCACAAACCACGCTGAACCGCCGCCCGGCATGCTGCGCGTGGCGCAGGGCCGCTTTCACGGTGCTGCTCCGTCCGAGCGTGAGCACCTGTGCCTGTTCGGGGATAAGGGGTAACACCAGTTCGGCAATAGCCGCCTCGTGAACCTGGCTTTGGTGCTTGAACGTTGTCGCGGCATTGACAACCTCGTTGAGCATCTCTTGCTGGTGCGGGTTCTGGCCCTTTGCCAGTGAGCGTGTTTCTGTGGACCAGAGAACGGCGTTGACCAGGTTGACCAGGGGAGCCATTGTGGGGTGGGCACGGATGCAGGACCACCCTATATGGAGCAAGTCCCGGCGCAGGTGTTCTTCTCCCGATGGTTTCGTATTCTGGCTATACTGCAAGAAAATATCTGCGGCCTGGTCGGCAATCTCTGCGGCTCCTGCGTGGTGATTCGCAGCAAGAGCAGCAAGAGCATCAGTTATCATCTTATCCATAGGAAAAAGCGGCAAGGGAACCACCCGCTTCAGCGGGTGTGGGGAATTGCCGCCATCCTCCTTTCTCCTGGTTGTCACGACTGAATGAGTGTGCTAGACTGTTGTACAAGGCACTCTCTGCAA
>DAOTUE010000068.1:0-33512 GCA_034436975.1 Chloroflexaceae bacterium
GTGCCGGTCATTTCATCGGTGCTCATTGGCTCATTGTCCATTTCGTCAGTGCCGGTCATTTCATCGGTGCTCATTGGCTCATCGTCCATTTCGTCAGTGCCGGTCATTTCATCGGTGCTCATTGGCTCATCGTCCATTGGCTCATCGTCCATTGGCTCATCCGTTTCAGTCATATCGGTTTCGCCTTCAGGAGCCGGGTAGACTTTCTGCGGGTTGGCATCGGGGTTTTCCGTCGGGTCTCCAGGATTCCAGGTAGCCGGGTCGGGGCTGACAATCTCATAGACGACAATGTTGGGATCGGCACAGTCGCCATATTGGTCACAGGTCAGGTTGCCCGTCAGTCCCTGGTAGTTGCTTGTGGCGTAGAGCGCGTCGCGCACGGCCTGCCGCGGGATACGTAGGGTCCCATCGGGATCTTGTTCGGCAGCTTGCTCAACTGCACGCAAAATAAGCATGGTTGCATCGTAGGCGTTGGCGTGGTATACGCTCAGGGTTTCCTCATTGTATTTTGCGCGATGCTTATCGAGAAACTCTTGATACCCACCACCAAGCGAAGTCAGGTCGGGGCTGCTCAGATACATGCCGACAACAGCCTCGCCCGCCGCTTCAATGAAGTCGGGATTGAACAACCCGTCGGCTCCCATCAGAAACACCTCTTCCAACCCTTCGACCTGACGGGCCTGGCTTGTGACAAAGCCGCCGGCAGGCATAAAGATGGGGTAGTAGATGAGTTCGGGGTTGTTGGATGCAATTGCAGTCAACACCGGCTGCATATCGGTATCGGTCTCGTTAATGGCTTCGCGGGCAACAACCTCGCCCCCATAGGAGATAAACTCCTCGGCAAAAACGTTGGCCAGTTGTTCAGCATAGACGCTCCCATCGTGGATGGTAGCTGCTCTCCGCACCCCAAGCACATTGTAGGCATATTCGGCCGCCACAGCTCCCTGCACCTTGTCGTTGTGTGCCGTGCGGAGGTAGCCACGGGCATGGGTTTCAGGGTCGGTCAACCCCGGTGCGGTGTTTGAGGGTGAAATCATCACCATGCCCGCTTCATCAATGACGGGAGCCATCACACTCCCCGCGCTCGAACAGGTCGAGCCGATAATCCCAACAATCTGCTCATTGACGATCAGCTTCTGGGCCGCAGCCTGCCCCCCTTCGGGAGAGCAGCCAGTATCTTCGCCAACCAGCTCAATCGGGTGCCCAAGCAACTCCCCCCCGACATCCTCAATGGCAATCTCAACGCCGCGCATCGAGTCAATCCCAAGATTCGAGTTGGGGCCCGAGGTCAGCAACCCATACCCGATAAGAATAGGTTCACCTGGATTCACGACCACCACATCTGATGTTGTGTCTGCTTGTTCGGGCGTTGCCGGTGCGGATGGAGCCGGACCGGTTGTGGTCGGCGCAGATGTGTCCGGACCGGTTGTGGTCGAGGTCGTTTCTTCCGTTTCTCCCGCGCCACAGGCGGACATTGCCACGGCCATCATTGCCATGACCAGCACGAGCGATAATAGTCTTCTCATTTCTTTCCACTCCTTTCTCAGTTCTTAAATCCATTGTTTGCGAGAAATCAGAAGAACCTATGGCGAGAAGATTCTCCTGTTCTCTTCCGCTGTTCCGTTCTGCGTGGTTGTGCGACAAATACGAAGAGTATAGAGGCAAAAAGTGATAGCATAGTTTACCTGATGGGCATGATTTTGTCAATAATTTCAAAAAATAAAAAAATAACGACCAGACTGCTACTTGCTGCCAGGCCTCTCGCATGGTATAATACCCGTACTGTTGGCACAGGCATACTGCCGGGTGGTGTAAGGGTAGCACAGGAGACTTTGGATCTCCTGGTTCAGGTTCGAATCCTGACCCGGTAGCCATCAGGTGCAATTCAGAACGCATAGGAATAAGGAATAACGAACCGTTGAAGATCTATACGATACAACAGGCCGCAGCAGCAGGGTAAGCCGCCGCCGCTCCTCGCCGAGAGGAGTCTGGCTGGTGGCTGTGCAGTGGAGCTTTGCTTCACTGTTTTTTTGTGGTTTTTTTTGAGACACCGTTGCAGGAAGGAAGTAGGGAAAACAAACCCATGTCCGGACGATTATTGATTTTCAGTGGCAATGCCAACCGTTCCCTGGCCCAGGAGATTGTAGATTGCCTGAACATGAATATGGGCCGAGCCACCGTCGGAACGTTCAAAAGTGGTGAGACGCGCGTTAAATTAGATGACAACGTTCGCGGTTGCGATGTGTTTATCATTCAGCCAACCTGCCCTCCCGTGAATCATCACCTGGTAGAACTTCTGATGATTATAGACGCACTGAGACGGGCCTCTGTTGCCCGTGTTACCGCGGTTATTCCGTACTACGGGTACTCCAAACAGGAGAAAAAAACCACCGGGCGTGAACCGATTGCCGCCCGCCTGGTCGCCGACCTCATCCGCACAGCAGGGGCCAACCGCGTTTTGACGATGGACCTGCACGCCCCGGCCATCGAAGGGTTTTTTGATATTCCCGTTGATCATCTGCGGGCGGCACCTCTCCTGGCCGACCATATCCGCCGCCTGCACCAGGAAGACAATCTGGTTGTTGTTTCGCCCGACCCTGGTGGCGTTGCCCGTGCCAACAGTTTCCGTGAACGTATTGGCGGTGCGGGGCTAGCTATTATTGCTCGCCAACGGCCTGAGCCAGATATGGTCCAGGTGCTGGAGATGGTTGGTGAGGTCGAAGGCAAAAATGCCATCCTGGTAGATGACATGATTTCCACCGGGGAAACGCTGCTTGGAGCCACGCAGATTTTGCTCGACCGGGGGGCCAGCGCGGTCTATGCCTGTGCCACACATGGCATCTTTGCCAGCAATTCTATGGAGACTATCGCCCAGTCAAACATTGTCAAAACCATTGTTACAAACACCATCCCACCGCCAGAACACCTCGACCATTCGCGTATTCAGGTTGTGAGCGTTGCTGCACTCTTTGCCGAAGCAATTATGCGTATTCACAAGGATTTATCGCTGAGTGTACTGTTTTCTTGAATCAGGATTTTTAGGGCTTGGATAGTGTGGGGGAACACAATACAGAACCCTCGCAGATTCAACCAGAGGAGAAACAAGGTTATGACCCGGACTGAACAAATTTTGACGACCACGCAGACGAACGGTGTCCAGACGAACGGTGTCCAGACAAACAAAGTAGACTTTATGCAGTCAACCGATGGCGTATCGCCCCGGCGTTCGCGCATCTCCAACCGCGTTATGATGATGCCATCTTCCGGCATTCGCCGATTTTTCGACATTGCCGCCACCATGCCCGATGTTATCTCTCTTGGTGTAGGCGAACCAGATTTTATTACCCCGGAGCCAATTCGCCAGGCCGGGCAGCGTTCCATTGATAGGACAACAGCCTATACCTCAAACTCCGGCTTGCTCGAACTGCGCCAGGCCATCGCCGACGACCTGGCGCAACGGTTTGGTCTCCAGTATGACGCGGAAAAAGAGATCTTGTTGACCGTGGGGGTCAGCGAAGGGATGCAAACCGCCGCGCTGACGCTCTTCAATGCGGGAGATGAGGTACTGGTTCCCGAACCAAGTTTTGTCGCCTATCCCGCGGCGGTGATGATGGCCGATGCACGGCCCGTTTTTGTTCCCACCTACGCTCGCGATGAGTTCCAGGTGACGGGCGCGGCCCTCGAAGTGGCCATCACGCCGGAGACTCGCGGTATCATCATTGGCTACCCCAACAACCCGACCGGCGCGGTGATGAGCCACGAACGAATGCTTGAGGTGGCCGAGGTGGCCGAACGCCACGACCTGATAGTTTTTTCGGATGAGATCTATGAGAAACTCGTCTATGGTGTTGAGCATGTCTGTTTTGCGACCCTGCCTGGTATGCGTGAACGCACGGTCCTGATGGGCGGGTTCTCGAAATCCTATGCGATGACCGGCTGGCGGCTGGGGTGGGCTGCCGCGCCCGCCGAGATTACCCAGTCTATGACCCGGGTTCATCAGTATGCCATTATGTCGGCTCCAACAATGAGCCAGTATGCCGCGCTAGAAGCTCTCCGCATTGGCGAGCCATTTTTGCAGGCGATGCAGGCGGAATATGACCGCCGGCGACAGACAATTGTCAGTGGCCTGAATGCTATCGGCCTGCCCACCTTCGAGCCGCGGGGGGCGTTCTATGCGTTTCCGCAGGTGTCGCACCTGGGGTTGAGTAGCCAGGATTTCGCCGAGCAATTGCTGCAAGAAGAGCAAGTCGCGGTTATTCCTGGCGACCCGTTTGGACCGAGCGGAGCGGGCTATGTCCGCGCTTGCTACGCCACTTCGCTGGAGAAGATTGAAATCGCTCTGGAACGCATTGAACGATTTATCCGCCGTCTTTCAAGTTAGAGGACAGAAGCCAAGTTAGAGGAACCTTGAGCAACACTCTCGCAGGAGAGAGCAAAAAACCAGCAAACGCAAAGGGGCGCAAACTGTGGTACACTGATACTAGTCAGCAGCGTGGCTGGCTGTTTTTCTTACTGTTGTTTTTTGATATTTCTGATATTATTGATTGTTCAAAGTTTAGGAGGGCAGAAGTATGAAAGAGGAAACCTCTTCTCCCCGAACCGGTAAGACCGATGACTCGACGCAAGCCACCCGCCCAACCGAAGCAACCTCCAGCCCCCCCTCAGAAGAGACGGCAGACCCATCAGAAGAGACGGCAGAAGAGACACCCCGCTCTGATGAGATAGTCCGCTGTGCCCTGACTGGCAAAGAGATTCCCGCCAGCGAGGCCTACTGGGCTCCACCTCTGATTACAACGCGGCAACTTATCAGTACCATTTTCAGCAACCTGGTACGTTCGCCTGGCAATCTGAGGATGATTCTCTTGGAAAAGGAAGACGATGTCCCCTATGCCCCGGATGCCCGCGAGGATCTAGCTTCGCGGCGAACCATTGAGCAGCTCAAACTCCTGGGCATGCTGTTGTTCATCCTGGCGTTGATCGCTGTGCCCATTCTGCTGCTCTGGCCATAATCTGCCATATAGAGCCATATAGAGCCATCAAGATAATCCTGGATAATGCCCTCACCCCCGCCGCTGGCGCGCCCATCCTCTCCCATCGGGTTTAGGGTCCGGGGGTGAGGGTGAAATAGGACGATTTAAGAATGATTTCTCTATGAGAGGGACGAAGCCCATAGGGAAAAGCATGAGGAATGAGCTATGAGTGAGATACCGACTGTTCCTGTGGAGACAGCACAGGCAGCCGGGCGCACGGTTGCGGCAATGCCCTGGCAGGAAATCGAACTGCCGAACAGCAGCTTGCCGCCGAACGCGAACGGGACGAGGCTGCCGAACAGCGGCTTGCTTCCCTGGAAGCGGAGTTGGCATGGCTGCGCGACACGGGGCCGCTCACATCCTGATAGCAGGTCCTAGAAACGTCATCCAGACCACAATCCAGGCAGACCACAATCCAGGCACACTAGCGCACAATCCACTTGCTTGCCTCGCTCAGGAGCGAGGCGGGCGAGAGATTCTTCGTCTCGACGACGAGTGCGGCGGAAGGGAGAGGACCGCTCCCCCCTCCGTGGCGCAACAGTTTCTTTCCCCCATTCTCCGCCACGGCCCGCACCTGCACGGTGTGGAGATCATCGGCTTCGCCGGTGGTATCCCATTCCCACTGAAACTGGTATGTTCGCTCACTCGTGCCCTCTTCCTCTTTCCCTTCCGTGTCGCTTTCTTCTTCCGCGTCGCTTGCGTCCCCCGCGTTGTCCCCCTTACCCGTGTCCCCGGCATTGTCCTCTTTCTGCTGCACCAGGCGGTAGCTGGCAAACCCGCGAAACTCCCCATCAATCCACACCTCGACCTGGCTGATCTTGCTCCCCACAACCTTTGCCCACCCGACAATGTGCTCTGTGCCCTTCAATTGCGTGTTTGGCAGCGGGTAGTCAATGTAACCACGCGGGTTTTGCACCTCAACGACAATTGTTTTTTCGTGGTTCCCCCGGTGCGAGGGGAGCAGCGCACTGCGTCCATTCACAGCCAGGGCCCGCACCTGGAGCCGGTGTTTGCCGTTGCGCTCGCGGGAGGTGTCCCAGTTCCAGCGGAAGCCGCAGGCCCCCCCACCTTGCTCGTGGTGTAGCCCGTAGGCTGCTACCTGGTGCAGGTGGCCATTGAGCCAGATTTCTATGGTGCTGATTTCGCCCTGCCGCACCTTTGCCCACCCGCTCACAGGAACGACCCCGGCTACCTGGGTATCGTGGTGAGGGAGCATCACGTAGCCTTCGGGGGGCCAGAGCGTCGTTATGGCGTATGAAGGCGGGTTTGTCTCCCAGTAGTCGTTAAGCCCTGAGAAGAGGCCATTTGAGCGGCCCGTGTCGGGGTAGTGTTCGTGGGTAGTGTGGATGTCGTAGGGGTCAATCCACCCCTCCGAAAGCGACAGGAGACCAAAGTGCAGATGGATACTGCCCCCGTTGGTTCCGGTGTTTCCCGCATAGCCAATAACCTCGCCCCGTTTGACAAACACGGTGTCGGCCCGACTGCCAAGCGGAATATGGTCGGCTATCGTTTCCAGGTGGCCATAGTAGGTGTAGTAGGTTTCGCCGTGCACCCTGTGGCGAATGAAAACACGGTACCCGAACCCTCGCACGCATGAGCCGCCCGCGCCCTCTGCGTTGTCGTCGAGTTGCCCACAGGCGTGGCCATCGGCTGCGGCCAGCACTGGAAAGGGAGTAAATCGCCTGTTCCCCGCTGCGCCCCAGCCATCGTTATAGCGGAAGTAGTCTATTCCCGAATGGAGACTTCCCCCATCGTAGTACCACCCTTGCAACAGGGCTATCTGGGGGTCGGGGGGAAAGGGGAGCGTGAGAAACTTTGGAACATCTTTCAATACCGAGGTAAACACATCCGAAGGGATAATTGTTACCGGCGGGGCCGCAAGCGGGTTCCAGGTGGGCGTGGTGGTGGCCGTCGGGGTCGGGGTAGGCGTGGTGGTCGGCGTGGGGGTGATTGTGGGGGTCAGGGTGGGGAGGGGGGCCAGCGTGAGTAGCGCAACTGCCGGTTTTTCTCGCTTCTCTGTCTCATCCGACGAACTCTGCACACCACGCACAGGAACCAGCGCAATACTCAAGATAAGAAAAAGAAGGATACCAACAAGACCTGCTATTCCGATACGCCCGTTTCTGCCCATCATACGCTGAGTCTACCCACGCGGCCCCCTCCCCACTGCCTCTGCCCCCGACTCCTGCACCCTGTCCTATCCCTTCTCATAGGGGTTTTCCACCCCTATCTGTTTGAAGATGCCCGGCCAGCTCGAGTCTGGTGCTGAAGACAGCTTGATAACAGCAACCTGATTGCCCCTGATGGTGTATTCAATGTTCTCCTTTGCCAGGGAAATCTTCTTGCCTGTCGGGGGAATGCTGACAAACTCGCCCGGCACGGGGGGAATCAGCATACCGGTGTGGGTTCCCGTAATGTGGACAATCCCTTTCACAACGCTCCCTTCGACCCCGACAACACGAAGATTGTAGGAAATGTCGGGAAAGCCTCCCCACAACGCCTTGTGCATAGAAACACATTCGCGCCGTCCGAGCGGCTCCGGCATGGGACCATAGAAAAGGAAATCTTCCGCAAGCACCTGGTTCATGGTGTCCCAGTCGCCTTGCTCTGCCGAGCGTTGAAATTTTTCGGCTACCTCGGATGGATTCATACGCCATTCTCCCTTCTGTTGAAGGTATCCTGAAACATCTTTCGATGCATGACCAGAACAATCTCATCCCAAAAGAATAAACGGCGGTGAGGGGAGAAATCGCTCATATCCGGTTGTTCTTTATCTCCCTATCGTTCGTGGGCGCATATTAGCGCAAACTCTTTCGATACTGCTGCTCAACGGTGTGTTTCATCAGGGCTGCAACCGCCCCCCGCACGGGAACGCCAAGCACATCGCCAACAGCCGCGCCCGGCCCGAGCGATACCACGCTCCCCAGGGCAAGCGGTTCGTAGCCATACCTGCTGGCTGGTGGGCGGCCCGCGAGTTCGTCCAGCAGCGCATCGGCCAGGAAGGCTCCCTGGCGGAGGGCATAGCTGGCTGTTGTGGGGACAATTCCCCCCATTGTGTCGGGGATGCGGGCGCAGTCGCCAATGGCGCAGATGTCCGGGTAGGCTTCAACCCGCAGAAAGCGGTTGACGTGGACGCGCCCACGGGTATCGGTGGGGAGTCCCGAAGCGGCCAGAAATTGTGGGGCCCGAATGCCCGCACTCCAGACAATCGTTGCCGCCCGCATCATACGACGGTCATTGACAAACAAGGCTCCATCTTCCACGCGCTCAACCGCTGTATCGAGGTAGACGCTGACCCGCCGGCAGTCGAGCACGCGCAGGGCCTCGCGGCTTGCCCAGGGGGCCCGATATTCATTGAGCAGTCGAGGCATACGCTCGATGAGCGCAACGCGAATATCGCTGCGTGGCAGGCCATACTCAGCGGCCAGGCGCGGGGCCCATGCGGCAAGTTCGCCAGCTATCTGACAACCGGTCGCGCCCCCTCCGACAATAGCCGTCGTGAGCAGGGCGCGGCGGGTGGCGGGGTCGCTGGTGTTGGCCGCCTCGCGGAAACGGGCCGTCATATGCTCACGGAGTTGTGCTGCATCTTCAACGGTTCGCAGCGGCAGGGTATGTTCTTCTGCACCGGGGATGTTGTAGTAGTCGGTGGTTGCGCCAACGGCAAGGATGAGCCGGTCGTAGGATACGTGGGACAGTTCTTGCCCTTGCTCTTGCCCAACATCGAGCACAACCTGGCGGGAATCCGGTCGAATCTGGCGGACTGTTCCCCGGAGCAGACGGACCGGCGAGGCGGGGCCCTCGGCAAACAACGGCGCAAGCGGGATGCGCGTTTCCTCTTCCGACACCGTTGCCGCAGCCAGCCCGTGCAGCAGGGTGATAATCTGATGGTAGGGATAGCGATCTATCAGCGTGACGCGGACCTGGTGCTCGCAGTCTGCCAGTTTGCGTTGTAGCTCAAGAGCCACTCGCAACCCGGCATAGCCGGCACCGAGAATGAGCATATGCATAGGATAGCCCCTGTTTTCATAGACGGTTTCAAAACTGCAAAGAATACGGGCGGGTTCAGGGAGCAGGGTCCAGGGGCCAGGTACCTGGGAGCGTGTGGGTATTATCCCTGATCCACTCTTCATTCTCTGCAAGCGAGACGCTTGCGCTCCCAGGATGGCCTGGCCCCATGTATCCTGTTCCTGGTTATTCCTTGTCCTTCTTGTAGCCTTCGGCGGTGCCCGCCACACGCTCGGAGAAGGACTCGGCCTTCTCGCGGACATCCCCTTCGGCAGAAGGGCCGCCCTCTTTCTTTGCTTCTTTCTTGCTCTCTGCCACACGCTCTACGAACTTCTCCGCAGATTCGGCAAACTCCCTGGACGCTGACATGAAGGCCATGGCAAACTCACCAAAAGCACGGTTGGCGTGCTCGCGTGATTTGCCCGGCAGGAGCGAGAGCGGCAGGGTCATAACATCAAGCGAGAATCGCGCTGCTTTTTCTGCCACATCACCGGCAGTTTCTACGACATCCCTTTCCCAGTCTTTACCGGTCGTTGTTCCCGTTGTTCCCGTTGTCCCTGTTGTTTTTTGCTCTTCTGCCATCGTGAAGACTCCTTTCCCTCAGATACACTTATGAAGATTTTATCTCAATGATTTCGTCGTTGGGGGCTTTGCGAATGCGTTCTTTTTCGTGCTTCTTTCGCCATTTTTCGGCCCGCTCCCCCACCACGTCTACCACGTCACGCGGGAGGCTGGCGGCGGCGTAGATGCTTTCCCGCAGACCATTGCGAAAATGTGTGGAGGTTTTCTCCGGGATGATGCTTGTTCCGAGCAGAAACACCGATTTGCCCAGGCGGAAGAAACTGCGCCCCAATCCTGTGAGTGACTCGACCATCTTCCCTCGCCCGTTGTCCTCGTCTTCTGTCCGAACATTGCGAACATACACTTCGCCTTCTTCAAATACTGGCTCTGCCATGTTCTCGTACTCCTTTCCCTATATTTTCCCTGCTATCAGTATCCGTCTCAAACATGTCATGATGCACTGCGTCATACACTTCTATTATACGGAGAACCGGCAGAAATTTCAAGGGCCATTTTCTCTCGTATTCTTGAGCGACCTTGCTCACGCTCGCTCAACCCACAGATGCAACCATTCGCCCTCGGTGCGAGCGCGGAGTCGTCCCCCCTCCCGCTCCATCCCTGGCACGAGGAGATGGCGACGGAAGGGCCCCATCCGCACAATGACCTCCTCGCTGGCCAGGCCAATATCAAGCGATTTGCGGTCCAGGAAGGGAATATGGAGCCGGACATCCTTGCCACTGGTGAGCGGCGGCGGGCCCGATGTAGCCTCTTCCGGCAGGGCCAGTCCTTCGGCACGGCTCCCATAGAGCGTGGCTCCCCGTTCGGCCCATCCCGCGACATCTGTCGGCGTGGGCAAAAAGGAGAGCGGAAGCAGCAGCGAAGCAAGCGGGTCGCGGACTGCTGGCTCAATCGTCTCCATATCGCCCTGTGTGAAGATGGTATCAACGCTCAGTCCATAGAGGCCGAATCCCCCCAGAGCATAGCGCATCATCGGGAGCGACATATCGGTTGTGGAGAGGGCCAGGCGTATGCGTGTTCCTGCGCTGGCCGTCAGCCAGTTGGCATATTGCTCCAGCACCAGTCGCACATCCTGCAGGAGGGAATAGGTGCTTGCGGAGAGCAGCGAAATCGGGAGCAGGGCTGCGTCGAGCGACCGCTGTGAGCGGCCCGGCCCGCGGTCCAGCCCTCCCACAAGCCGCACAAACCAGCGGACTGTTTCGCGCAGGGAGATACCGCGCAACAGGCTATCTATGGTGGTGCCGCCAAAAACAACCAGGTCGTAGTTGCCGGCCTGCCCTACCTGGTCTACCACCAGCAATGTCGCCACCTCATCCATACCGGGGAAACTGGGCAATTCGTCTTTTTCAAGGTGAAGCAGCCGGTTGGGGATATTGACCGACGAACTGTTGCAGAGCGTTTCCCACCCGCGGTTAAATTCATCCACGGCGACCATCTCCATTGCATCCAGGTTTGGCGCAATGGACTGCGGGCGCGAGGGAAGAGGCTCCTGGGGGAAGCGTGCGAGGAGATGGCTCAACAGCCCCACCGGGCCGGTGCCCACAACGAGGACACGCTTCCCCTCCGCGGCGGCGTGGCTGGCGGTCGCCAGGGCCGTCGCATTCTGCAACATACTGCTCTGTCCGGAAACAAGTAAAAGGTGCATGGATATGCTCACTCCAAATTGGTGTAAAATTCTAAGAATATGGTTATGCTTGATACCGGGCATTGTAGCACAAAACAGGCCATAGCGGGGTATAATAGAGAGGTATGAAACTCGATCCAGAAACACTTCTTGCGGGCTATTGGCAAGGGGTCTTCCCCATGGCCGATGAGGATGGCGAAATCTACTGGTATGATCCCGACCCGCGGGCGATCATTCCCCTGGACACCTTCTATGTGCCGCGTCGTCTGGGGCGTATGGTCCGGAGCGGGCGGTTTACGGTGCGTGTGGACAGCTATTTTTCCGGTGTCATCAAGGCCTGCGCCACCCCCGTGCCCGGCCGTGAGGACACCTGGATTTCTCCCGACCTGATAGCAAGCTACCTGTTGCTGCACCGGTTGGGGGTTGCCCATAGTGTCGAGGCCTGGCGCAATAACAGGCTTGTCGGGGGGCTATATGGGGTGGCCATCCGCGGGTTGTTTGCAGGGGAGAGCATGTTCAGCCACGAAGCGGATGCCAGCAAGGTCGCACTCGTCCACCTGGTGGAGCGACTGCGGCGTGGGGGTTTTGTCCTGCTCGATACGCAGTTTCTCACCGCGCACCTGGCCCGCTTCGGGGCCAGAGAAATATCACGGGCAGAATATCAAGAACGACTGGCGCAGGCATTGAAAATCGAAGCGCAGTTCTAAACCATTCCCGACCCCTTGCGCAGTGCCCTCGTTCTCCGGTCCCTCTGTTCCCTGTCATGCCCGGCATCATCGTTTTTTGCGCTTGCGCTCACGGCGGGCCTCGCGGCGGCTCCGAGCAGCGGAGGGCGGATCATTTGCTACCCCTTCGGCGTTTTTTCCAGAAGGTTGAGCATGGTTTGCGGTTCGTTTTTGCCCTTGCGATGAGGTATTCCGCGGGGATATGCGCGAGAGGTTCTGACGGACATAAAAGAACAACCAGGCTCCACCAACGAGTTCGACCAGCAGCAGGAGATAGAACCAGTAGCGTTGGGCAAACACCCCGGCTTCGCGCATCCGTAGCATCCCAAACAGGGTGCCTATACTGCCTATGGCTATCAGCACCAATCCCACTTTTGCCATCAATCGTCGGCGGGGCACATTGGTATCTTTTCGCAAAAAGTAGAGATAAAACCCGATAGCAAGCAGAATAGCCTGGATAACATAGACTCCCCAATCGTAGGGGCCAAACGTCGGGCTAGACTCGGTCAGGTAATCCAGGTTGAATGGATTGGGCATGCGCGATCCTCCAGGATATGGATAAAGATAACGAAAATACTATGATTTGGGTGATACAATGAAAACTGGCCCGATTATACCAACCGGCTGAACCAGCGTCAACCCCGCGATTTGGTTTGTAATCGTTCAGTCCCCCCCCTGTCCTCCCCCCAGCGGGGGGAGGGGACTGGGAGGGGGGAGCTTCCGCCCGCGATCTCAGAAGCGATACTCCTTGTTCTGAAGGATTATATTTATCCCCCCTGAACGATTACAGAAGGAAGAAAGGTACCGGTTTCAGGAAGACATCAACCGCTTGAGCAACGCCGCAAGCTCCTCATTCTCAACCTGTACGGCGTGGAGAATCTCGTGGAGCGTCGGAGCATCATCATCATACGACGTTTCGGACCTCTGTTGCATCAAACGCTCAAGTTCTATCTGTTCTTCAACCGTGAACGTGCCATCCAATACGCGCCCACGGAGCTGATCCAATCGTGTTTCATGTTCTCTACTCAAAGCCATGTGAATATCTCCTCTTTCATTTTTCATCCATTTTTCGGACATCCGGGGTCAGGTTGTTTGCTCTTTTCTCACATGAACGCAGGCTCATCCGAAAATTTGAGGATCGATTCGAGGAACCAGGGCTTCTGGGTAATCGTTCAGTTCCCCCACGCCCGCATCGGGGCAAGCGAGACGCTTGCGCTCCCAGGGATTGTCCGAACACAGTGAACGCTCACAAGGTTGTACAACATATCCGTGAGTAGGGTATACTAGTAGAGAAGTGTTTTTTACCGGTTTAAGGATCTTGGTATGAACGACGAAACGGAAATCACACAACAACAACAACGAGCGGAGAACGAAACGCCGCAACAACGGATAGTCAGGCTTGAAAAGGAGTTGCAGTCGCTCCAGGAAGATGCAGAACGGTACCGCAAGCTGATTGAACTCTCGCCCGACGGTATCGGCATTCACTGCAAAAACCAGTTTCTCTACATGAATGAACGGGGAATGGAGATTATGGGGGCAAAGAATCTCGAAGAGGTTCAGACACGCTCGGTGATAGAGTATGTCCACCCCGACTATCGCCACCTGGTGCAGAAGCGTGTGGAGACGACCCAGGATGAGGGCGCAAGGGTCAACTGGATTGAGGAACAGTTTATCCGGCTTGATGGGCAGGTGATAGATGTTGAGGTGTCGGGAACACCTATTATGTATCAGGGCAAACCTGCTTCACAGGTCATTTTCCGTGACATCACCGAACGGAAACAGGCAGAGCAGGCAAGGCAGGAGTTGCAGGAACAACAATACATCATCGAAGCGCAAAAACTGGCTCTGCGCGAACTTTCGACCCCGCTTATTCCGCTTTCGAGTGAGGTCGTCTTGATGCCGCTGGTCGGGAGCATAGACAGTAGCCGTGCCCAGCTGGTGATGGAAACCCTGCTGGAGGGCATCGCCCACTACCAGGCCGATACCGCCATCCTGGATATTACGGGCGTGTCGGTGATGGATACGCAGGTGGCCAATGCGTTGGTCCAATCGGCACGGGCGGTGCGGTTGCTTGGAGCCCGCATTATCCTCACAGGCATTGGCGCAACGATGGCCCAGACGCTTGTGCATCTGGGAGCCGACCTGAGTATGCTCCAGACGCGGGGGAGTTTGCAGAGTGCAATAGAGGAGGCTCTCCTATCGCCCATGTAATACCATATAAAACCATCCGGGAGGACCAATGGGGATAGCTGCAGATCTGGCCATTATTCTGCTGGCGGCGATGGCTGGCGGGTTGATTGCCCACCGCCTGGGGCAACCGCTCCTGCTCGGCTACATTCTGGCGGGTGTGATCGTGGGGCCACATACGCCCTTCTTGCTCGTCAGCGATATGCACGATATTGAATTACTCTCGGAGATAGGCGTTGCGTTGCTGCTCTTTGCGCTTGGCCTGGAGTTCTCGCTCAAAGAGTTGCGCCCCGTGCGCCAGATTGCCCTCATCGGTGCGCCTATCCAGATTCTTCTTACCACGGCGTTTGGCTATGGCATAGGGCAATACCTTTTCGGATGGGGTGCAATCGAGTCGCTCTGGTTTGGCTCGATCATCTCGCTATCGAGCACAATGGTCATCCTCAAGACGCTGATGGCGCGGGGGGTGCTCGGCACGCTGGCCAGCCGCGTGATGATTGGCATGCTGATTATGCAAGATCTGGCCGTGGTTCCGATGATGATCATTCTGCCAATGCTGAAC
Organism: Chloroflexaceae bacterium; assembly: GCA_034436975.1. GTDB lineage: Bacteria > Chloroflexota > Chloroflexia > Chloroflexales > Chloroflexaceae > JAAUSY01. The sequence goes on from DAOTUE010000068.1 coordinate 14,713, forward strand.
GACCCCGGCGGGGGCAACCTTGCCCTGGAGCTTGGTATTGCGGTGCTCAAAGCCCTGCTGTTCCTGGCAACGATGATCATTGTGGGCACGCGGGTTATGCCCTGGCTGCTGCGTATCATTGCCGGCTGGAATTCCCGCGAACTCTTTCTCCTGTCGGTTTTTGCGCTCGGCGTGGGGGTGGGCTATGGAACCTACCTGTTCGGGTTGTCGTTTGCCTTCGGGGCCTTTGTCGCGGGCATGGTCCTGAGCGAGTCGGACTACAGCCACCAGGCCTTGAGCGATATTGTCCCCCTGCGCGACATTTTCGGCATGCTCTTCTTTGTGTCTGCCGGCATGCTCCTTGACCCGGTGTTCCTTGTGAAAAACTTGTGGCTGGTTGCGACAACCGTAGCTCTGGTCATGGTTGGTAAGGGGGTTATTTTTGCGGCGATAACGCGCATCTTTGGCTATGGCAACAGTGCGCCGCTCATTGTGGGAACAGGGTTGTTTCAGGTGGGCGAATTTTCCTTTGTACTGGCAAAGGTGGGGCTAAACTCGGAGCCGCAGGCTATCTCGGATGACCTCTACGCCCTGGTGCTCACAACAGCTCTGGTGACAATGATACTCACACCATTTGTTTCGCGGTTTGCCGTTCCCATCTATCACCAGTGGCGACGGCTCATCCCGCGTGATCCGCTCAGCACCTTCAACCTGCCACAGGAGAAACTCCGTGACCATGTCATTGTGGCGGGCTATGGGCGTGTCGGACATGTTGCCACCGAAGTGATGCAGCGGGTCGGGCTACGCTATGTGCTGGTGGAACTCGACAACCGGGTGGTGGAACGTTGCAAGAACGAGGGATGCCCGGTAATTTTTGGCGATGCAAGCAGCGAAACCATGCTCGAAGCGGCCGGGGTGCGCGATGCTCGTCTGCTGCTTGTCACACTCCCCGATGCAACAGAAAACCAGCTTATTTCCCGCCGGGCCCTGCAACTCAACCCGAACCTGCGTGTTGTGGCACGAGCGGGAGGGGTGGAGCACATGGACGAACTCCGCCATATCGGGGTTCACGAGGTGGTTCAGCCGGAGTTTGAGGCCGGGCTGGAGATGGTCCGGCAGGTGCTCATCCACTTCCAGGTGTCGCCTATTGACATCCAACGTTTCAGCGATGCAGTCCACAGCGAGATGTACGCCCCGCTCTGCACAAATGACATCTCCGGGCGCAGTATGGAGCTGTTGCGAACGCTGCACCGCGCCAATCGCACGCTGGAGATTGACTGGGTTGTTGTTTCCCCGACCAGCCTGGTGGTCGGGCAGACAATAGGCGCAATGGAGGTCCGCAAGTGTACCGGGGCTTCGATTGTGTCCATTGTGCAGGAGCATACCATCATCACCAACCCTGGACCGGAGCATGTGTTTGTTGCGGGCGAGACGCTGGCCATACTCGGCACCCCGCAACAGCAGCAGGCCCTCCGCAACCTGCTCGAAGCATCCCCCGATGATGGGGTGATGTGTCTCTTTCCGTGATGCCAGGCTGGTTAGCGCATTGCCTGGCACCGTTGCTCCCACGCCCAACGCCCAGGCTGTCCGGGGGAGGCGGCGTTTTGCTTTGCAGGAAACTCTAGCCTCCCCTTCTCGACGTATTGCACCTGCGTTGGTCCACTCCCGCTGTCCTCCATGATCTCGTTTGATCTGTCGGTCAAACTAAGAATCCACCTGTTGCCTGAAAGCAACTCTTGATCTCATTATAGGTGAGAGCAATATCTTGTGCAAATTTTTATGGTACACTGAAAGCAAGAAACACTCCTCCTGGCGAGGGGTGCTGGAGCCAGGGAGAATGTGAGATATGTTACGTATCGTTACACCGAACCCGGCGTTAGATCGGACAATGGTTGTGCCGGGAGTACGAATGGGAGAGCGACAGCGTGCCGAGCAGGTGATTGTGGCGGCGGGTGGCAAGGGATTGAATGTGGCACGGGTCGCAAAGATGCTTGGTCAGGAGCTAGAGATCTATGCCCCACTCGGAGGGTGGACCGGGCAATATGTGGCACACCTGGCCCGGGAAGAAGGGCTACATGGTTGCTGGACGTGGCTCAAGACGGGCGAAACCCGCACCTGCATTTTGCTGGTGGACCCCCAGGCCGGTGATGCAACCCCGCTGGACGAGCACGGGCCACAGATGGAGGAGCACGACTGGATCAGTTTTTTTGAGACCATTCTGGCTGTTGCCTCAGACTCTTCAATGGTGGTCATTGCGGGCAGTTTGCCGCCGGGCGTGCCCCCCAGAGAGATAGCATTCCTGATACACGATCTTGCAGATAACAGGTGCCCCATGATTGTAGATACGAGTGGAGAATCCCTGCAAGCAGCTATCGAAGCCGCTCCCTATGCGATAAAGGTTAATCGGGCCGAACTGAGCCAGGCCCTGGGGAGGCCGGCTGATAGTGTGGAGCAGGTGGTCGAACTGCTGGTCGAATTGCACCAGCACGGGGTTGCGCTGGCTATTGCCTCGCTAGGAGCACAGGGAGCTATCGCAGCGAACAGCGAGGGGATATACCACGCCTGGCCGCCCGACCACCTGCCGGTTGTAAGCACCGTGGGGAGCGGCGACGCGCTCACGGCAGGGTTGGCCGCCGGCTTGTTGCGCGGCGATGCGCTGCCCGATGCGTTGCGACTAGGGGTGGCTTGCGGGTCGGCCAATGCGCTCACCCTCGGTGGAGGCACATTTCATATCTCCGATATGAAACGCATTCTGGAACAAACAACAGTGACCTGGCTGGGTTTAGAAAAAGAAATGGAATGAATGAGAAGGGAATATCTCGATGAAGAACATGACGAATAGGAAACGCCTACTGGGACTGCTTGCGTTGCTTCTGGCTTTTGTCCTGATGGGGGGGATGTCGGCTCCCTCCCGCGTCATTGAACCAGGCCAGATTGAACCAGGCCAGGTTGCCCCCGGCCAACCTGTACGCATCGTCATCAAGGCTATTGAAATGGACCTGCCGCTTGTCGCCGTAGGGTTGGATAAAAACCGTGTCCCCATCGTTCCACGGCACGATGTCGGCTGGTATCGCCACAGTGCCATGCCGATGCAAGGGGAAAACATTGTCCTGTGGGGACATGTATTGCGTTTTCGGAATGCCCGGCATATTCCCGCGCCCTTTGCCCGCGTGAAAGAACTCACACGGGGCGATAGGATCTTGCTTTACACCGCAGATGGAAACGCCCACCCGTATATTGTCGGAAAGCAGATTCGCGTTACTCCCGACCAGGTAGAATATATCTTGCCCCAGGATGAAGAGCGGATCACGCTAGTCTCCTGCATTGGCGAGCGCATTGTGAGCCAGGGGGGGGTAGATATGTCCCATCGCCTGATTACGCTGGCCTGGCCCGCGTCGCTCTCACGCTGAGCGTCGGGCCAGTTCGCCATGTTTCCAGCGGATATTGCCGCGCAAGAGCAGGTTTGACGAGCGCAACTTGTAGGCAACATCGCTCGCAACATTTCGCATCACAACATACCCGATACGCGGGTTGGTATTGCATAGTTTTTCAAAATCGCTTGCTTTCAGCACAAGCAAGATGCAATCCTCGGCACTCACAACCGTTGCCGAACGGGTCACGCCATCGAGCAGGACCATTTCGCCAAAACTCTGGCCGGTAGAGAGGATGTTGATCACGGCAGGGACAATTTCTCCCTCGGGCCCGCGGGTGTTGAGGGAGACCCGCACACTCCCATACTGAATAATAAACAACTCGTGACCGTCCTGCCCCTCCTGGAAAATAACCGTTTCCTGGGGGACATTCCATACCCGACACATACCAACAATCTGGAAGAGTTCATTATCGTCCAGATCCGTAAAGATGTGAACACGGCGTAAAATTTCGAGAGCTTCGCTACTCATGGGAACTCACTCCACAACATACACATATATTTCAGCAACATACTGCGCAACAGCAGGACAACACACGGGCACTTAATTGGTATTATACCGCGTAGTAATAGTATAACACACTGTGCGCCTGGACATTTGCACCACCTCACGTTTTTTGCTACCATATGCAGGGGCAGAAAGTGTGCCCCATATCCCGTTGTAAAAACAATGCCAGACACTCACAGATCCAACAGGTCCTTTCGCACCATAGCCACGCTCACGCTCCTGATCCTGGTGGGGTTGCTTTTGCGGCTCTGGTTTCTCTCGGTCAACGAACTAGATCCGCAACTCTCGCCCGCCGATGATGGCGACTACTACCAGCGGGCCCTCCGCTTTGCAACCACTGGCGAGTATATAGACGACTTCTGGCTCATTCGTCCCCCGCTGCATGTCTTTCTCTTTGCGCTGATGCTGCGAATAAGCATTCTCCTGGGCAATGTGTCGGGCATTTTGCTCATTCGTATCGCCCAGATTGTGTTGAGTCTGCTGGCTATCCCTGTGGGCTATGGGCTGGCTTCGCGTCTGTTTGGGCGGGGGGCGGGCCTGGTCTTTGCGGGGTTGCTGGCTGTGTGGTATCCGCTGGTTGAGCTCCCCTCGCACCTCTTCACCGAGCCGCTCTTCTTCCTGCTCCTCCTGGTCCATCTATGGCTGCTGGTGTTCTGGCGCGACACCCGCCGCTGGTATCTGCTGACTGGCTCCGGGGTATTCCTCGGTCTCACCGCGCTGACCCGCTCCGTCGCTGTCTATGGAGCATTCTTTGTTGTCCTCTGGCTGATCATTGAAGCCTGGACCAACGCACGGGCCTTCCGCCAGCACAATACTGGCGATACCGACGACGGGCCAGAGGGGCCCGATAGCTCCGGCAACGAAAGTGAACCAGACCAACCCTCTCCCTCCTCCCCGTGGCTCACCCCCCTGCGCCAGTGGGGGGCAAGGGTTGCCCGCACTGTTGCCCTGTTTGCCATTCCCTGCGCCCTGGTGATTGTCCCGTGGACCATCCGTAACTACGTTGTCTATCAGCGGTTTATTCTCATTGATACTATCGGCTCAGTCAACCTGTGGCTGCATATGGAGAAGTATGAGGCAAAAGGTGTTGATGTGCTGCGGGAACTCCCACAGCGAGACCGGCAAGTATTCGCGGTGGAAGATACGAAACGCATGTTTTTTGAGGACCCGCTCCACTTCTGGAACATGCTCTGGCGCAATGCCTGGCTCCACTTTCTCCATATCTGGAAGGGGCAGTTTATCGAAGATTTTTTGCTCAAAACCAGCTTCTATGGCCGCCCGCTGCGGGAGATGTGGCCCCTGGGGATGGCAGGAGACTTGCTCTGGTTCCTCTTCACGGCCGGGGGACTGGCAGCCATGGCCGCGCCCCTGCGGGAGGGGAGTTTTCGTTGGATTGCGCTCTGCTGGATTGGCTATACCATGCTGACAGTCATGCTCTTCCATGTTGAGCCGCGCTACCTGATGCCGCTCTGGTTGCTGTTGATGCTCTACAGTTCGTGGGCCTTCGCTTCGCCGGTGGGGTTGGTGCGGTTGCTGCGGCAACACTGGCGCAATGGCATGCTTGCTCTCCTGCTGGTAGGGAGTTTTCTCGTGCTCTGTTTTAGCTATCGCAACTATCCCCACACACTGGCCGTGGGTATCCAGCGCGAATGGCACCGTGCCGCCGGGGTGCAGGCGTTTGCAGCAGACGATTATGATAGGGCGGTGGGCGAACTGCGGGCCGCTGCCCAGGCTCAGCCATTCTTTGTGAATAGCCAGGCAGAACTTGCGCTTGCACTGACCGCACAGGGCCGCTACGATGAAGCGCAGAAGATCACCGGCAGCGACGATGCTCAGTATATGCTTGTGGCTCGTGGGGCCATTGCGCGGGGGCGGGGTGAGCAGGAGCAGGCCAGCGATCTCTTCACCAGGGCCGAGAAGAAGTCGGGTGAGGATGTGCAGGAGATGACGCGCACCTGGTTGCGTCCTGTTCCCCTGAGCTATCTGGAACTGGGGAGCGGCCAGGACTATGGCTACATCAAAGGATTTTCGGCCCCCGAAGAGACAGCGACCACACGAGCAATGGCCTATCGCTGGCTTCAAGGGTCGGGGCAGGTAGTGTTGCCGCTGCCAGAGCCGCTCCAACCCGGCAGTCTCGTTGCCTTGCGGATGGCGGGCGGGCCGGGCGGAACCCCCTTGCAGGTGCGTTTTGCCGATGGGGAGGGAAACCGCGCTGCCCTGCCAGAGATTTTTGTGGCGGGGGAGCGGTGGCGGACCTTCTGGTTGCCGGTGCCGACGGGGTTTGCCGGGGCGCAGACCCTCACAGTCATGCTGGATGCGCCCATCTTTATCCCGGCCCACGAACACCCCGGCAGCAACGATATTCGGCCCGTCAGCCTGATGCTCAACGCGGTGTGGGTTAGAAATGGCTTGTAATTCTGACGAAAAGAGAAAGTAAGAGATGTGAGAGAAGCAAGAGAGGGCAACGAACTACCCACAATGGACGCGCTTCCGTTTACCGTGACGGTGGTTATGCCGGCCTACAACGAGGGCTATGGGATTGCGCGGGTGGTTGCCACCGTGCGTGAACATATCCCCACCGCCGAGGTGCTTATTGTTGACGATGCATCGCAGGACGATACAGCGGAGCAGGCGCAGCAGGCGGGGGCGCGGGTCGTCTGCCACCCGCTGAACAAGGGCAACGGGGCCGCTGTCAAAACCGGGTTGCGCCACGCCACGGGCGAAGTGGTGCTCTTGATGGATGCCGACGGTCAAATGGACCCGGCTTATATCCCTGTGCTTCTGGGCAAACTGGCCGAAGGGTATGATATGGTGGTGGGGGCCCGCACCCCTGAAACACAGGGGGATACCGCGTTTCGCCGGGGCGGAAACTGGTTGCTCAATCTGCTAGGGAGCTACCTTGTGGAACAACCTGTCCCCGACCTGACAAGCGGCTACCGCGCCATGCGCCGCGATGTCATCTTGAAATATATCCACCTGCTTCCAAACAGCTACTCCTATCCGACAACAAGCACGCTTGCGCTCACCCAGGCGGGCTATAGCGTGGGGTATGTGCTGCTGCCAGGGCAGCGGCGGCGGGGGGGGCGGAGCCAGCAAAAGCTCCTTCGCAACGGTATTCGCTTTGTGCTCATTATCCTGCGGATGATCTCGCTCTTTGCTCCGTTGCGGGTCTATTTTCCGCTGGCCGTGATCATGCAAGCTCTGGGCCTGCTCTCGTTTCTCGTGAGCTTCTTTATCACCGAGCCAGGCCGTTTCCATCTGCCCAATTCAACCGTCGGGTTGTTTGTCGGGGGGATTATCGTGTTTATGTTTGGACTGCTGGCCGAACAACTTGCCGCGCTCCGCATCGGGCGGGAATGATTTCACGGCTGCTTGCCTTCAGGCGCGGAAGCCCAGGAGCTTTAGCCCTGGGAGGAAGCACCAAGCTTCAGCGGCTTCAGCCCATTGCCAAACCCGCACTTCTGTGCTATAATTCAATATATGAAGATTATCGCACAAGTCAAACTGACCCCCACTCCTGACCAGCACGCGGCCCTGTTGCGCACGTTGGAGCAGGCCAATGCTGCCTGCAACTACATCAGTCAGGTAGCGTGGGATACCTGTACGTTCAAGAAGTTTGACTTGCAAACGCTGTGCTATCGGGACGTGCGTGAGCAGTTTGATCTGTCGGCACAGTTGACCGTGCGGATGCTTGCCAAAGTGGGCGATGCCTACAAGCTGGACAAGCAGACGCAGCGCACGTTCAAGCTCCACGGGTCTATCGCCTATGATGACCGTATCCTGTCCTACCAACTGGACAAGGGCACGGTCAACATCTGGACGCTGGCAGGTCGGCAGCGCATCCCGTTTGTCTGCGGGGAGTGCCAGCGCGAACTGCTGCAATACCGACAGGGCGAGAGTGACCTCGTGTTGGTCAAGGGCGTGTTCTACCTGCTGGCCGTCTGCGAGATTGAAGAGCCCACGCCGGACGAGATTGAGGGCATCCTGGGCGTTGACCTGGGCATCAGCAACATCGCGTCTGACAGCGACGGCAACCACTATTCGGGCGAGCAGGTTGAACAGACCCGCCAGCGCCTTCAGCGGCGCGGCACCAAATCGGCAAAACGCCATCTGAAGAAGCTACGCCAGAAACAGGCGCGGTTCCAAAAAGACACGAACCATCAGATCAGCAAAGAACTCGTTGCGCGTGCGAAAGACACCACTCGCGGCATCGCTTTGGAAGACCGGAGCGACATCCGCGAACGGACACGGTTGCGTAAGGCACAACGAGCGCGACACAGCAATTGGGCATTCGCACAACTGCGCCAGTTCATCAGCTACAAGGCAGCACTGGCAGGTGTGCTGGTATTCATCATCGATCCGGCCTACACCAGTCAGCGATGCAGTGTATGTGGGCACACCGAACGAGCAAATCGCCCCACGCAAGCCCATTTCTGTTGTGTGTCGTGCGGTCATACGGACTCGGCTGATACCAATGCGGCGATAAACATTTCCAGGGCGGCTGTCAGCCCGCCTATTGTCTCGGAGACGGCGTTGCCGTCGCGCCAGGGACAAGCCCACCCGCTTTAGCGGTGGGTAGCTGACTGGCAGATGACCGGTGGTTCCCGCACGAGCAGCGCAACACATTCAATGTGGGGGGTCTGGGGAAACATATCAACCGGCTGGACCCAGGCCAGGTGGTAGCCCCGTTCGAGAAGAACCTGTACATTTTGCGCCAGGCCTCCCGGATTGCAGGAGACGTAGACAAGACGTTGTGGCGGGTGGGTCGCCAACCCGCTCATCACTATTGGATGGCACCCGCGCCGTGGTGGGTCCAGTATGGCTGCATCGAAGGTATCGAGGGATAGTTCCGGCGTGGAGATGGCCCGCTCCAATGAGGAAACCATAAAGCGGACATTGGTGATATTGTTCTGCCGTGCGGTCCGCTCCCCGTCGGCGACAGCCTGGGGATGCTCCTCAACGGCCACAACCTCGCCCACCTCCTGCGAGAGGGGCAGGGCAAAGGTGCCAACTCCGCTATAGGCATCGAGCACCCGCTCCCCGGCCTGCCCGTTTAGCCCGCGCCGCACCACGTCGAGCAATACCTCAGCCTGGGCTGTGTGTACCTGGAAAAAACTGGTCGGCGCGAGCAGAAAGGTGATACCGCCCAGGGCTTCGTGCAAGGAGATTGCTGGCGGATCTGGTGCTTGTCGTCTCAACGTTCTTACCTGCTCAATCAGGCACCCACGCAACGCAGGGGCCCGCCGCTTCCACTGTTTCACCAGGTTTCGGAGCTGACCTTTGCCACGCATCACCGCGATTGTTTCTCCATAGGTACTGCTCCCGCGCAGGATGACGCTTTCTACCTGCCAGGGGCCAGTGGGGAGCGTGGCCCGCAACCCGGCCAGGGTTTCGTTGAGCACAGGCAGCAGCAAAGGGTCCTCGACAATGTCCTGGACCTCGTGCGTGCCAGCGGCATAATACCCGATCTGGCTGTTCGCTCCCTGGCCCTTCCCATGCAGCGTTGTCTTGTTGCGGTAGTTCCAGGGAGAGGCAGCAGGGATAACAGATTCTACCGGGGGATTGGACACCTGCGTATACTTTTCCAGTTGCTCCCTGACAATGGCTTGCTTGAAGCGAAGTTGTGCATCATAGGCGATATGTTGCCACGGGATGTGGTCGGCTCCGGGCAGGCGGGGGGCAATTCGTTCGGGGGAAGACGTAAGCACCTCTACAACCTTCCCCTGGGCGTAGTTTTTGCGGCGGGTGTGGAGAGCGACACGCACCCGCTCCCCCGGTAGCCCCCCATGGGCAAAAATGACGTATTCCTGCAAGCGGCCCACGCCATCCCCCCCCAGGGCCATCTGATCAATTGAGACGACAACGCTATCTGTGTTTTCTGTCTGCACCAGTAATCCGTTCAGGCTCCCCCCACCTGGCATCCCCCCGGTGGGGGGAGGAATTGGGAAGGGGGCCACATCGGGGCAAGCAAGACGCTTGCACTCCCAGGGATTGGGGATTGCTCAAACACAGTGAACCCTTACCTATTTCACGATCAATGAGGGAACATGTGGCTCAATGCGAAAGTGTTGCGGGACAGTCCAGACCCATCCGGGAGCCTCGGCCCGCACGGTCCAGTAGAGGTCGCGGTTATCCACGTCCGAATCAAACATGACGGTATGCTGGTTGCCCGCTACCCGCTCCTGCAATACAAGAAAATCTTCGTCTGTGACATCGTGGGATATATCCTCAATGCGAAGGACAAAACGGGGACGGTTGGATGGCGCATCGTCCCACTGGAACGTGACCGTTCGACTGGTCAGGATTGCGCCGTTTGCCGGGTAGAGGGGGGAGGGTGCCGCGTTTGGTGGTGGTTCTGCTGGTTCCGGTGTTGGAGGAGGGGGGGCAAACGACGGATCAAAGACCATTGCAAAAGCACTGGCAACTGGTCGCCCCTCAATGCTGCCCTTGCCAGAGAAATAGTGATCGTTGAAATACATCTTGCTCGACCCGCCGCTATCGAGCCGCAACACCTCGAAGGCTCCACGGTCTTTGAGCCACTGTGCTGCTTCGAGAACGGTCTGGTCGCTCAGCGACAATCCCATGTAGAGGTAGCGTCTGTCGGCACTATGCCCAACGAGTGAGATAGCGCGGGTATCTTTGCACCACCAGCGAGCATCATCGTCGAACCACTCGCCCGACGCGGGAAAGAAGGTCTTATTGCCCCGCAGCTCGCCCGCGCAGGTGGGCACGCCGCCAATGAGCACCCGCGGCCCCCCGCCAATGGTCATATAGCGTTTGCTCTGTTGCTGGTGAACGTTGATTTCAACATTGTTTTCTTGATCAAACCCGATGTTTCCACGAATAGTATAGATCTGGTCGTAGTCGTCCCAGATAGGCTTGTGCTCCCCGAAAACGTAGGTCAGTCCCTGCATACAGTAGACACCCTGGGGGCACCCGTGGCTAAAGAGGTCGGCATTGATGATGGCCCACTGCTCATAGATGTACAGGCGGTTTTTTATTGTTTGCAACGGTTCCAGTCCACCGGTATCGTTATTGGGCAGCAGGACTATGGGACGGATGCGCGGATCGTGCAGATCAAACTTCAAAAAAACGTTGTGGTCATCCTGAAGCATTTCTATCGGGTAGTTTTGCTGCAAAACGCCAGGTTGTGCGGCTGCCGGATCAAAGGGGGGGCTTGCCAGCATCAAGCAGAGCAGGGCCCCTGCCATTCCAAGCATCAACCACCGGGCCAACGCTTTTGCAGGTTTTCGCTTCCGTGGCGGAGAGAGAGGGGGGGTAGTCATGGGTGATCCCTTTCTTGCTGTTTTTGTTGCTTTTCTCGCTATGCTGCTTGCCGTCGTTTCTTTTCGTAGCGCAGCAACCCGGCCACGCTCATTTCGCTCCAGCTTCGCGCTACAAGTTCCGCCGGGCCATCGGCCGGGTAGGGGACATATTGTTTGGCAAGACTGGCGATGTCCTCATTTACCGTTTCCAGCGCATTGTGAACAATGGCGACCAGTTGATCGAGTTTTTCCAGGCTTTGCCTCAATCGTTCGTCCACGTTGTCATGCACGCCGTGGTGTGTGATGTAGAGTCGGGCTATATCTTGCTTGCGGAGCATTTCGATAGTGTTCCGGTGGGTTTCAAGGTTGTAGGTGGGCACAGGGGTTACGGGGAAGTGCAAATCATAGCGCGGCATTGAAAGTCCTGCCGCGTCGCCGAGGAAGAGGCCTCCGCTGCGGCGGTCCCAGAACGATACATGGTCGGGGGAGTGGCCGGGTGTGGGGATGGCTTCGATCACCACGTCGTGCCCCAGGTCGAGCTGCAAGGCTTCGGCGGGCCGCAAACGCTCCGCGGGCGTAGGCAAGATGTCTCCTGTGAGGGTCCACGCTTCCTCTCCCACAGCCCGGCGGACCCCCGGCATCAGACGCGAGGGATCTATCAAATGGGGGATGGAGTCGGTGTGGATGTAGACGAGAGAGCGGGGGAGCGCATCGGCAAGATAGCCCGCACCCCCCGCATGGTCCATATGCACATGGGTACAGATAATGTGTCCGACAGCATCACGCGGAATGCCGAGCGCGTCCAGGCCCGCCAGCGTTGCTGGTACGGTCAGCGAGGTTCCTGTCTCAACCAGGGCGGTTTCTTCTCCCTGCACAACGTAGGTCACGCCGATGCCGGGCAGGCCGAGCAAGTTGTGGTCAATGGCGTTCAGGTGGGTGTCTATGGGAATAATTTCCATGAGCAGGGCATCTCCTCAGTTCAAATCTGTTTCATATTATGGCATTCATTATACCACAGGATGGGGAGCATTTCTGGTCTCTGCTCATAGTAATGCCTGCTTTGTCTGCCGGTCAAAGAGATGCAGGTTTTCCACTGCAAAGACCGCCTCGACCCATTCGCCGACCTGCGCCGCCGACCGCGGGTCGAACCGTGCAACAAACTCTTCCCTACCGTGCTCCAGGTACACGTAGATTTCGCTCCCCATATGTTCGGTCACGCTTACCCTGGCCCGCACCCGCACCGAGCCATCGGCCCCCGCCGGCAGATAGTCCGGGTCGTGCAAATTTTCCGGGCGGATGCCCACAATCACCGGTTTCCCCAGGTGAGGAGTGAGCGATTGTGCCAGGCGTGGGGGGACGGGCAACGAAAGGCCGCTTGCCCCGCGCACAACCAACCCCTCATGCGCATCCGAAGCAACAAGGTCCGCATCGAAAAAATTCATGGCCGGGCTACCGATAAAACTGGCGACAAACTGGTTGGCCGGATGGTCATACAACCGCTGCGGGGTATCCAGTTGTTGCAGGTCGCCATCGTTCATAACAGCAATGCGGTTGCCCATCGTCATAGCCTCGGTCTGGTCGTGGGTGACATAGATAACCGTTGTTTTGATGCGCTGGTGCAGCTTGCTAATTTCCGTTCGCATCTGCACTCGTAGCCGTGCATCAAGGTTCGAGAGCGGCTCGTCCATCAGGAACACCGAGGGGTTGCGGACAATGGCCCGTCCGAGGGCCACACGCTGCTGCTGCCCGCCAGAGAGCGAATGGGGCTTGCGGTTGAGCAGCTGATCTATTCCAAGCATAGTGGCCGCCTCGGTAATGCGCCGGTTTATTTGTCGGTCCTGGTCAAAAAAGGATGAAACCTCTGACTTGTTGTTGTGTTGCTGCCGAAATAACCGCGAGAAGATGCGAAAAGGGGTACGGAGAAAACCGTTCTTCTGGCGGAGCCGTAGCGAAAACGCCAGATTGTCATAGACGGTCATATGGGGATAGAGCGCGTAGCTCTGAAAGACCATTGCAATATCGCGATCTTTTGGGGGCAGGTGGTTGACCAAGCGGTCTCCGATATAGATATTGCCCTCGGAGACTTGCTCCAGACCAGCCAGGCAACGCAGGGCTGTTGTTTTTCCACACCCGGAGGGGCCAACCAGCACCAGAAATTCCTGGTCCTCAACATGCAGATTCAGGTTGCGGAGAACGGGAACCTCTCCAAACCATTTGGAAACATGCTCAAAGGTTATTCCGGCCACCTGCTCACCTGCCCCAACATTGCTTTGAAGAAAAAGCAATGCTACAATTGTGCCAGGCCCCGCTGTCCTCCAGGTCTGGCCAGGACCGCGTGGAGAAGCCCTCTCTACCATAGGGAGGAATGGGCCCGGAGCAGGAGCACAAAGAAGAGGTTTCTATGGAAGTATCGGTAGGACTTCTCATCATCTTTCTTGTTGTTATTCTCGTGTTTGGCGGATTCGTCTTCTGGTGGTGGAATCGTTCGGAACAGGACCAGATAAAACGGTTTGAAGCATTGGAAGAAGCCAGAAGAAAACGCAACGCTTCTGACGAAGTAAGCAGGGCTTGCGCTGCTGAGCCGGGTGGCAAAGCGGATCAGGCAGAGCAATCCCACCAGAGCTAGAGCGTTGCGAAAGTGTCGCTAAAGTGTCATAAGGTAGGCGACAATATCTTCAACGTCTTCTTCCATCAGTCTGTCGTCATAGCGGTGAAACATTGTCCCCGGCGGTAGCCCTTTGACAACGTGGGCATCCGGACTGCGGACCGACTCATACAGATATTCTGCCGCAGACATACCCGGTACACGGGTTGCCGCCCGCTTTGCAATCCCATGCAGGTTTGGCCCCACCAGCCAGTGGCGGCCTGGCTCAATGTAGTGGCAATAGGCACAGGGCACAAATCCTTCTATCTTGCGCTCACCAGTAAAGATAGCGCGTCCGGCATCCACATTGCCCGGAACGGTCTCGGCAGTCATCGAAAGTGAGGGGAGGCGATTGGAACTGGCGGATTGTTGGGAAAAACCAGCAACCATCGCCACGATAATCAGGCCGACCACAGCTAGAGCAGGAACGAACAAGGCCAGGGCTTTTGCGTTGTTCATCACGCCTCCCCAGCATCCGTCTCCGTCCCACGCTGTGCTGCTTGCTGCTGCTCAAGGACCTGGCGGATAATCTGGGCGCATGGCGGATCAACCTGCGCCTTTCGCATATATTCCATCATCATTGGCATCATCTTTCCCATCATTTTTGGGATGATGATAGGCATGAGTTTTCTCATCACAACAATAAATGCCCCAAGCAACACCCCGGCCATCACCCCGCATCCGCCCCCAATAACAATAGGCAAAAAACATCCCCCGATGGGCTTTTCCGGTGATGCTGTCTGCATAATTTAGAAACTCCTTTTCGCCTGATACTGTTTCCGCAGGTCATCGGGTGTGGCGGCTGTCCTGATGGCGTGGTGGATTTCTCGCAAGAGGTTCACGTCCTCGATCTGGCGAATCTCTGCCAGGAGCGGCGTGTTTGCTTCGCCAAACTTCAACTCCAGAGCCAGTGCAATCCCTTCCAGAAGTCCCTCGTGTAGCCCCTCTTGCAAGCCCTTCTCGATGCCCTCTTGCAAGCCCTTCTCGATACCCTCTTGCAAGCCTTGCTCTATCCCTCGTTCCATCGCAAAACGCTCAAAGCTATTCACGTATGGCATTCGTTGTGCCTCCTCATATTGTGCAATTTCCTGGATAAACTGCTCCTCCAACTCCACTGGCAACCGCATGATCCAATCCAGAAAGTGCAGCAACTGCAAAATTTCCTCGCGGGTGTAGGCTTGTTCGTAGAGCCGACGCGCTATCGCAAACTTCCATTGCTTGCGTTCCGCCGGGTTACGTCGTGTCTCCTGCGTCTTCAAATGCGCCATCACCACGGTTGCAAACGGGTTGCGGCTTGCCTCCAGCGCGGCCCACTGCTTCCGATAGTCCAGCAGCTTGATCATCGGGAAGGTGAACCGCAGAGAACACCCCCATCGCTTATGGGTATAGCTATCGGGTCGCCAGGTTTCGCGCTCATCGCCGAGAATAGCCAGGCTTACCACCTCGTGGTTGTAGCGGTCGAAGATGCGGGCGTGGTAGATGTACATCCGCTGGCCAAACACCCCCTCCTGCTGCCCCTGGATCTCAATGTGGATGAGCACCCAGGCCTCGCTGCCGTCGCGGACAGTCACTTTCACCAGTTTATCAGCCAGCCGCTTGCCCAGGTCAGCATCGCGGACAATTTGCTGGAGTTCGGTGTCGAGAAACTCGTAGCCCTGGTCCCAGTCAATCTCCGCGTGGATGTGGGGAAAGAAGAAGGCTATAAATGGCTCAAACCAACATTCCAGGGCTTCTTTCCACGGACTGTCATAGCTGTCGGGTTCAGTGGACATTGCTTTTGTTTCCTCCTCCACGTTCCTCTTCCCTCTTCTCCCCGCAAGATTCTGGTTGTCTCTTGTTTATTGCCCCTTCGCATCCAGGGCCGTCTGGATTGAGGACAGGAGATCGCCCGACTGGACCGGCTCGCCACCATTGACAATAAACATCGGCGTGCCGGGCACTCCCGCCTCAAAACTCGCTGTGGCCGCCGCGGCTATCTCGTCCTCATATTTGCCGCTACTCAGACAGGCGACAAAAGACTCTCGCTCTGCGCCAACGGCTTCGGCAAGGCGAGCAAATTGCGCGGTTGTGGCGTTGGCTGCCCAGGTTTCTTGCTGCTGAAAGAGTGTGTCGTGATACTCCCAGAATTTGCCCTGGTCGCCAGCGCAGCGGGCCGCAGCAGCAGCGGTAGCCGCGTGGGGATGCATGGAAAGCGGGTAGTCGTGGAAAACAAGCTGTACTTTGCCTGTTGCAATATACTCCTCGTGCAAAACCTGGGCAATGGGGTGTTGGGAGAAATATCCACAGGCAGGACATTCAAAATCGGAAAACTCGGTGACGGTGACGGGCGCATCCGGACTCCCTTTATAGTAGAATCCGTCGGCGGTTCTCCCTGTGGGCACAGGCGCAGCAGATGGCACGGGAGGGCGTTCAATTTCTCTCTCGTTCTCTTCACTTACTGTTGTTGCTCCGGCCAGTGCGTCTGGCCGTGCCGGTGTGATATATGGAACTGTGCCGGATGCGGGGAGCGTCTGCTCCCCCGTCGTCACGATAACAATAAAAATTGTTCCAAGCACAGCGGCAATCCCAACTATCCAGTAGAAGGTAAGCAACGCTTTTGACGGGCCGGGGCCGGGCCCGACCTTACGACCTCGCGGATGGGATTTGTTCATAGGTCTTTCGTTCCCAGGGTTCCCAGGAAGAGATCATCTTCCCTGAATTTCCCAATAATACGACATTAGACGATATAGGTATCATAGCAAAAACCTCTCCGAATCTCAAGCACAGAACCGGGCATCTTATGGCAGTTGCAACGCCGGGTTGCTGCTTTCAATACCTTCCCTAACACAATAAAAACATAATGTCTCGCGAAAGCCAATGTTGACTTTGCCCCCTGCACATGAGATAATGACCTACTACACACTGACGTAAAGCAGGCTTGTTCATTCAGGACTTCGGGAAAAGTTTTTTGTTTTTATGTTGTCCCATAGCAACATGAGTGAAGAGTCTATGAAAGGCAAATTCATGAGCAACACCAATGCAACAACCATATTGGACCTGTACGCCCGTTTGCTCACACTGAAGTATCTCCCGCGCACGGGTTGGTTGCAGCGAGGCCAGACAAATGTTGAGAGTATCGCCGAACACACCTTCGGCGTGGCCATGCTTGCCCTACTCATTGGCGACCAGGTTCCCCGGATAGATCGGGGGAGGCTGCTGGCGATTGCCCTTTTGCATGATATGGCCGAGGTGCTGGTGGGCGATCTGCCGTTTTCGGCCCGCCGGCTCTTTGGGCAATCGGCCAAGCACGAAGCCGAGCGACAGGCGATGCACGAGCTGCTCAACCATCTCCCTCCGGAGCAAGAGCAAGAATATCTGGAGCTCTGGACGGAGTATCACAACGGGGGGAGCCGTGAGGCCCGTCTGGTCAAGCTAATTGACCGCATTGAGATGCTGGCGCAGGCTCTGGCCTATGAACGGGCCGGTAGCCAGGTGATGGGGGAATTCTGGGAGGACATAGCCGAAGGATGGAGTAGCGAATTTTCTGAAATAGATGAACTGGTGGAACGGTTGATTGTCAGCCGGAACATGCTGCGTCCCGATGGAAAGATTCCGCTTCCGCTCCGTCAGAAAAACGGGAGGACCAATGGTCATCATCACAGTTATGAGCATTCCATGTCCGAGGACCTCTTCGGTGCTGGTTGACAGGATGGGCAGACACGAGTCCCCCGTTGGGCAACAACAAGCCGCTCAATAGGGGTGCCACAGCGTAGGCAGGGTTTCCGCTCGCGTCCATAGGCCGCAAAATGGTACTGGTTGCGGCCGGCCTGCCCGTAGCCGTTGCGATAATCGCGCAGGGTGCTGCCCTCGTTGGCGATGGACTGCTGCAACACCGTGCGCATAGCAGTATAGAGTCGCTCCGTTTCCTCTTTGCTGAGCGAACTGGCCGGGCGCAATGGGTGTATCTGCGCATACCACAATGTTTCATCAACATAGATATTTCCCATTCCGGCAATAGTTCGCTGGTCGAGCAGCAGTGGCTTGATACGGGTGTGCTGGCGGGCCAGGATGTGCGCCAGGTCTTCGGCCCGAAATGTCTCCGCGAGCGGCTCCGGTCCAAGTTGCGTGTCCAGTGCGGCCAGTTCCGTGGTGTTGAGCAAGCGGGCCCGCCCGAACTTGCGCGGGTCGCGGAAGGCCAGGGACATCCCATCGTCAAGCGCGAGGACAAAATGGGTGTGGTGGTCGGGAACAAATTCTGCCCCATACACCCCGACACGCCCGGACATCCGCAGGTGCAGGGCCAGCGTTGCGGTATCATCAAGCCTGAGCAGGAGCCACTTTCCCCGCCGTCCCACATCAACAATGCGCCGCCCTACCAGCGCAGCACAAAAAACATCTGGGGCAGGAGTTTCAATCATCCGCTCCCAGTCGAGTTTTTCTATGGCCACAATGCGATGGTTGCACACCTGCGCAGCCAGGCTCCGGGCAATCGTTTCTACTTCGGGCAGTTCGGGCATAGGGGATTTTGCTTCTGATACCACCGGGAGAGATGACGCAACCGACGCGAACCACGACGCTGCACATTCAACAATGCACGCCCCACCTGTGCTGCGGGTGGATAGGGGAGTGTAGCCATACGCCGCAGCAGCAGCTTGAAGTGTACCCGCAGCCAGCGGAGCAGCGGGTTGCGCCGCCCCACCAGGCCAAAGCCAATGGCAAGAAAGAGCATACCCTGCAAAACAGGCAGCACCAATCCGACTACTCCCAGGATGATGAAACCCCATCCGAGGAGCGGGCGCACCACGCGCCACCCGGCAAAAATGGTCTGCTTGTAGTGGTGCGGTATTCGGGGTATTTCCTTGCCCTGTTTTTCCATAGGAAAAAGCGGCAAGGGAACCACCCGCTTCAGCGGGTGTGGGGAATTGCCGCCATCCTCCTTTCTCCTGGTTGTCACGACTGAATGAGTGTGCTAGACTGTTGTACAAGGCACTCTCT
>DAOTUE010000069.1:0-20750 GCA_034436975.1 Chloroflexaceae bacterium
CCCGCAATGACAAGGAGCGGGACGCACCCAAAGAGCAGTTGCACCGCCCGGTGGGATGCTTCGCGGAGGGCGGCCCCGCGGGTGTGCAACCCAGGCCGCAGGATAGACCAGCCAAGCTGGATGCCAGCCCCCCCGGCAATAAAAATGACGCTTAGTTCGATAACGCCGTGTGCGGCGATAAACCCCCACAGATTGTCGGCAAAATCAAACTGCTGCGCCGCCCCTGCAACGGTCCCGAGCATGATGCCGTTTTGTGCCAGCACATAGAGCGAAAGCGTGCCAAAGAACACCCCCCCGGCAAAGGCAATGAAGGCCACGCGGATATTGTTTGTCATGATAAACGACGAGGAAAACGCTCTCCCCTTTTCGTTGATATGTTTCCACCATTCGTGGCCAGCCCTGATGTCATTGATAATATCCTCATAGGCCGGGAATATCTGCAACATTGCGCTGGTGTCGCGGTAGGCGATGATGAAACAGACCAGCGCGGGGAGCAGGAACATGAGAAAAGCGGCCAGCGTGTAGCCCCAGGTTTCGCGGAACGTCCGTGGGAAGGTGTGGGTAAAAAAGGAGAATAGCTGGCTCAGGTGGGTGCTCTTGCTACGGTAGATCTGCCCGTGGGTGCGGAAGGCCAGGTCGTTGAGATAGGCTGCAACCGGGTGGTCGGGAAAATCGCGTCGGGCAACCGCAAGGTCGGATGTCACCTGCCGATAGAGCCGCCCGAACTCCTGCACATCTTCGGCGGAAAAGCCGATTAGCCCGCTCCGCGCCCGGCTGGTCAGCCGGTCAAGCCGCTCCCAGCTCCGCCGTTTGCGGACAATAAAATCTTCTGCCAGCACCGAGAGCCTCCCTCTGCTACAACCCTCACTGACGGATAATGGTCCCCACGTCCAGTGGCTCTCCGAGCAGGGCCCGCCGCAGCAGGCCGGGCGTTGCGCCAATCAGGTGAACTACCAGTCCGGGAGTGGCCTGCACCAGGCTCCACATGGTCTCAACTTTGCTCCGCATCCCCCCGGTGACATCGGTTGCGTGCGAGTTGCGGGAGAGGTGCAAGACCTGCTCAATGTTGTCGGAGGTGATGAGCGGGATAACCTGCGCGTCCGGCTCAATGTGCGGGTCGCCCGTGTAGACCGCGTTTTCCCCCACAAGAATGATACGCTGCGGGTGGAGAGATGGCTGGCGTGCCAGATAGTCAAAGAGCATTTCGGTTGAGGCAATAGCGCAGCCCTGTACCGTATCGAAGGTTACATCACCATGCACCACGGGAACCAACCCCCGTGCGAGGGCCTGGCGGATAGTTGCCGTCTCCCACGCCACAATCTCCCCCCCCGCACTCTGGAGCGAAGCCGAGGGCTGGAGCGAGAGCGCGGGTACCCCTGCAGCAAGCAACGTATCGGCTACCAGACGGTTGAGCCGCAGGGCCGCACCGGAGGTGAGGGCAAATCCCATCCAGTCGCCATCGTCGGTCAGTCCGCGGTGGATGCCGTAGCGGGCCGCGTAGTGGTGGCCAAACGAGCCGCTTCCATGCCCCACCAGGAGCGACAGTCCGGGGTTGGCCAGGCGGGCCGCGTGCAGGTCATCGGCCAGTCCCCGAATACCCTCCAGATCGGGAGATTCGGCTCCCCTCTTGTTTGTTATCACCGAGCCGCCAAATTTGACAAAAGTCAATCCCTCTGTGCCCATTGTGTTCTCCTGCCTCCTGTCACAACCCACCCACCAGGCCTATCAGCGAGAAAAAAACATAATTCCCAGAACAGTCACGCCCCACAACACGATGTTGATAGCCAGCGGTGCATCTTTCAGCACCAGTTCATCTGGACTGCCGCCGCCGTCGCGCTGGTAGATGAGGTAGAGATAGCGGAAAATACCATAGACAACAAACGGAATGGTTGTCATCAGCAGTGGGTAGGGTTCGTGGGGGACAACGGGGGCGGAAAACGTGGTCATACTATAGGCCATCACAATGCTGGCCGTCACAATGGCCATCATCTGGTCGAGCATCGGGACGGAGTATTCGTTCAGGATACGGCGATGTTCGCCCGCGCCCTGTTCGAGCAATACCAGCTCGTGCCGCCGTTTGCCAATGCCCAGAAAAAGGGCCAGCAACCCCATACAGACGAGCAACCAGGGGGTCATTGAGATACCGAGGACAACAGCCCCCGCCGCAGCCCGCAAGATAAACCCTGCCGCAATGACGAGAATATCAAGAATAACGATATTCTTGAGCCAGTAGGAATAGAGAACCCCCTGAACAATGATATAGGTCAGCAGGACAGTGAGAAAGCCAAAGTCTTGATCAATAATGTAGGCAAGGGGGAGCGATGTGAGAACCAGCACCACCGCGGCCACCGTTGCCTGAACGGGGGAGATCTTGCCAGAGGCGAGGGGACGGTTGCACTTGCGCGGGTGGGCGCGGTCCTTCTCAATATCCACCAGGTCGTTGATGAGGTAGATAGCACTGGCTGCCATACAGAAAACGGCAAACGCGCCAAACGTGGGCAGCAGGGTGCGTGGTTGCATCCAGAGACGCTCTGCGGAAAAGGCAATCGCTGCAAATACAAAGACATTTTTAATCCACTGATGCGGACGCATCGAACGGAGCAGGTATTTGAATGTGCTCAGCGGGTTGACCGCTGTCCGGCTAACAGGTTGTTCCATAGCATTATGCCCTCAGTCAGGATTGTTTCTCGTTTCTTGTTTCTTCACTGTCTGGTATTCTAGCCTGTTCCAGCTGTAGTTGTCAATGTGGCTCATGAGATCTAAAAATGGTATACTGATAAGAAGAAGTACCTGGTTTCCGGTTTCCGTGTTGAGCCTGGACGTTCTGCATTGCATAATTTAGAGAGAAGGAAAGAAAGGTCGCCGGTGAGTAACAGAACGTTTCAACCTATCTATGATGACTATCTCGCCGCTTTGCGACAGGGAGACCGCCGCCGTGCGCTCAGTGTCGCACGCCAGGCCCTGAACGGTGGCGTAGATATTCGGGATCTCTACGTTGAAATTTTTCAGCCAGCCATGCATGAAATCGGGCGGCTGTGGGAGACCAACGAGATAACGGTTGCTCAGGAGCACCTCGCCACGGCGATTACCCAGAGTGTGATGGCCCAGCTCTACGTCTATCTCTTTGCCCGTCCTTCCAACGGATTGACGCTGGTTGCCACCTGTATTGGGGGCGAACTCCACGAACTGGGCATCCGTATGGTGGCAGACTTCTTCGAGCTAGAAGGATGGGATGTCTACTATCTTGGGGCCAATATGCCGATTGAAGATGTTGTCAACATGGTCAACGAGCGCAAGGCCGATATGCTCGCCATCTCCGTCACGCTGAACAAGCACGTTCCCCACGCACGGGAGCTTATTCAGGCCCTGCGAACTTCTCCCATCGGAGCCACCATCAAGGTGATGGTAGGGGGACAACCAATCAATCGCTCTCCCAACATCTACCAGACAATAGGCGCAGATATGACGGCTTCTAATGCCCGCGAAGCGATACAGCGGGCAAAGGATGTACTCCCATGAACCAGCCAGTTATCCCCCCGATCCTGGGGACCCTGAGTTCCGATATTATCCTTGCTTGCGATGAGGATATGACGATATGCGAAGCCAATGCCCTGGCCCTGCGAACAATCGGGACGGAGGTTATCGGGCAACCTCTGATAGCGGTTTTCCGCAACACCTCGGAGCAGAAAGCCAGACGATTTATCGAGCACCTGAGCACGTTTCAGGTGGGGGAGATGTGTGAGGCCTGGGAACTGTTTCTCACTCCCTTGAGCACAGAAAGCGAAGGCAGAGAGAGAATGTCGCTGAGTTTACGCGGGGGGAAGCTGGCGGGTGGGTGGTGGTTGTTTGTGGGGGCCTGCGAGCCTGTGCAGTTGACGATGATCTATCACGAGGTTCTGGCCATCAATTCCGAATTGACAAACCTGGTCCGCCAGATGACAAAAGATCGATCCCGACTCGCCAATCAGCTTTCGCAGGTTCGGACACAAGAACCGGATTGGGCCACAGGAGAAAGAACAATGGGAGAAACAACAACAGACGAAGAACACCATCTTGCTGTCATGCACACCGTGAATGAGGTGCGCGAAGAACTGGCGCACCGTGTCACCAACAGGCTTATCGAGGCCATTCCGCTTGTCGGCCTGACGAATCGGGGAGGCGACGATGAGAAGATGGTGCAGCACAAGCACAATATGGCTCTAACGGCCCGCCGATTCCACGATATTGTGCAGGCGGGAGCCACGGTAAGCTGGAAGCTGGTTTCGGCGGAGTTCGGCTGGGCCGACCGCAAACTCGGCATGATGGGCATTACCCGAGACCACCACCAGATGTTGATTGACATCTATTTTGCCGAGGTGTTGCAGGTGCGTTTCTGGTCGGACGAGGAGCGGGCTGTGCTGGAGCGCATCGCTACGGAGATGCACGAGGCGGTGCAAGCTGGCTACGCTGCGTCGGCGTGAGTGTCACCGTGTCAAGGAGCAAGGCCTGCTTGCCCGCAGCGGATGAGTCGGATTCCACTCCCTCGGTCAGCCGAAATCGTTCCCCTGTTTTGGGATCGTATAGCCCCATTGTCAGCCAATAGGTGCCCGCCGGCAGCGTGTCGGGAATGAGCAGCGGCAGCGGCACCGCAACCTGTTCGCCAGCCTGCCACTGGTCTGTGGGAGGCATGTCGGCCCCGCCGGGGGCAGTGTCGGTCTGAGCGACTGTCTGCCCGGCCTCGTTGATCAGATGAAGAAAGACGTGGTAATCCCTGTCGGGCGATGCTCGCACTCCCCACGAGGGCCACACGATAAGTTGTCGCGGTTCTCCTGCCCACCCAGCCTCATATCGCAGCGTGAACCCGTGCAGACAGACCATATCGCCAAAGCAGGCCTTTCGTGGTGTGGCAAAGGGATAGGGAAGCTGATAGATAGAGGCATATTCAATGCCGTGGATGATGACGCGGTGGAGCGGAACAGCCACTTGCTGCCGAATAGCGGTGTAGCTTTCGGGGTATACATTACGCTGAATGGAGGGGAGAAAAAAGACGGCGTAGCGGGCCGGGGTTGCTTCCCATTCGTCCACGCTCTTGATTGGGGCTGCAACAAATGGTTCAAGCAAACGGGTGTCGGTTGAGAGGATAACACTCCGCTCAATGTCGGGACGCTGACGCAAATAGGCCCCCACCCGGTCTGTTCCCTCGCCCCACCCCACCAGGAGTACCTTCTGTGCCATTGCTCCCCCCCCGACCAGCGGATTGTAGTAGCTGAGATAGTAGGGGGCATACCAGGCAAGCGGAGAGAGAGCCACCACAACAAGCGCAGCCAGAGCCACGATGCTGAGCAGGGGCTTTTTTTTGCGCCAGCGCGAGAGCAAGGTAGACCAGCCCGCCGCAGCAACAACCAGCAATGCGGGCCAGGCAGGGAGCAGGTAGCGGTCAAACTTTTTGGCTCCCGTGGTCATAATCAGCCCCCAGACAAGCACAAACGCCGCCAGAACAGCAACCGTGGTACGCTCTCTCGAAGCGTGCCGCCACAGCAAGGCGAGCAGGAACAATCCTGCCAGCGCAACGGGCGTGGCCCGAAATAGCAGCACCACCGGGTAGAAGAGGGGGCCGGGGTCGGTCACTGGCTGCCCGAAGAAAAACTGGGCGCGGGTGTAGGGATTATTGCCCTCCCATAGAATTTTTTCAATATAGCGTTCCAACGCAAGGTGCGGCGTGACCCAGAGGGCCGGCCAGAGCGCAACAACCACGACGAGCGCAATACCAAGCCAGAGCAGGTAGGAAAAGAACGTTGACCGCAGACGATCCCTCAGGCCAGGGGCAGGAATCTGCCAGAGCAGGAGCAGGCCAGTTGTCGGGAGCAATATGAGGGACGGACCTTTGGTGAGCAGGGATAACCCCGCCGCGCACCCGGCCCCCACAAACCAGCGGAGCGGACGCGGGCTACGGCAAGCCGCCAGCACACAGAGCAGCGAGAGCGTGACAAAATCGGTCAGCAATGCATCGAGGTGGAGCAGACGGGCGTGGGCAATGAGCAGCGGGCTTGTGGCCCAGAGGAACATGGCAATGAGCGCAGTGGGCAGCGAAACGAGCCGACCAGCGACCAGGACCAGGAACGAAAGAAGAATCACCAGTGCATGGAGCACGGCGGCGGGCCAGCGCATCACGGCCAGGTGTGCGATGGGCGATGGAGGCGGAGAGTGGTCAGATTCATTGTTGTGGCCCGTGGTGAGCGATTCGAGCGTTAGCCCCAGGCTCCCCAGATACATCGCTGTCACGCCGGGGTGTCCGGTCTGGTAGGTGCGGGCCCAGTCGTGCTGGCGCAAGGCTTCGGCAAATCGTTCGGTTCGCCCGATCCAGTGGTAGGCTTCATCGTAGGTAACAAAATCATCCAGCGTGATGGTGCGTGGGAGAAGCGCAACAAGCGCGATGGCCGCAACTAGCAACCCAACGACAAAACGAGCGGATTTCATAGGGTAAATGGGGGCAAAAAAACACTCCGGCGGGTCTCGCCAGAAGCGACCCCGCCAGAGGTTTCGATTATGAGAGAGCGACTTTTGCGTTTTTACAACAGGAACAACCGGGAACGCATAAGGGCGTAGTCTTGTGTTCCTGTGGCCTCTTCAGACTACCGCAGCACGCGAGAACAGGCTGCTTTAGTCCTCATCCTTCTCGATCTGCGTCTTCCCATAGAACCACGAGAAGACCGTCGGCAGAATGATGATTGACATCATCATGTACAGAACCGGATTGCCAACACCAAAGTGGTTTACTGCATGCAGATCATGAGATTGCAAAGCCCAATCCATTGTACTACCTCCTGAGAATGAAATGACTATTCACCAGCCAGGACACCTGCCCATGATACTTATGAGAGCAAAGTGTCTGTTTAACTTCAACCTTCCCAACGAATGACTGCAACGGACTATTTCTGTCCGGGCGAGATTGCCTACGATTTTTAGAAGGAAACGATAGTTGCTTCGGACAAATGGCCACAGGAATGTTCAGGGAACGAACCTTTTCTTACGCCCTCCCATGCCCTGTGTTGTTCTCAGAGTTGAACGCCTACGGTTGCTTTTCTATGTAACCAAAACCCCCGTGGTCGAACGACCTGATATAACCTTGCGAATCGTTTCCCTCCTCATTTCTGCCCGTACATTACGTCTCGGTGCAGCACCACGCTTGTATTATACCACAAAATCTTGTTCCTTGCGAATAAACAAATCGCTTCATGATCTGGTTGTCAAATCGCTCTTTTGTTTTCTTGTCGGGCTGTTTTTACTATTGCAAAGGGATAAAACCGCCCTCTGTATTGTCAGTACAGACAGGTTTTTTCTGGAAAAAAGTCGTTTTCCGGAATTTTTCCAATACAATTTTTTGCCATTACAAAGCCAGATAAAGGAATTTTTGGAATTTCATTGAATATATTTATCAGAGGCGATGTGTTGGGCAACCGCTTTGCCAGAAAGAGCCACCAGGGGTATCCCGCCGCCCGGATGCGTGCCCCCCCCGACAAAATAGAGCCGCCTGAACTCGTTGGGTTTCATTTTGGGTCGCATAAAGGCACTGAGCGGGTTGTTCGAGGCCAGCCCGTAGATAGCCCCACGGGAGGCGTGGTAGTGGCGTTGCATATCCAGCGGGGTAATGATTTTTTCAAAAACGATATGGCGGTGGAGGTCGGTCAACCCCATGCGCTCAAGCCGCCGGATAATCAGGTCGCGGTAGGGGCCTTTTTCGTTCTCCCAGTTGACGCGGTCGGTCAGCGGTGGCGCATTGATGAGAAAGAAGAGGTTCATATGGCCGGTCGGGGCGTGCTGCGGGTCGCTCAGGCAGGTTGAGCAGACATACACGCTTGGATCAACCGCCGGCACTTGTTTTCGGGAGATTGCGTCGAATTCCAGCCGATAATCGTCATTGTAAAACAGGTTATGATGGTTCAGGTGTTCATAGATATGGTTGATGCCCAGGAGCATAATGAAGCCGCTGGCCGAAGGCTGGAGGCGGGCCAGGTCGGCCGCTTTTTGCTGCTGGCCGGGCAGGAGTGTTTGATAGGCATAGTGCGGGTCGGCATTGATAACCACGCAGGAGGCTTCGATTTCTTCCCCGTCGGTCAGGCGCACCCCGCGAGCCGTCTTGCCTTCGAGCAAGACATTGCTGACCTCGCTGCGGGTGCGGATTTCAACCCCTAACTCGGTGCAAAGCTGCTGGATGGCGCGGACAAGCTGATACATACCACCGCGAATATACCACACCCCCTCGGCCAGTTCCACATAGGCAATCACGTTGAAGGTACCGGGCGATTCGTAGGGCGATGAGCCATTGTACGAGGGATAGTGGTTGAATATCTGGCGCAGGTAGGGACTCTGGAAGAATTTTTGCAGGGTCTGGTCCACGCTCTGAAATGCATCAATTTGCCAGCCATCGCGCACCAGTTCGGGGCGCAAAAAATCTTTGATTCCGGTGAACGCATGGAAGAGAAACGGGTCGGCCACCCGGCGGTAGACCTGGGCAATGTGGCCGAGGAAGCGAAAATAGTTGGCCACATCGGGGGGGCTAAGGCGAGCCACCTCCTGCACAAAGAGCGGCAGCTTTTGCGAAGCCTCAAACTGTGTTCCATCGGGCCAGAAATAGCGGAACGATGGTTCGACCAGATCAATGCTCAGGTAATCATCGAAGTTGCGCCCGGCTGCGGCAAAGAGATCGCGCAGGATGGCGGGCATCGTAAAGAGCGAGGGGCCGGTATCAAATGTGAACCCGTCCTCCTGGACGATATTCATTTTGCCCCCCACGCGCCCCGTTTTTTCCAGAATGAGGACCTTGCGTCCCTGTTGCGCCAGGTGGATAGCCGTTGCCATTCCCCCCACACCGCCGCCAACAATCACCACTGGTTGTGTCATAGCTTCGTCCACTTTTCACAATCAGAAAAACCACCCTGGCAGGAGTGCCCGGTTGCCCTTCCCTCCGGGGTGGTTTTTCTTTACTTTCGCCGTCTCCCGTTCTACCTGATGCTAAAACGCTGTATATCCTTGCTACCTTTCAGCCAGCGGATTAGCCCTTTTTCTTCTTCTTTTCGGCTATTTTCTGCCCCTTCCTCTCCACGGACTCGACGTAGGCTTTGCCGTAGTAGAAGGAGAAAACCGTTGGTATAATGATGATCGCCATCATCAGGTACAGAATCGGGTTATCGAAACCGAAGTGATTGACCGCATGCGGATCATACGTTTGCAGGGCCCAATTCATTGCATCACCTCCAGAGTTATTGAAACAGGTTTCTCGAATCTTTTTGCATGTTTCAAACTACAACACGCTTTTGTATTATATCACAAAAATTGGGTGGTGTAAAAAGCCATGCAGGGCTGAGACGACAAGAACCAGAATACGCGGAGCACCTGTTCGCCACAACCTGTGGTATGATAGAGAGACAGGACAACGACGTACCAGAATACGCCAGAACAAAGAGGTATGAGGTGTTGCATTGGCAACAGCAACGATTCTTGTAGTGGATGACGAACAGCCGATTGTTGATCTGGTAGGAAACTACCTGGTAGCCGAAGGATACGAAATTCATCAGGCCTACGATGGTCCGACAGCCCTGAGCCTGGCTCGCAGCGTCAAGCCAGACCTTGTGGTCCTGGATATTATGTTGCCCGGTCTTGATGGCGTGGAAGTGTGTCGTCTGCTGCACCAGGAATCGGCGGTTTATGTATTGATGTTGACGGCCCGTGCCGATGAAGTAGATAAGTTAATAGGCCTCTCTGTTGGGGCCGACGATTATCTCACCAAGCCTTTTAGCCCCCGCGAGATGGTTGCACGGGTCAAAGCGATTTTGCGCCGTAGCCGCAAAAAAGCCGAGGACGCAAATGGCCCCACTCCGCGCTCTTCGCTCCACTTCGACAGCCTGACGATTGACCCGGAGCGGCACGAGGTCTGGTGTTCCGATACACTCATTGCCCTGACCCCCCGCGAGTTTGAGCTGTTCTACACCATGGCCTGCCAACCAGGGCGGGTCTTCACCCGCGACGAGCTATTGCAGCGCGTGTGGGGCTATGACTTCGATGGAATAGACCGCGTGGTTGATGTGCATGTTGGCACATTGCGGCGAAAAATTGATTGTGACAATACCGATCCGAGTACCTCCTGTATTCAGACGGTCCGTGGAGTTGGCTACAAGTTTATCGGTAGATAGCCATGAAGTAGATAGCCATGAAGTAGGTAGCCATGAAGTAGGTAGCCATGAAATGGTACAACCAGATTCGCTGGCGGTTGTTTTTTTCGCACCTGGTTATTATCATCATTGCTGTAGCCGTCTTTATGACGATTGCAAACCTGATGGCCGGGGCAACGCTGATCCAGACGGTTCCGCCGGAGATTGCCCGCGAACCGGTACGAACGGGAAATCCAGCGTCGCTCTCTCTGCTCCAGCAGGAGCAAGAACAAGAAACGGCCTCGCTCTACCAGCGGTATCAAACCGTAATCCACGAAGCCCTGCTCGCCGGAGCCTTCGCCGCGCTCTCAGCGGCCATCCTGGTCAACCTCTTTGTCACCCGCCGCATTGTCGAGCCGCTCCAGGCAATCTCAAAGGTCAGTCGCCGCCTCTCGCTCGGCTTCTACCGCGAACGAATGACGATAACCTCCAACGATGAACTCTCGGAGTTGTGCCGTAGCGTCAACCAGCTTGCCGAAGCCCTGGAAAAGACGGAAGAACGGCGGCTTGCGCTCCTGGCCGATGTGACCCACGAACTGCGGACCCCCCTGGCCACCATTGAAGGCTATATGGAGGGGTTGATTGATGGGGTGGTCAAGCCCGAGCCCCAGACCTTCGCCCTGCTTATGCGTGAGGCTGTGCGGCTCCAACGCTTGATAGAGGATCTGGAGCTACTCTCGCGAGCCGAGGCCGGGCAAATTCCCATCAACCCCCGCCCGATTGACCTGGCCCGGCTGCTCAGGGATCTGGCCCTTCGGTTTCAAACTTCGTTTCGCAACAAGAATGTTTCGCTTGAACCGGTGTTACCAGAAAACATCTCTTCCATCTGCGCCGACCCGGACCGCGTCGAGCAAATTGTTATCAACCTGCTCGACAATGCGCTGCGCTATACCCCCGCCGGGGGGAGGGTGCGGTTGCAGGCCTGGGATATTGAGGGCTACGCGATTGTTTCGGTCAAAGATACGGGCATCGGCATTGCGCCGGAGCATCTGAAACACCTCTTTGAGCGGTTCTATCGCGTGGATAAATCGCGTTCGCGGAGCAGCGGTGGGAGTGGTATCGGGCTAACCATTGCCAGCCACCTGGTCTATGCCCAGGGGGGCGAAATGCGCGTGCGCAGCGCAGGGCCAGGCCACGGGGCCGATTTTCGGTTTACCCTGCCGCTGGCGAGCCGGCAGATGATGCGTCAGCCAGAGGAAGCATCGCGCATAGCCCACACATCCCCTTCAACCCGTCCATCATAACTATCCGTTGTTTGTGACAATTCCCTTTTTCTCCCTTTACCAAAACTTTACAGATTTCTTATTATACCCTCAAGATTTCCTTTTATCATATCTGTTACGATGCGCACGCAGAAGCGCACGCAAAAGGATGCGTTTTTTGCATGTCCTATGCGCAGGCCGGCAATGCTCGCGGAACGAGTGAAACACATCCGGGACCATTCGGGAAAGCAGATGCTCCTATATCGCCCATAGCCCGTTGCACTGTGGGGAGCATCGGTCTGTGTATCTGGTTGTCGGGAAGAAGAGTTTTGTAATAAAGAGAGAGAGTTTTTGTATGGCAGAGAATGACAAAACACAGGAATTACCATCGGAGGAGTCCGGAGGAGGACCCGCCGGGGGGGCACCAACACCGCCCGGCGGAGGTGAGCCAGCATCGCCGCCACCACCGGAACCAGAAAAACCGCTTGCGCCCTCCTCGAATTTGGCAGAACAGATGCAGAAGTATTGGCGTTTGAATATCATCATCATCCTGAGCCTGCTCGTGATCTGGGCCCTGGTCTCCTATGTGGCGGGCATCCTCTTTGTTGAGCCACTCAACAACATTACGATTGGGCAACTGCCGCTTGGTTTCTGGTTTGCTCAGCAGGGGTCCATCTATGTCTTCGTCGTGCTCATTTTCGTCTACGCCTTTGCAATGGATTTTCTCGACAAGAAATTTGATGTTCACGAGTAATTGAGGAAGGGGAACACACACTATGGATTTGTCGCAAAATGAAATTTGGACCTATATCCTGGTCATCCTTTCGTTTGGTGGCTACCTCTACATCGGGTGGGCCAACCGCGTGCGCGATACGAAAGGGTTTTATGTTGCTGGGCAGGGCGTGCCAGCCATTGCAAATGGTGCTGCCACCGCCGCCGACTGGATGTCGGCAGCCTCGTTTATCTCGATGGCGGGTCTGATTGCCTTCCTCGGCTATGATGGCTCGGTCTACCTGATGGGATGGACGGGCGGCTATGTGTTGCTGGCCATGCTGCTGGCTCCCTACCTGCGAAAGTTTGGAAAGTATACCGTCCCCGACTTCGTGGGCGAACGCTACTACTCGAAGACCGCCCGTATTGTTGCGGCTATCTGCGCCATCTTCGTTTCGTTCACCTACGTCGCCGGGCAAATGCGTGGGGTTGGCATTGTCTTCAGCCGCTATCTGGGTGTTGAAGTCTGGCTCGGCGTGACGATTGGTATGGCGATTGTGGCGTTTTTTGCTATCTGGGGGGGAATGAAAGGGATTACCTGGACCCAGGTGGCCCAGTATACCGTGCTCATCTTTGCCTACCTTGTGCCGGCGATTTTTCTGAGCATGGAGCTGACCGACTGGCCGGTTCCACAGCTTGCCTTCACCTTCAGCGATCTGGCCCCCAATCTCCACCAGCTTCAGATTGACCTGGGGTTGAAAGAGTACATTACCCCGTTTGCGGGTAAGCCGATGCAGGACGTGTTGTTCATCACCATTGCACTGATGATTGGCACCGCTGGCCTGCCCCACGTCATTGTGCGCTTCTACACGGTGCCCAATGTGCGAGCAGCCCGCTTCTCTGCTGGCTGGGCGTTGGTCTTCATTGGCCTGCTCTACACCACGGCTCCGGCCATTGCCGTTATCGCCAAACACAATATCATTACGAAAATCACGAGGGCTGAAGAAGTGCAGCTCACAACAGAGCAGATCAGTGCCATCAAAGGGGGCACGGTTCCTTCGGATCTCACCCTGCCACAGGACCCCAAGGCACTTGAGCGGATTCTCGAACCCATCCGGAACGATGAGCGTACCACGATATTCCAGCCAAACCCGGCCTCCATTGCTCAGCTTGAGCAGGAAAACCCCTGGATTCCAGCCTGGCGCACGCCTGGTCTGCTGCTTTTCTCCGAAGATAAAGGGGTAGGACCGGACGGGGTGCCCTATCCCAACGAAACAGGAGCAACCTGGTGGCCAGAGGGTGCAACGCCCCCCACCTGGCAGAAAGATGGCGGGGTGACGATGGCGGGCGGCGATGCGCTCATTGGCAAAAAAGAGAACCAGCCTGACCCCGCATCTCGCAACGAGGTCTATATTGACCGCGATATTATCGTGCTCTCAACGCCAGAGGTTGCCGGGCTGCCGCCCTTCGTTGTCGGGCTTGTGGCTGCGGGTGGTCTTGCCGCCGCGTTGTCCACCGCCTCCGGTCTGCTGCTGGTTATCTCCAGCTCTGTTGCCCACGACATCTTCTACGGGCTGATCAAGCCGGATGCGACGGAAGGGCAGCGACTCCTGGTCGGGCGTATTGTCATTCTCTTCGCGGTTATCATCGCCGGCTTGCTTGGTATCTTCCCGCCAGCATTTGTGGCCCAGGTGGTGGCGTATGCCTTTGGTCTGGCAGCAGCCAGCTTCTTCCCCATCATCATCCTGGGGATCTTCGACAAACGGACCAACAACTTTGGCGCGATTGCGGGTATGTCGTTGGGGATTATCTTCACGGCAAGCTACATTATCGTGGTCAAGGCGGGCATCCTGGACCCGGTGTTCGGCATCAGTGCCGAGGGCATTGGCACCGTGGGCGCGGCTCTGAACTTCATCGTGACGTTCATTGTGTCACGCCTCACCCCGCCGCCGCCGCTGCACATCCAGGAACTGGTGGAGAACGTGCGGGTGCCGCGTGCGTCGGGGTCTGCAAGTAGCCACTAGACCAGACGTGACGCAATCTGGACAACAGGCACGCTATCTAAAAATAGCCTGATAGCCTGATCATCAATTCCTGGCAAGGGGCGGAGTGCAACGTTGCAATCTCCGTCTCTTGCCTTTATGATATGGTGTGGTATGATATGGGACGTTCGTTTTTCTGCAGGGGGGTTCTGCATTTTGCAAGGTTACAACAATAGTTAGGAGCAGAGCAACTATCCTATGTTTTCGTTTGTCCATCCGGCCATGACCGGTGTTTCTGTTTTACAGCCTGCGCTTCAGCGTGCTGCGGAAGAGGGAGCACCAAGCCACGGTGTCGGAATTACGCTGTTGTGGATTGCCATTATCCTTGTGGCGGCAAAAGCGGCGGGACTGGTTGAGCGATTTGGGCAACCATCGGTCCTGGGTGAGCTGGTGATGGGGGTCATCCTCGGCAACCTGACACTCATCGGGATTGGCGTTTTTGAGCAAATTGAAGCCGACCAGCATATTGCATTTCTGGCTCAACTGGGGGTCATTGTCCTGCTGTTTCAGGTGGGTCTGGAGACCGACGTTGCTGATATGCAAAAGGTCGGGATACGGGCGTTTCTCGTCGCCATTATCGGTGTGGTTCTGCCCTTTGTGCTGGGAACGTATATCGTCGGGCCGTGGCTGCTGCCAGGGCTATCGTTCCATACCTACCTGTTCCTGGGAGCAACGCTGACCGCAACTTCGGTTGGTATCACCGCACGGGTTTTTCGCGACCTGGGCCGTCTGCAAGACCCCGAAGCCCATATCATCCTCGGTGCGGCCGTCATTGACGATGTGCTTGGTTTGGTTATTCTGGCCATCGTCTCGGCCATTGTGCAGGAGGGGGATGTCAGCACGCTTGCTGTCGGATTTATCATTCTCAAAGCGGTGCTCTTCCTGGGGGCCGCCCTGCTTTCCAGCAAATACATTGCCGAAGCACTCAACAAACTCTTCGCCCGTTCGAGAGGTATCGGCCTGAAGTTTACCGTTGCCATAAGCATGGGGTTGCTGTTTGCCTACATTGCCGAACTGATGGGCCTCGCTCCCATTGTCGGGGCGTTTGCCGCCGGGCTGGTGCTCGATTCGCGGCAGTTTCGCCACTTCTTTGACAATCCGGAGATGGTGGACGAAATCCAGCAGTGCATTGAGCAATCGGATACTGGCCTGAAACAGCGTGTTCGTCAGGCTATGGATACCTCGGAGGTGCAGGCCGTCAGCGAATGCCTTGAGCGGGTTGACCCGGAGCTAAAAGATCGCTTCTCGAAGATGATAGCCCGCCCCGGCTCAGAGTTGCGAGATCAGATGTACGTGGTGATGAACCGTCACAATGTGCGCCATATTGAAGAGATGATCGAACCCATCAGCCTCTTTCTTGTGCCAATCTTCTTTGTGACAACAGGTATGGCGGTCAGTCTTGAAGCTCTGTTCGATCTCCAGATTGTTCTGGTTGCGCTCGGTATCACGCTTGCGGCTATTATCGGCAAACTTATTGCCGGGTTTGCTGCGGGCAAGGTCAACAAGATGATTGTGGGGTGGGGCATGGTCCCGCGAGGCGAGGTGGGCCTCATCTTTGCGATGACAGGCAAATCGCTTGGTGTGGTCAGCAACGAAGCGTTCTCCGTTATCATCATCATGGTTATCTTTAGCACACTGCTCCCGCCGCCCATCCTCTCCTACCTGCTCAAGCGGAGTAGTGGTTCGGGTCCCGGTGCTCCCCCCGGCAATGAGAAAGTGCCCCCCCGCCCGGAGGGAAAGAAGCTGACCCGCCAGGATGTCGAGCAACAGATTACCCGGGCCGGGACCGGGCTTCAGCTTGCCCAGAGCGATATGCACGGGCAAGATCTGTCAAACCTCTACCTGCCCGAAGCCAACTTGCAGGGAGCCAACCTGAACGGAGCCAATCTCCACGGCGTGATATTGCACCGGGCCAACCTGAGCCAGGCAACTTTGCAGCAGGCCAATCTAGAAAACAGCGAACTTGCCGGGACAAATTTGCGCAGGGCCGATTTGCGCAGGGCCGATTTGCGCGGGGCCGACCTGAGCAGAGCCGACCTCACCAACGCAGTGTTACGTGATGCGCGGTATGATGCGCATACCCGTTGGCCAGCCGGCTTTCGCCCGGAGGGGGCCGGGGCACGGCGAGAGGGATAGAAAAGGTTTCGTAATCGTTCCGTCCCCCACCTGGCCTCCCCCCAGTGGGGGGAGGGATTGGGAGAGGGATACGCATCGGGGCAAGCGAGACGCTTGTGCTCCCAGGGATTGTCCCAACACTATGAACGCTTACAAGATTTCAGAATTGAAAAACAAGGGGAGAGAACATATGAGTACCCAGATAACAATAACGCTACCCGACACAATCTATGAACGGGACAGAAGCCTGGCAAACATGACTGGTCTTCGGGTAGCAGATATTCTTGCAACAACAATTGAACTCTCGTTGCCTTCACTCTCCACTGAAAGTGAACCGGGGACATCAATGGCTGAACTTTCAGATGAACAAGTGCTGGTGCTGGCGGATTCCTGGATGGAACCAGCCAGGGTACAGCAACTTTCCATCCTCCTTGATCGCCAGCAAGCCGGTATACTCTCCGACGACGAACGCAAAACATTGCTTACCTTGATGGACCATTATCATACCGGATTGTTTCGCAAAGCCCAGGCCCTGCAAGAAGCCGTCAGACGCGGTTTACGGGGAACAATGGCGACCTCATGATCTCATCATGAGTCCCGATGTTCCTGATACTATACGAAAACGGGTACGAGAACAAGCTGGTGATCGTTGTGGGTATTGCCAGAGCCAGCAGCAATATGTCTTTATGTCTTTACACCGCTTGAGATTGACCATATTATCCCAATAGCACGCGGTGGAACAGATGAGGAGCCAAACCTGTGGTTAGCCTATCCTATGTGCAACAACTTCAAAGGAACCCAAACCCATGCTCACAACCCATTGACCGGACGACGCATTCGGCTTTTCAATCCTCGTTATCAGCACTGGTCACGGCACTTTCGGTGGAGCGAGGGCAGAACACGTATCATCGGGCGGACCAGGTCTGGCCGTGCTACGGTAGTTGCATTGCAGCTAAACAACGTGCTCGCGGTTGTCGTGAGAACAGCGTGGGTAGCTGCCGGCTGCCCCCCCCCCAGAAATAACCTGTTGAGGGAATCAGGAGCGACACCCGATGCTCTTCTGGATAGTCCTGGCCCCTTTTCTTGCGGCACCGGCGGGGTTTCTCGTTCGCTGGCTCCCGCAGCGGGCCTGGGCCAGGGTACTATCCAGCGTTCCGTTGCTCCTGTTCCTCTTCTTTGCCTTGCATATCCCCGATGTGGTTGAAGGCCAGACGATCATTGAGGTCTCTCCCTGGGTGGAAAGCCTGGGGGTATCGGCGGCGTTTCTGCTCGACGGGGTTAGCCTGGTGTTTGCCCTGGTTATCTGCGGGGTGGGAACACTGGTTGTTTTCTATAGCAGCGCGTTTCTTTCCAATGCCAGAGAGCAACGGCGAGGCGGTCTCTTCTTCTTCGCTGTGCTGGTGGCAATCGGGGCAATGCTTGGTGTTGTCCTGGCCGAGCAGGTCGTCACGCTGGCGGTGTTCTGGCAACTCTCTATCGTCCCCCTGTTTCTGCTGATCGGGTTCCACTATGAACAACCGAACGCACGCCGTGGAGCATACCAATCGCTCATTATCCTGATGGTAGCGAGCGGGGCCCTGCTGGCCGGGCTGCTGCTGCTGGCCGAAGCCGCCCGGCGCAGCGGCACCCCGATGAACGAAACGGGATCGTTGCAGGCGATTCTCGCGACAGGGAGCCGTATCACCATGACCTCGCTCTACCATCCCATACTCGTGCTGGTTTTTGTCGGGTGTTTTGTGTATGCTGCACTGCTACCTTTCTCATTCTGGTTGCCGCCAGCGATGACGGCCCCGACACCTGCAAGCACCTTTCTCTGCTGCGCTATGCTCCCCGCCACTGGCCTCTATCTGCTGGCTCGGCTTGCGCCTGTCCTGGGGGAAAGCACATTCTGGAGCATTACGCTTGTGCTGGTTGGAGTAGCCACCATGCTGGTCGGAGCAGTCCGGGCCTTCTCCCAGAGCGACCCCCGAAAGCTCCTGGCCTGGAACACCATAAGCTGGAATGGGATGCTTGCCACGGCCATTGGTCTGGGGGGGAGCCAGGGAGCCGCAGGGTTTGCCGCGGGGGTGCTGGCGCACGCGCTTTCGAGTGGCTCTCTCTTTCTGGCGGTGGGGATTGCGGAGAGACGTGGCTGGACACTCAACCTGCACCCGCCAGCAGGAAGTGTGAACACGGGGGAGCGGCGGGCCGCACTGCCTGTCACGGCAACGCTGGCCACGCTTGCGGTCCTCTCGCTGGCGGGGGTGCCGGGGGTGTTCGGCTTTGTTGCAAGAGACGCGCTGTTTGGGGCGGGCATCGTGGCCATAACCAGTGAGCGGCCTGTGCTCCCTCCAACGATAGGCTACCTGACATTGGGCAGTATGGTTTTGAGCGGGGGGTTGACCATTGGCTATGCGTGGCGATTGCTGCGGTTCTTCCGAGGGGGGACGGGGCCCCCGAAGCACCAGGGGCCCGAAGCCCCACCGAGTATGATAGTGCCAACCGGCTTGCTGGCGGGCTTGTCGCTCGTGCTCAGCCTGGGGGTGCTCTCATCCGTGCGCCGCCTGCTCCGCCCGGCGGTGGCGACGATGACCGGCACCGGGACCGGCGTGGGGACAGAGGCGGAGCAAGCCGTTAGCCTGACACTCTGGGATGGGTTTGATCCCGCCTTGATGCTGAGTATGATGGTGTTTGCCATCGGGTTTATGATGGCTTTTTCCGAGCAACAGATAGCCTCAATGCGCTGGCCCTTTTTCTCCCGTTTCCAGACCGAGGTGCTCATAGGCAGCATAACCAGGCACTTCCGGCGCAATGCTGCGGTTCTGAGCCGCTTTTTACAGGGGGGGAGATTGCGGACATACATAGCAACTATCCTGATTATGTGGCCAGGTATTGCCGGTACCATTTTTTTGCAGCGTGCATTGCAAGAAATTCACCTTCCCCCGGCGCAGGTGTTGTGGGATGATATGCTCGCGCATCAGCATATTTTGCTGGCGGCCCTGCTGATGCCCGTGGGTATTGTGCTGATGCTGCGGGCACGCTCACGCCTGGAGGCCATGATTTCAATCGGGATTGTGGGGGCGATGATGGCGTTGTTTTTTGTCCTCTCCGGCGTGCCCGACCTTGCGCTGCTCCAACTGCTTGTCGAAATCCTCCTGGCTGTTGTCTTTGTGAAGGTGTTTTCGATACTACCTGCCCGCTTCCAGGTCTACTCCCGCTATAGCATACGGGTGCGCGACGTGCTGATAGGCATAGGCGTTGGCGTGGTTATGGCGGGGTTGTCGCTGGCCGTTGCCGCAAGACAGTTTGTCGCCGGGCCGGCCCCTTCCCTCACGCCAGCATCTCCGGCAGACCAGCACACCGCCACGATGCTGGAAAAGGGACGTGCTGTTGTGCAACCTATTCTCGTAGATGTTCGCTCATTTGATACCGTGGGACAGATGGTTGTTCTGTTTCTGGCCCTGCTGAGTGTATTCAGTCTGCTGCGTTTGCGCTGCAAGTGAGGAAAAGCCGATGTACGACTCGATCATCTTGCGGACCGTTGCGCGGGTTATGCTGCCGCTTCTCGTGGTGCTGTCGCTGTTTCTGCTGCTGCGCAGCGGGAGCATGCCCGGTGGAGGGTTTATCGGGGGGGGGGTGGCAGCCTCGGCCGTGGTGTTGTTGGTGCTGGCCTATGGCCCGGCCCGCGTGCGGCAGGTCGCGCCATTTGATCCTTTCATGCTGGCTACGTTTGGCCTCTTCTTTGCTCTGGTCTGGGGGTTGACCAGTATGGGGGCGGGCAAACCATTCTTGACCAGTCTCCAGATAGCGTATACCATTCCTGGTATCGGACCGGTCGAGATTGAAACGCCAATGCTTTTTGATGTGGGGGTCTTCTTGCTGATGGTAGGCACAACAACCCATATGGTTCTCCTCTTCTCCGAACAGCGCGACCAGGCGCGGGCTGCGTCCCGCTCGGAAGAAGCGTTAGAACCACCCACACCACCCGAAACGAAGGACACACCATGATCATCGTGATGTCTCTGATTATCGGAGTGCTCTTTGCCAGTGCAAGCTATCTCCTATTACGACGCAGCATGGTCAAGTTGTTGCTCGGCTTTATTTTGCTTGGCCACGGGGTCAATCTGCTACTTTTTCAAATTGGCGGGCAGGCCAGCGGGCACGTCGGGAGACAGGCCGGGGAGATAGGGGGGACGGAAGGGACCGTCACCCCACTGGCCCAGGTCTTCACCTATGTTGCTATGCTCAGCAGCCTGGGAATCGTTTTGTTGCTCCTGGCCCTCATATATCGCGTCAACTGGGAAATCGGCAGCGATGATCTTGACGATGTCACCTCGGCTGATACTGGGTAGAAGGGGGGGGGGGCAGGTTATGTCAATGCCGCCAGCGTATGGATAGGATAATGGATAGGATAATGGATAGGATAATGGATAAATCGTAAGCGTTCACTGTGTTCGGGCAATCCCTGATTCCTGGGAGCGCAAGCGTCTCACTTGCCCCGATGCAAGCGCGTC
>DAOTUE010000070.1:0-2190 GCA_034436975.1 Chloroflexaceae bacterium
CGAACGTGGAGATAGACACAGGATGTGCTTTATCCTCGTCGCCCATCATAAACTCGCCTCCCTCAATCCTGACCATCGCGGGGGGCAGGGAGCACACGCCGGGGCGCGGGTCGCCCAGGTCGCCAAGCACCCGCCCGGATTCA
The DNA here is from genome assembly GCA_034436975.1 of Chloroflexaceae bacterium. GTDB lineage: Bacteria > Chloroflexota > Chloroflexia > Chloroflexales > Chloroflexaceae > JAAUSY01. The sequence goes on from DAOTUE010000070.1 coordinate 144, forward strand.
ACATGGTTGCGTGCTGGTATCTGGGTATCCGTCATCGTCTGTGCCAGAGCTTGCCGCACTTCTTCCAACAGCAGGGGGTCAATGTCCTCTCCGTCCTCTCCGCTGGCCAGCAGTAGCCGTGCGGCCTGGAGCGGCTGGCTCAGAAAGGTGCGGATGAGATCGGCCGCGTATCCTGTCTCGCCTTCAATACCAGCAAGCAGCAGCAGCGTTTCTTCCCATCCCGTGCGCTTTCCAGGTGCCGCGTAGCGGCGCAATTCTCGTTCCAGCAACCAGGTTAATGAGGAACTGAGCCAGGCATAGGACCGAACTTGTTGCCGGACGCGCTCGATCTCCTGCTTGAGCCTGCGGGCGGCGAAATACTCCTGGATAAGCTGGTGTGTGAAGCGGAGCATCAGGGCGCGTTCATCCATCTGGGCATCGCCGAGAAATTCCAGCAGGTCTGCCTGCCGTGCCAGCGTACACAAACGATCCAGGTCAACGTTTCTGGGCACTGCTTTCCGCAGGAGCGTTCGCGCCCACTTCCAGACCACACTGGTTCCGCGCCCACGGCTTGCGGTCATCTCATAGGCAAGAGTAGCGAGGGCGGTTGTCTGGATCTCCGCGTCAATCCAGCGGTCTGATTGCCGTTCCTCCTCCCAATTCAGCCGCCCTTGCACAAATCCCTGAAGCAGCTCCCCCCGGCTGTTCGGGAGTGCTCTTTTCTTCTCGTAGACTTCACAGAGCATATTCAACAGCAGGGGGGTGCGGGCCAGTCCTGCCAGGATGCGGTGTTGGGGGAGTGTCAGGGCTTCGAGCAGGGCCGCCCCCGTCTCATCCCCAAGCCGATAGATGACGAACTGACGGATCATCTCGGCATCCAATCCCTGCACGGTTGCCTGCGTCAGCGGTAGCGGGTCTTCCCCCGCCTGCTCTTCTACCAGCAACCGATAATCCTCAACGCGACAGGTGACGACGTTGCGGGTGCGTGGCCCATCTATCGGGCCGGGATGATCCCGATGGAATGTAGCCAGAGCCTTTGCTGCTGGTGCAAAATGCGCGTGCGTTACCTCATTCAAGCCATCCCACAGCAGCACCACCCGCCCGCTGGCAAGCAGGCTATCCAGCAACGGTACAAGGTTGCGATGTGCTTCAAGTGGAAAGCGTCGGTCGTGCTGATCGGTCAGCACCGCACTTGCCAGCTCGTACTTGAGCAGGTCTATCGGGGTCTGGTGTTCCTGCCATCCCCCCAGGCGCACAAAGATAGGCAGGGGCGCGTCGGGGTCGCGGTACAACCCATCTTCTGCCAGGTCGAGGGCCAATCGCCAGAGCGCGGTGGTCTTGCCGCCGCCGGGGGGGCCAAGCAACAGCAAGTCGCCAAACCGTTGTAACCCCTCGCGCAGGTCGGTAAAGGTGTGGGTAGATACCTGTGGATTATCCTGGTCGGGAATATCGCAAGCGTGCGCAAATTTGCGGGAGATAGCCTCAAAGTGCAGGTCTTCACGCTCCATAAATCGGGGGGAACTGATGGGGGTTGCCATCAGGGATGTCTGGATGGGGATGGGAGCGTAGCGGGCCCGCCAGACGGCATAGCGGAGGGCAATTTCGCTGCGATTGGCCTGCTCCTGGGAGCGGCGGAGTTCTGCGGGGTCGGGGTTCTGCGAGGGATCTGGGGGACTACAGGTAATGATCTGGAGCGTGCCAATGGTGGTGTGCTGGTTGTAGGTGCCGAGCAACACCCCTTCGTTCACGCCGGCAACGATACCGTAGTTGTCCTGATTGACGCGGGTATTGCCAAACGCCTGGTCAACCGGTCCCGTGGGATGATCAACAAATCCCTGGGAGTGTCGGGCATCTGTGGTTCCGTGGCTTGCCTGTTCCTTCAAGCGTTCGGCTATCTTCCTTTGCATATCGGCATCGTCTGTCATACTCCCTTTCGCTCCTTCTCCCCACCTGACCAATTCTGTGCTACAATACGCTCAATACGTTCGTGGCTCGCCCTTCTTGCTTTGTTGGTCAGGGGGTGGGCTTTTTCTTTTGTAGCAATTATACCAGGAGTGAAGCAACAATG
>DAOTUE010000071.1:0-24712 GCA_034436975.1 Chloroflexaceae bacterium
ACCTGTACAAGCGAACATTATTCGCAATCGCTATACGGTTCTACGGAGCCGTGGGGAGCTGTCAACCTCCCCTGAAGCCCTGCCTTCGGGCGAGGGCAAGCCACCTGCTTCAGCAGGTGGTTGTTGACACCAGGAAAACAGTAATAAAGTTATGAGGAGGAAAACGCATGACCTGGAGCGAACAGGCAGAGACAATGGCAAAGGTCTGGACTGACGCACAGAAAAAGATGTGGGAAAGCTGGTTTGATATAGCACAGAATACATTCAACCCTGCCACGATGTTTTCCGGCGGGGCTATGTTTCCTGGGGGAATGAACTTCTTTGAGCAATGGCAGAAAATGGCCAGCCAGGGATATGAAACGTTGATGGGCGGGGCCACGCCGGCCTCACAGTCCCTATCGCGGCAGTTTGTGGCCGCACAGCAAACGATGATGCGGATGTTGGAGATGACCACCAGAGCCTGGAACATCATGATGCCAAAGCTGGAGGCAGGCGAAGACTGGCAAACCGTCCTCTCATCCTACATGGAAGAATTCCGCAAACAGATGCTCCCCAACGCAGCAACGATGAACCAGGCCACAACCGGTACCGCCAATATGTGGCAAAACTATATGCAATACATGCAGAGCGTGGCGCAACCCTGGCTCAAGGTGTTTCAGAACGCCCCCGGCCACATGGGCGCGGCGATGGCGGGCAACGGCAGCAACGAACTGCTGGAACTGACCACCATGTTCTGGAATACCTACGACCAGACGGTGGGGAATTTTACCAGTATGCCGGGAGTCGGGTTTACCCGCGAACTGGAAGAGAAACTCGCCAGAGGGTTTCAGGCCTGGAAAAAAGCCATACAAGCAATGAACGACTACAACCTGCTCATTGGAGAAGCGTTTGCAGGCATCCAGGAGCAGGTATTGCGCGAGATGATGAGCCGGGCCGAGCAGGGCAAGCCCGTTGAGAGCGTGCGCGACCTGGTGCGCCTCTGGACAACGGCCGCCGACAAGAGCTTTGACAATGTCTTCCGCACCGACAAGTATTCGCAGGTGCAGGGAGCCTTTGTCCAGACCTATATGGAATATCGGATAGAAGAGCAGCGGATTGTTGATGAGCTGATGAAATACAGCCCCATCCCCACCCGCACCGAGCTGGACGAGGCCCATCGCAATATCTACGAACTTCGCAAAGAGGTCAAAGCCCTGAAAAAGGCCCTCAAGGAAAATGGCACATCTTTGAGCAGTAGCAGCGGCAGCAGCACGAAGAAATCAACCCGGAAATCGTCCTCTCCTGCCGCCGCCGAAAAGCCAGTTGCTCCCGCCGCCGAAAAGCCGGACACCGCGCCGGCCCCTGCCAGTGAGAAATGAGAAAGGAGCTACCTATGCAAACCGTTCCTACCCCTATAAAAATGCGGCCCGAAGATGTGGCCAATGAATTTGCCGAAATCAACCAGAAGATGCTGGACAGCATGAAAATGCTGAGTTCGCTCAGCCACGATGACGTTCAGGTTGGGCAAACGCCCAAAGAAGCCGTCTACCAGGAAGAAAAACTGACGCTCTATCGCTACACCCCGATGGTTGAGCAGAGCAAACTCGCCAAAGTTCCCGTCCTCATCTGCTACGCCCTTGTCAATCGTCCCAACGTTGCCGACTTGCAGGAGAATCGCTCACTCATCCGCAACATGGTCAGTCTGGGAATGGATGTCTACCTGATAGACTGGGGCACGCCCACCCGCGCCGACCGCTGGCTCACGCTCGACGACTACATCAATGGCTACATCAACAACTGTGTGGACTTCATTCGAGAAGAGCATGGCTTCGACCAGATCAACCTGCTTGGCATCTGTCAGGGCGGCTCAATGAGTCTGTGCTATGCTTCTATCTACCCGGAGAAGATCAAAAACCTGGTGGCGATGGTTGCGCCGGTAGACTTCCACGCCACAGGAAAAAAACCGGGTCTCATCAACCTGTGGGGATCGAACCTGGATGCCGATTTGATGGTTCGGGCTATGGGCAACATCTCCGGCGACCTGATGAACTTCGGATTTTTGATGCTCCAGCCCTTTGCCCTGATGATCCAGAAATACGTAGATATGATTGAGATTGCTGGCAACAAAGACCAGTTGCTCAACTTCTTGCGGATGGAAGAATGGATCTTTGATAGCCCCGACCTGGCCGGTGAAGCCTACCGCGAATTTGTAACCTATTTCTTCCAGGAAAACCGCCTGATCAAGGGCGAGTTGATGATTGGCGACAAGCCGATTGATCTCAAAAACGTCAAGATGCCTGTGCTCAACGTGTTTGCCGAAAAAGATCATCTGGTGCCGCCGCCCTCGTCGCAGGCCCTGCAACAGTATGTTGGCAGCAAGGATTACACCGAAAGCCCCTGGCCCGTGGGGCACATTGGCATGTATGTAAGCCGCAAGGCCCAGGAAGGGCTGGCCCCCACTATCGTCAACTGGTTGCAGGCTCGTAGCTAACCGGCCAGCAGATCGAGAGATAACGAAATATACGGACTGGCAGGGGGCGGGAGCAGTCGCCTCCCCTGCCATACAAACCATACTGAAAACAAAGCATGATGACAACACCAAAAATGATAGAAGCCTGGTTTACGCTGATGTCGGAGGCGATGCGGGGCAGTAGCAATGCTCAGGATGCTATAAAAATGCTCACGGGCAACGCCGTAAACGCCGACTACCTGAATCGCTGGTTTGGCCAGTTTATGCCGGGCCTGGTGGAGAGCAACGCCCAGTCGCAGATGTTCGGCGAATGGCTTGAGGAATGGTGGAAACTTCTGGGGGTGGTCCCCCGCTATCGCTACCTGGAGCAGCTTGAGCGCAACGAAGACCTGCGCAGAAGGCTCGAAGCCTGCGAAAAACGCTCCGCGCAAACCCTTGCTGGCTCAACAATGAACGTATCGGATTTTCAGGAAGAAACCCAGAAAGCGATGGGGGCCTGGGGCGCAATGATGGAAGGGGTGCTCAAAACCCAGGCGCAAATGTTCCAGAATTTCCTCGCCAGCAGCAAAGAGACCGGCGAAACAACGGAAGAAACGCAGGAAACCGAAAAAAAACCAGCGGGCCCACAAGAACAAAAACCGAAGGACTCAAAACGTACTACCGAGGCGGAAGCATAAGAGGAATCAGGATAGACAGGAGGCTAGAGAATATGGGGCAGAGCCGTGAAGTTGTGGTATTGAGTGGAGTACGAACAGCCGTCGGCAAATATGGGGGGAGTTTGCAAGATAAACCTCCGGGGGAATTGGCCGCCGCTGTTGTCCGCGAGGCAGTCAGTCGGGCCGGCGTTGAGCCAGCCGACATTGAGCATGTGGTGTTTGGCAATGTTATTCACACCGAACCGGCCGACCATTACCTGGGGCGTGTGGCTGTTGTCAATGCGGGCCTTCCCGAAACCACACCAGGGTTGACCGTCAACCGGTTGTGTGGGAGCGGGATGGAAGCGATTGTCTCGATTGCGCAGCGCATTTTGCTTGGCGACATCAACGCGGGCATTGGTGGCGGGGCCGAATGTATGAGCCGCGGGCAATACTGGATGCCTGGCCTGCGCTGGGGCCAGCGGATGAACGATGGCCAGGTGATTGATGCGATGGTCGGAGCCTTGACCGATCCCTTTGAAAAGTATCATATGGGCATCACCGCCGAAAACGTTGCCGAAAAGTATGGCATTAGCCGCGAAGACCAGGACCGTCTGGCCGCGCAAAGCCACCAGCGGGCCACAAAGGCCATTAACGATGGCTTGTTCAAAGAGCAAATTTTGCCCATCGAAATCCGCGTCAAAAAAGAAACCAGACGCTATGAGACCGATGAGTTTGTCCGCACCGATGCCAGCCAGGAGGGATTGGCAAAACTCCGGCCTGTGTTCAAGCCCGATGGCACGGTGACAGCAGGCAATGCGTCGGGAATCAACGACGCGGCGGCGGCTGTTGTTCTGATGGAGCGGGGCGAGGCCGAAAAACGCGGACTCAAGCCAATGGCGCGTCTGGTGGCCTATTCGCACGCTGGCGTAGACCACACGATTATGGGGATGGGCCCCGTTCCCGCCACCCGTAGCGTGCTCGAAAAAGCCGGCCTGAGCATGGGCGATATTGACCTGTGGGAGATTAACGAAGCCTTTGCCGCCCAGGCCCTGGGGGTCTATCGCGAGCTGGGTCTGCCCGAAGACCAGCCAAACCCCCACGGTAGCGGTATTTCGCTGGGGCACCCCATCGGAGCGACGGGGACAATCCTGGCGGTCAAAACCGTCTATGAACTTCAGCGAACGGGAGCACGCTATGGCCTTGCAACAATGTGTATTGGCGGAGGCCAGGGGATTGCAGCTATTTTTGAGCGGCTCTAGCGAATATCCAGCAGCGAAACAGCGGGCATGGGCTTTGCGGCCCATCCCCGCCTGTTCTCGTCATCTTGTGCGTTTGCCACGCCTCCCGCTTTGTCTGTCCCTGTGTCTGGCTTCGTCTCTGGAATGGAGCCGCCGCAATGACTACCCTGGCTCAGTGCGACGACGAGGACTTCTTCCCATCAACGGCCTTTTCAATGATCTCCTGGACATTGTTGGTATAGCCTCGCCAGACCTGCATCATTTCGCCGGTCAACTGTTGCTGCGTGCGGAGCGCGTCCTCAACTGCTTGCTCAGTCGAGTTCCGCAGGCTGCGGTTGTAGTTCCAGTTCTTCAACACCACGTCGAAGGCCATATCGGCACTCACCATCAGCAGCTCATTCCAGGCCCGAACCGAGCGCATTGCAAGATCGTGCGCGTTTAACATTTGTTCCTGGACCTGGTCCTGTTTATCAGCCATTGATACAAATTCCTTTCTCTTTAACCGTTACATAAAATGGTAGGCACACGAGTTACAAGCGAGTTCATACAACATACAAAAAGCCCGGATGGGAAGAGTATCTTGCTGACCCGGCTGACCCCTCCGCGGCAATATGCCCGCTTGCTCCAACGCCAGCGGCTCGACGCGCTCCTGAGCGAAGCCACCGACTATCCGCTGACGCTGCTTGTTGCCCCCGCCGGCAGCGGCAAGACGATGGCCCTGGCTGGCTTTGCTATCCGTTCACCCTATCCCGTGGCCTGGTGCCGCATTGTGCCCGACGAAGAGCCGTTCTCATTTCTCTGTCACCTGGTGGCGGCCCTGCGAATGGCCGAAATTTTCGATGAGCCGACCTGTACCAGAATCATTTCCGCAGGAACTCCGGAGCAGCAGAAGCCTGCGCGCTCCTTCGCCCCGCTTACAACACTTGATACGCTGGTCAACGAACTGGCCGCCGTGCTGACCAGCGATACCATCCTGATCCTGGATGACTACCACGAAGCCGACGCACAGCCCATCCTCCGCCAGCTTATCGAACGATTGATAGCGGTCAAGCCGACCAACCTGCATATTCTCCTCTCAACCCGCTATCGCCCCCTGCTCAATGCTATGCCCATTGTCCACGCTCGCGGAGAAATCCGCTACATTGAGCAGCATGATCTGGCGTTCACAGGTGAAGAGATAAAAGCCCTTTTTGTGCTCTATGAACAACCTGTTCCCCAGAAAACCCATCGTCTGGTGACACACTGCCGCGGCTGGCCGTTGGTGCTCCAGTTGCTCGTTTCGACTCAAGGAAAGGATGCGGAAGAGAGCGAAGGCAAGCAGCAAGAAAAGCCAGAATCGTCTCAGTCCAGCGTCTTTGATGTGCTGGATATGTGTCGCGATGCGCTCACGCCCCCGCTGGTGGAATACCTGACCCAGCAGGTTTTTGACCAGCAGCCGCCGGGCGTGCAAAATTTTCTGCTACACACCGCCGCGCTCCGCTGGTTCAACAGCGAGATTTGCGCCGCGTTGCCAGACCTCGCGCCTATCGCCCCCCCACAGATGATAGAGGAGGTCTGGCGGCGGTGTCTCTTTGTCGAATCGTTGCAAGACGAGAAGTTCATCTATCAACCCCTCTTCAGATCGTACCTGGTGCAGCAAGCTATCCAGCGGCTCCCCAACTGGCGCGACTTCCATATGCAGATTGCCGAATACTACCGCAAGCGGGGCGACTACGAAGGAGTGCTCTATCACCTGATGACGATACGAGAGGATGAGCAGGTGGCCGCAATCCTGGAGCAGGTGGCAGCAAGCTGGATCGCGCAGGGGCGGGCAATGGCTATGTTGAAGTGGCTCGACCGCCTGCCCCCGCTGCTCCAGCAGGGGCCTCCGTTGCTGGAGGCCCGCGCTGCGGCTTCCCGTCAGCTTGGACGGTTTGAGGATGCTATCACGTTCTATCAGCAGACCGGTGCGGTTTTTCAGCGCGAACAAGACAACGGGGGACTGGCGCGGACGCTGCGGGGCCAGGCCGAAGTCTATCTCGACACGGTGCAGCCGACCCCCGCCGCGGCCCTGCTCAAGCAGGCAATGAAACTGCTCCCCGCCGAGAAGTATATTGAGCGGGCAGAAATTTTGCTGCTCCAGGCCGAAAACTGGATCAACCGGGGGCGTGCTGATGTCGCTTTTTTGCTGGAAACCAGCGCAAACCGTTTGATTCGTCTGGGGAAGCAGCAGGAACCCGACAAGGAAGCGAAAGAACCCACCACGTCCCCGCACCCATCGGAGACAGTGTCTTCGCTCCCGCCGCGGTTGCTTCTCCGAAGCGGGCGGCTCAACGAGTCGCGCCATATGCTTGAGGCAAGCCTGGGGGTGGGGAGCCAGGCCGCGCCGGGCAAGCGGCCTGCCATCCTGGCCCACCGCGAACCGTTGCTCCTGCTTGCACTGCTCTACGCCCTGCTTGGCAATGGCGCGAGAGCATTCGCCATGGCCCTGCGCGGGCTGCTCGAAGCTATCCAGAGTGGCTCACAGCTAACCGAATCCATTGCCCATATGCGCGTGGGGCATGCTCACCAGGTCATTACTCCCATCGGGGAGGATTCCGCCAGACAGCACTACCAGCAGTCGCTTGACCTGGCCGACGCGCTTGGAATATCGCGGACAAAAGTTGAGGGCTATATGGGGCTGGCCTTGCTCCATGGGCATGGGGGCGATCTGGTTGAGGCCGAGCTGGTCGCCCGCGAGGGACTGCACATTGCAAAAGCCTCCGGCGACGAGTGGATAGCGGCTCTTATCTGGCTTGCGCTTGGGGGCGCGGCTGTTGTCTATGGCGATAAACGGGCCCTGGAGTGGCTTGACGAAGCCCTGCCCCGCTTTGTCCGCGGCGGCGACAACTACGGGCAGGCGGTTGTCGCGCTCTGGCGGGGCCTCTGGTATCTCCGCCGCGGCAGCGAGGAGCAGGTGAGCCAGCAGGTGGCCGAACTGCTGGAGCTAACCCAAAATTTTGGCTACGAAGGGTTGCTCACGGCTCCCACGCTCTTTGGCCCCCGCGATATGGCGATGCTCATTCCCCTGCTACTACGGGGACGTTCGCTCTCAAAATACAAAACCTTTGCCCAACAACTCCTGCGCCAGGCCTTCCCCACCGTGGCAACCGATGAGTCGGTTGAAGACTACCATCCAGGCTATACCCTGCGTATCCAGATGCTTGGCAGCTTTCGGGTGTGGCGCGGGACGGATGAGATCCAGTCTCGTGAGTGGCAGCGGGAAAAGGCCCGCCAGCTCCTGCAACTGCTGCTCACCCACCGTGGGCAGTGGCTCCAGCGGGAGCAGATTTGCGCCTGGCTCTGGCCCGATAGCGACCTCGACGCGGCGGAGCGGCAGTTCAAAGTCACCCTGAACGCGCTCAATACCGCGCTGGAGCCGTTTCGTCCCCCGCGGACAACGCCTTTCTTTGTGCGGCGGCAGGGACTGGCCTATAGCTTTGCCCCGTCCTATGGCTGCTGGATTGATGTTGATGAGTTTGAGCTACGGACAACCAATGTCCCCCAGAGCGACCCCGACCTGGTGCTTCGCAATGCCCAGACTGCCATCAACCTCTACAAGGGCGACTACCTGGCTGAGTCGCTCTACGATTCCTGGACGCTTGAAGAGCGTGAGCGGTTGCTGGCCCGCTACCTGTCCACGGCAACCAGTCTGTCCATCAGTCTGCTCGAAAATGGGGATATGCAGCATGCTATTGAGATGTGCGAGCGGGTGCTCCGTCGCGACCGCTGCTACGAGGAAGCCTACCAGGTATTGATACGGGCCTACGCTCGCAGCGGTAGCCGCTCGCAGGCTCTCCGCAGCTATGCCCGCTGTGTCCAGGCCCTCCAGGATGACCTCGCTATTGATCCGCTCCCCGAAACCACGGAACTCTACGAGCAGGTGAAGCGCAACGAGGATGTGTAGGGATTATTCCTGTTCCTCTTCATTGCCCTCACCTGCCATTGCCTCCACCATATCCTCTCGGAGTTGGATGGCTTCTTCGGCAAGCTGTCGGTAGTCCTCCGCCCGCACCGACCCGCACTCGTCGAGGATGGCGGCCCATTCGTCGGCCCGGCTCTGCGCCTCCTGGATGATGATTGCCAGTTGCGATGGCTGATAGGCTGCGTGGTAGGCCGCAGAAAGCGAATGAAAGGCCGCGTCGGTCTGCTCGCGCTGATGAGCCTGGTTGCTCAGAACAATCAGATTTTCAAAGAGCGTCTCCTGCACCTGGCTGCTCAATAGCTCAACAACTGTTTCCATTCCGCCGGTCAGAAAACACATATGGCACAGCCCGTCTCCATAGCGTGTCACCAACGGTATCCCGCACGAACGACAGACGGGAGGCGAAGTCGGAGACGGGCTGTTTTTTCGTATATGCTGCACCATATGTTATGGCTCGGCTCTATCAACGCTCTTCAGGTGAGCGGGTGACAATCTCCGTAATCATCCACCTGTCACCCTGTTTTTCCATTGTATACGTAACAATGAGGTCGTAGGGTCCATTCTCACGGATTTTCTCCTGCTCACTGCCGAAGTCTGGCGCACCGCGGTAGTGTTCATCGAACCAGCGTTCTTTGGTTGTCACAACCGCGTGGGTGGCATCTTGAAAATCGAACGAGAGATAGTTCAGGCTGATACGCTTTGACCCCAGAAAGTGCCCCTGCGCCACAAGTTCATCTTCGATGTAGCGGCGGGTGTCTTCGAGTTCTTCGGGGCCAAGAAAATCGGCAACCAGCGAAACATCGGTATACCAGAACGCCTTGACCAGTGCATCATTGAATTGGCGGATCGTATCGGCGAGAGCTTGTTCCGCTTTTTCTTCAACGAGAAAGCTGCTGGTCCAGTTGGCGAGGGGGGGAGCATCGCCGCGGTCTAGCATCTCACGCCAGGCCTCATCGGTAAGCCGGTCGCTTATTGGTTGGACAAATTCGTAGTGGGAAAACACCCCACCTTTTGCCAGCACCAGTTGTCCCTCAACGGGAACGACCGCGTAGATCTCGAAGACGCGCCCGACCCCCTCTTCAAGCACAAACCCGTTGGGAGCGGTGGCGACATCGGCAACAACCGCGGCCTGGAGTGGCTCGCCCCCGGACGGCGAACCGCCGCGCCCCTGGTAGACTGCGTCATCGTCGGCAGCAAAGGTCAGGGCTTCGATTTCGGCCCCATAGTGCCGAATGAAGGTGTAGTCATCTTCGCTTATGGGGTCGTTTGCCAGTTGCTTTTCGGCAATGGCCTGGAGCCGCCCGGCAATCTGAACCATTGCGGCCAGGGCCTGCCGATCATCATCGTTGAGCAGGCCGCGGCTATCCAGCCCATCAATCGTCATCTGAGCGAGAGCCGCAATGCGGGCATAGAAGAGCGGCACCGGCTCAACGTATCCCTTCGGTTGCTCCGGGGTGGGAGGCGGCAATCCCCCCGCGCCACGCTCAGCATATACCTGCTTGGCGTAGAGGATCGTATCGCGTTTTAGCTCCGTCCAGGAGCCAAGCGTTGTGGTAAGCTGCTTGTCGAGCCAGGCCGGGGTCTGCATAAACTGGGGGTAGCCTGGCCCAACCGGTTCGAGCAGGGGGCGCAGCGTGTGTATCCAGGTCCAATAGAGGTTTTGCGTCCAGGTTTGCTCATCGTAGCCGGCGAAGGTGTTGCGCAGCATCGTCATTTGCTCCATATAGTTTGGTGCTGCGGTGTCTCCGCTGGCTTCGAGATGGCCCAGGGCCCGCTCGGAGCCAAGCACGGCGAAGAAGTCGAGACCTTTTGGCAGCATCCGTCCGGGGACATTGCGGTCAACAAGCTGGCGAAAGACAAACGCATCAGGGACAAACCGCTGCCCCATAAACCGCAAGCCCTTTGTGGTGTCGTCAACGTCCGGCTCGTCTCGGTTGATGACCATCCCCAGGATTTCGGGGGGACGCAGGTTTTTTGCCTGCTCCTGAAACTGGGCAAACTTTGCCTCGTCTACAAGATCCTGTGCGCTGCTCACTGGCCCATAGGCCGCCTCAAGAGCCTGTTCATATTCGCCGGGGGTCAGGTCGTCGCTTCGCCCAACAAAAAAGACCGTTGGTTCATAGATGCCGGCCCAGACGCTCCAGGCTGATTGCCCGTCAACCTGTGTCTGCTGGAGCGCAAGCGTCAGGAGCGCGGCCTGACGGGTTTCGGTGGGGTCAATGGCTCGAAACGTCATGCGCCCGTGCCACATCATCGCCACAAAATATCGCTTCAGGGCATCGCTTTTCGTGTAGTGCCCACGCGGGACATGCTGGCTCCAGTCCTCACCTTCGGGGTAGCCCGGAAAGATAGCCGAGGGGCCAATGCCACTGTGTGAAGCAATGCTATCAAGGTCGGGGTCGGTCAGGTCGCGCAGCCCTTCGGGAACGGTCCAATCGTGGTTGAGAATTTTTACCGCCACGGCAAAGTAGGCCGCATTGCGGCGGGCCGCCTCGGCCCAGCGGGTGCCCTCAAGTTCCTCATACTGCGCGATAGATGTTTTGAGCAAGGCCCAGTTGAGCCGTGTCAGCATGGGGATGAGGAATTCCGTTTCGGTGCTGCGGAGCGTTTTATCAAAGAGCAGGTGGTAGACATGCAGGAGCGAGTCGCTGGTGACAAACACGGGGACATAGTTGTAGCGCGCCCGCTCGTAAAGTTCGTAGAACTCTTTTGTTTCGCCAGGACTGACCACAAAGCCAATGTCGGCTATCCGTTCGCGCTGTTGTGGCGAGAGCAGCACGGTGAGATCAACATTGCTGAGGTCGGGCGCAATGGACGGAGCGAAGACCTGCCCTTCCCGCTGAACAGCACCGGGGCGATAGACGGCAAACAGATACCCCGACTCTTTTCCTGATTCGCCTCGCCGTGCATCATCGCCTCCCTTGAAGCTGGAAGGGACGCGGGCCTGCACCGGTGACACATCTCCAATGGGAACATGGGAAGGGATGGGCCCCTCGTCCTCCGTCGGGTTCGGGTCCGGTCCGGCTGCGCCCTCACGTCCCGATACGGCTGGCCGGGTGGGAGGGTCGGAGTCCTGGTCTTCCGATGGGGCCGCCTGCGTGGGGACATCTTCCTCACTCGAAGCATCCTGAGTGGGGCCAGGAACAGCCCCCCTTTTTAGATCACAGGCTCCAACGGTTACAATGATGAGCAACAACACGATGATACTGAATTTCGTTCTCCTCGTATTCATCACCTTTTGCCTCCTTCGTCATCTTCCTTTATTTTCCTTCATTTTCCATTGTCTTCAAGGATACCCAGTTCTCGCAACCTTGCAGCGAGCCGCTCGGCCCGCTGACGCTCCTGCTCGGCCCGTTGCCGCTCTTGCTCGGCTTGCCGATTTGCGTGCTCGGCCCGCTGCCGCTCTTGCTCGGCCCGCTGATGTTCCTGCATAGCTTGCTGGTATACCCGTTCGGTGTGCTGGCGTTCTCGTTCGGCTCGCTGGCGTTCTCGTTCGGCTCGCTGGCGTTGCTCTTCTCCCGTTGCAATCGGGTTGCCTTGTTTGTCGTACCATCGTAGCCATGTTGCATCCATACCCGCATACACTCCTTGCCAGAGTTGCAATCCCAGGCCGATACCGGGCAGATACCGTCCTTTGAATTTCCGATACATTTGTCCATACTTGCGGTATACCCGAAGGGGAAAGTGACTCAACTGCTGAGACGGATCAAAAATGACATAGTAGCGTATCCCGATCTCAGCGTATCGCTGGAGTTTTTTATCTTCTTCGCATCCCTTCTGGTTCGACACAACCTCAATCACGACATCGGGGGGCTTGCCATATCGCCAGACGAAGTAGGAGCGATTGATCTTCTTCCAGACATCCGCCGGAGCCTCAACATCCAGGCTCAGGAGCATGTCGGGCACCAGGGGGGGCTTGTTGACATCGTAGAACAAACCAACATTGGCCAGTGCAACAAAGGGCCGCCCCTCGCCCGGCCCCTCCCACGAGGTGTAGAGGCTTTCGGTGAGAAGCCGCTGCTGCTTCTCGGAAAAGATGTTGTCCACAGGTGTATCATCCTCGGTAATCAGATGCTCCACCGAAGGCCACGCTTCGGGAGGGAGCATGGTGAGGCGTTCGCCCTTTAGCTCAACAATGCTATATTCGTTGGTCATCATCTATTCCTTTCTTTCTCGTTCCTCAATACAGGCCTGTTGTCGGATGCGCCCTTCTCCTGTGCGCCGGCTTGCCTACTAGCTTACCACAGTCCAGTGGTTTCTTCTAGCCCAAACATAAGGTTCATATTTTGGATAGCCTGGCCCGACGCACCCTTGATGAGATTATCTTCGACCGAGACGATGATGGCCCGACCCGCTGCCACGTCTACCACCTTGAAACCAATGACGCAGAGGTTGTTTCCCACAACATGACGCAGTTCGGGCAGCCGGCCATCGGGAAGCACCCGGACAAACGGTTCGTCATCAAAGAGACGGTAGGCTTCGTGTAGAGCGGACTGGTCGGTGCCAGGGTGCAGCGAGACGTAGATGGTTGAGAGGATACCGCGGACCACGGGCAGGAGATGAGGCGAGAAGATAATATGCGTGCCAGTCTCCTGTTCCATCTCGGCAATATGGCGGTGGCTGTGGCCAATGTTGTAGGCACTGAAATTCTCGTGGGTTTCGCTAAAGTGGGTTTTGAGCGACAGGGAGCGGCCCGCCCCCGAAACCCCCGACTTGCTATCGGCAATAACGGTCTGGTCGGCCAGCAGGCCCGCCTGCACCAGCGGGTGGAGCGCGAGAATGACGGTCGTAGGGTAGCAACCGGGGTTTGCCACCAGCCGCGCTCCACGGATACGCTCCCGGTAGCATTCGGGCAACCCATAGACCGCCTGCTCCAGCAGTTCCGGTGCGGCGTGGGTCAGTCCATACCAGCGGGCATAGGCCTGGGGGTCGCGCAGGCGAAAATCTGCGCTCAGGTCTATGACGCGGGGGCCTGCTGCAAGTACCTGTTGGACAATGGGGGCCGATGCTCCGTGGGGTAGACAGCAAAATACCACATCGGCCCGAGTGGGGTCGGCTTCCTCTGCCGCTATCAGGTCCATATCGAGCGTGGTTGGAAAAATGTCGCTCAGTTTCTGCCCGGCTGCGGAGCGGGCCGTGGCAAAGACGATCCGTGTGTGGGGGTGACGATGCAAGAGCCGGATTAGCTCCAGACCGGTATAGCCGGTTGCGCCATAAATCCCAACGGTAATCATACAATCAGTTCTTTCTTTTAATATACTACGCGCTGTGAAGCGCAGTGGGCAAGAGCAAAATACGCCCGATCAGGAGTATTGGACGGCCAGATACCACAGGGGGAAAGGGGATCGGAGGAAGAAACAAACATAGACCGACCGGCAAACAGGAACAACCAGGGAGAAAACTATAGCAGCAACCATCCATCTCCCCTTGTGGGCAGAGCCTGAATCCCCCTGACAATCCGGAAGGAAAGGGACGCAATCACGGTATCTCAATACCGCGCTCCTCGAAATAGTCGCGGACTCGTCCTTCAAGTTCCTCAAAATCAAATGGTTTGGCAATGTATTGATTGGCTCCGAGGTCAAGGGCCATTCTTTCTGTATCGGCCGTTCCGTAGGCTGTTACCATGATGACATAGACCTCGGATTTCCGTTTGCGGAGCTCGCGGACAAGCTCCATTCCTCCCATACGAGGCATGTTCATATCGGTGATAATGAGGTGGCACGGCTGCTCCTCATAGCGTTCGAGAGCAACCAGACCGTCTTCGGCTTCGAGAACCTCGTAGCCACTGTTGCTCAAAAGAAAGCTATACAAACGACGTATCGCAGGATCGTCCTCAACGATCATAACCGTAGGTTGTGCTTCATCGTTCTCCATCACCGTGCTATTCCTTTCCTGGCTACTCCGGGTTTTTCCGGGTTGCAGAATGATGCTGTGTAGTGCTTAAAACAACAGGCAATCATAAAAACCCCTATCTCACAAACCTTGTGTCTCTAATTCTAACACAGAATTGAATGGGAACAAAAGGGGAAATTGCTGAAAATCTGCAATCTTTCTGTGAGGTTTGTGTCTTTCTGCGTAGAAATTTATTTCTCTTTGCAAAGCTCTACGCCCTGAAGCCTCCAGGGTCAGGTGCTTGCACAGGTGTGATCGAACGAAAATAGAACAAAAAAGCAAAGCAAACTAACCACAGGGGTATTGCAAGGATTGGGCTTTTCAGACAACCATCCCCACTGGGAAGGTTCGCGTCTGAAGGCCGTGCCCCGGCCTTATGGGGCAATCATACCATATTTGGAACAAGCCTGCAAAGCCATCTAAAGCGGCTGAAGCGAATAAAGCCCTTATATCCCACCGCTAAAGCTGGTAAGCTCTACGGGCTATTTTTGTAAAAATCTAAAGATGCGCACGCTGAACTATGTGATGAACCAGATGGTTGCTGCAAGGGATGACAGTCTTTGAAAACATAATACCTTAGTCGCAATCGTTTTCAATTGTGGTACAATCTACCAAAACATCTGATATGACAAGGAGTGTTTGTATGTCTCCACGGTTGCGCCCTATTCTGGTTGTTCTGTTGATTGTCCTGCTTGCTGGCGGATTCCCCGCCGGCCCCGCCTCCGCGGGACCGCCCGCCAGAAGCGAACACCGCTCGTCCGCGCTCGTTCAGCGGTGGATTGTCCAGCTCCATGAGCCACCGCTGGCGCAAGCCCCCCACCTGCGCCCCACCCCCGACCTATCCTATACAACGATGTCGCTCTCGTCCTCGGCGGGTGGGCGGCTCCAGCTTGATGCCGAGGCTGCAACACAATACCGTAGTTTTCTCCAGCAGCGGCAGCAACAGGTGTTTCAGACCATCCAGCACCACTATCCACAGGCTGAGATCCACCGCAGCTACCAGATTGTTTTCAATGGGCTGTCGGTTGCGTTGCCTGGCGTGGCCAGCGGGGATGAGACCGCTCTGGCGCAACTCCGCTCACTGCCCGGCGTGGCCAATGCATCCCCGGAGCGGGTGTACGAGCCTGCAATGTATGCCAGTTTGCCGCAGATGAACACTGCTGCGCTCTGGAATGCTCCCGCTGTGGGGGGGCAGGCAGAGGCTGGCGTGGGCATCAAAATAGCCGTGATTGATACGGGAATCAACGTCAATCACCCCTTCTTCAACCCGGATGACTACCGCTACCCGCCGGGCTATCCGAAAGGCAACGCCCGCCACACCACGCCAAAGGTGATAGCAGCGCGGAGCTATGTCCGCCCCGACCTGCTGCCGCTGGTGGGCAGCGAAACGCCACAGCCCGGCCCGCACGACAGTAGCCACGGTACCCACATCGGCGGCATTGTCGCGGGGGTTCCCAATACCCCCGCAACATTCAATGGTGTTGAGCAGACGATCTCCGGCGTGGCCCCCCGCGCCTACCTGATGAATTACAAAGTATTCTATGCCAACGATTCGGTTTTCTCCGGCCTGGCCTTCGAGAGCGAACTCATTGCGGCACTGGAAGACGCGGTGGCCGATGGAGCCGATGTCATCAACAATAGCTGGGGGGGACGAGCCAATGTTGACCCCCACTTCGACCCTATCGCTGTTGCGGCCAATGCTGCCGCCGATGCTGGCGTTGTCGTTGTTTTTGCCGCGGGCAACAGCGGGCCGAGCAAGAGTACCGTCACCTCCAGAGATCTCACCAACCAGATTATCGTTGTCGGAGCATCCTCCGCCAACCAGACCATCGCTGCCGGGTTCGTTGACGTTGTTCCTCCCAATGAGGGGGTAAGCGTGCCCGGCCCGCTCACGGACCGCGCCTATGGAGGGGCAAACTTTGGCCCCACCATACGTGAGATGATTGGCCCCGCCCCCTACCTACCGGTGCAGTCCCTCGGCGTGTCGTCCCTGGGATGCGACCCCCTCCCCGCTGATTCGCTCAGCGGACACATCGCCCTCATTGAGCGTGGAGTCTGCCATTTTAGCCTCAAAGCGTTCCACGCACAGCAGGCCGGAGCATTTGCCGCCATCATCTACAATTCCGCCGAGGCGGGCGACATGGTCATCGGGATGGCTTCGGGCGATAGAGGTGATGAGGTGTCAATCCCTGCGGTCATGGTCCCTCATTCAATGGGGGTTGGTATGATCGAGTGGTACGACCAGCACGGAGCTGCTGCCCACGTACAGATTGACCCGCAGGCCCGCGTTGTCGAAAGCACGGGCGATGTGCTTGCATCCTTTAGTTCGCGGGGCCCCACCTTCCGGAGCAATCTCAAACCCGACGTTGTTGCACCCGGCATCAACATTCTGTCGGCGGGCTACGCCCCCGTTCGCGGCGAAGCACAGCACGAAGGCTATGGACTCTCTTCGGGGACCAGTATGGCTGCCCCGCATGTGGCGGGAGGGGTTGCACTGCTGCGGCAGGCCCACCCCGAATGGTCCCCGCTCGACATCCGCTCGGCTCTGATGGCTACGGCTGAAACTGCCGTCTGGCTCGACACGGAGCGCACGGAGCCGGCCAGCGTGCTGGAGCGCGGGGCCGGGCGCGTGGATCTTGGGCGGGCCGTCAACCCCGGCCTGCTCTTCGATAATCCCGCGCTCTCCTTTGGCCGCCTGCATGCGGTGCCAGGTGAGCCAACCCGTGCCGAAATGACCGTCCAGGCCCGCAACATCTCCGGGCGCAGCCAGACCTATACCCTGAGCGCGGAAAAGAGTGAAAGAGAACGCAATAGCGACAACCTGACCATTACGGTCTCGCCCCCCACGCTCACCATAGGGGACGGAGAAGTGGCGCAGTTTACTGTTTCGGTCTTGCTTGCCCCCGACACCTCCGCGGGCGACTACGGCGGAACGGTGACGCTGGAAGGTGGTCCTGGCACGCTCCACCTGCCCCTCTGGGCGCGGTTGTTCCCTGCCGAGCAGGGCCCCAAAGTGTTGCTCATTGACAACGATGGCAGCAGCAGCCTCGAATTTCCCGACTACGCTGACTACTATGCCCGCACCCTTTCTGAACTTGCCGTCCCCTATACCTACCTTGATGTTGACGCACTGGCACCGAGCACGCAGACCCTCCCCGACATTGGCGAAATGCAAAAGCACGAGATTGTTCTCTGGTTTACGGGCGATAACGAGGTTGCAAGCGGAACACTGCCCGTGCCGACCCCGCTGACTGAAGCAGACCAGAATATCTTGATGGCCTATATGCAGAGCGGCGGGCACCTCATCGCCACCGGGCAGAACCTCGCCGACGCATCCGACATTGAGAATGTCCCGCCGGGCGATGAATATGGGCGTTCCGAACTCTATCAATACTACCTGGGGGCCCGTTTTGTCCAGGATAGCGTCTTTGGCGAAACGCCTGGCACATACCGCGTTGTTGGCACCACAGACCAGCCGTGGCTGACAAACATTGTGCTCGACCTGGGCAGCGAGGAATCTCCCACGCCGGGAGCCGTAAGCGGGGCCGGCAATCAGTCCTCGGTAGATGAAATCGTTGTCATTGATGAGGACCCACGCTCACCCGACCGCTACACCAGGCCCATGCTCAAGGCGGCCAGCCCGGCCAGCCAGCTCCGCGGAATCGTTGGCCTCAACCGCACCTCCGACCCGACGCTGGAAAATCCCGTCCCTGCCTTCGCCTATCGCTCTATCATCCTTTCCTTCGGGCTGGAGGGGGTTCGCAACGATACGGGCACAACAACACGCAAAGAACTGCTGCAATCGCTGCTCTACTGGATTGTGGACCATCCGACGGCACAGGTTCGTAGTCCGGTGGTGGTCTCCGAAGCCGGGCAGTTTGTCACGCTCACGGTTGACGCAACAAGCAATATCCCGGCCCGCTTTGTGCGCTATCGGTGGGATTTTGGCGATGGCTCGCCCATTCTGACCACCGAACAGCCGAAGGTAGTCCATG
This sequence comes from Chloroflexaceae bacterium, assembly GCA_034436975.1. GTDB lineage: Bacteria > Chloroflexota > Chloroflexia > Chloroflexales > Chloroflexaceae > JAAUSY01. Next base: position 18,156 of record DAOTUE010000071.1, read on the forward strand.
CGTATGAGCAACCTGGCTCCTATCCGCTGCGGGTCGAAGTGACCGACTCGTGGGGGCATAGCACGCTTGCGGAGGCTGTTGCTGGCGATGTTCCTCCGCCCCCCGCAGCTACAGAAGCCGCCGCCGTGACCTTTCCCGAAACAGGGCAAACGTTGCAAGGGCGGTTTCTCACCTTCTGGCGACAGCATGGAGGACTGTCTGTGTTTGGCTACCCCATTACGCCGCAGATGTCCCCCCAGAACGAAGAAAAACCCTTGAGCCAGGTGTTTGAGCGGGCGCGGTTCGAGTACCATCCGCAGCATCAACCGCCTTACGATGTGTTGCTCAGTCCGCTCGGCAGCGAAGCCCTCGCACAGCAGGGGCGCAACTGGCGCGATTTCCACACGGTGGAAGGCCCCCCGCCCGGCTGCCTCTACTTTGCCGAAACGGGCCACAGTCTCTGCCCACCGTTCCGGGAATACTGGGAGCAGCATGGCCTGGAATTTGATGGGCAACGCGGGAGCAGTTTTGCCGAAAGCCTGGCCCTCTTTGGCTATCCCATCAGCGAGCCGCAGCCGGAAGCTGGCGAAGATGGCTCCCGCCGCACCGTGCAATGGTTTGAGCGGGCCCGCTTTGAACACCACCCGGACAACGAGGCTGGCTACACCGTGTTGCTGAGCAGGCTTGGCAGCAGCCTGTATGGGGGAGGCGACTGATACCATCGCTTGAACACCTGGAAAAACCACAAAGGGCACGAAGGCTTTGTGAAAGGGGTTTCCTTTGTGCACTCCCGTGCCTTTGTGGTGAAACTGCCCGCCCGGTTTTGGTATGATACCAAATTCGTTGACACGAACACTGACCAACAAGCAAGCGGGTGTGTGCCCGATTTTTGCTCCCATGCTCCGTTTATTTCCGGCAAGATGGTAGAACAGGAAATGGAAAGAACGGAAAGAAGAAACGGTTGAGGAGGGGGAAACAACGATGGGTAGACCACAAAAGAAGGCTCTGGTTCTCTCTGGCGGCGGGGGGCGCGGGGCCTACCATATCGGTGTTATCGAAGCCCTGGTTGAACACGGGTGGATTGAAGATGGGAAAGGCCCTGATATTCTCGCGGGGACCTCTATCGGGGCTATCAATGCGGCTGCGCTGGCTTCCGGGCATCGTGTGGCCCACTTGAAAGATCTCTGGATGGAGATGCATACGGAAGATGTTCATTGCCTCTCGCGTGATTTGCCGGCGGTGGCCCGTCCGCTGCTTGGCTTTTTGCTCCACAGCGTGCTGACCTCACAAGCCCACGGTGGGAGCAAACCCACATTGCCCGGCGAAGAACGCGAGATGAGCGCGGGCGGCTTTTTTGAACGACTGGGAGCACTCTTCCATGCCCGTCCGTTTCGCAGCCTGCTCGATACGGCCCCCTGGAAACAGACCCTTGAGGGGTGGATAAACGTTGCCCATATCAATAGCTCCGATGCACCGGCCCTGCTCCTCACGGCAACCGACTTGCAGCGTGGGACGCTGCGTATTTTTTGTAACCGAGAGCGCAAAGGCAACCCCGCAGACATCATCACAATGGATCACCTGATGGCTTCTTCTGCTATCCCCGCAGTCTATCCGTGGGTCGAAATTGAGGGCAGACGCTATTGGGATGGGGCGGTGCTAGCCAATACGCCGCTCGGAGCGGTCATAGACCTGGCCGGCAACGAAGATGTAGATATTCTTGTGGTGATGATGACCCCCTGGTATGAGGACGAACAGGAAACGCTCGACCTGCCCCAGGATGTTGTGCAATCTCTTTCGCTCACGCTCGACTGGAGTTTGCTGGCTTCGTATCGGATGGCTCTCAAGCTGCTAGAAACGCGCAACCAGCTTGTTGATGCGGCTGAACAGTTGGAGCGGGCCGCCAGACAGACGGGCGATGAACAGTTGCGACTTGTGGCCCAGGCCCATCGCAAATTGCGCCGCTTCTCTCTGCCAACGATCATTGCCCCGAACAATCCCATGCCTCTTGATTGGATTGTGGATTATGAAGAGGCAAACCACCGTATCCTCTTCGAGATGGGCCGCGCCGATGCCCGCCAGGCCCTCCAGAAACGTGCCGGGCCCTAGCGCAAAGCACACCAGACCGGACCTATCACAAACTCCGCTTACAGGTTTCTCACTCTGCAAGCGGAGTCTTTGTTGGCCCTGTTCACAACCCCTATTTCTAACCAACTCCCGCTCTTTGAGTATTTCATCACTTTCGGGTATCATGGATCATGCAGATAATTATCAGAACATTGTCACTTCTTCCGTAGCGACTGCTTATACGACACAGCTTCTGAACAACAGCAGTATGGAAACAAAGGTGATACCCAGAGAGGCAACGGGGATCTCCCACGGTTTTTTTACCCCTAAAACAGGGATGGTCTGCCTCGTATTTGTGCAAGATAAGGAATGAAGAGAACAGAGGTATTGTTATGAGGAGGACAGAGACGCAGTGGAACATACAAGCACGATCCTCATTGTAGATGATGAAGCAATGGGGCGAACAACGCTCAAGGCCTTGCTTTCGTCTCAAAACTATCGGCTTTTTCTTGCCAGCGATGGCACCGAAGCATTACAACTGGCAGCAAGTGCCGGTCCCGATCTTATCTTGCTTGATGTAATGATGCCAGGAATGGATGGCTATGAGGTCTGCCGGCAGCTTCGTAGCGATCCCCGCCTCTCGGAAGTACCAATTATTATGATTACGGGCCTCGATGACCGCGCCTCGCGCTTGCAGGGCATTGAAGCAGGAGCCGATGATTTTATTTCCAAACCATTTGATCCAAGCGAACTTCAGGCCAGAATACGGACAATAACCCGTCTTAATCGGTATCGCCATCTGATGGAAGAACGCGCCCGCTTTGAGCGCGTGGTGGAGCTTTCTCCCGATGGTCTCTTTGTCGTTGCCGATACTGGCGAGATTTTGCTGGCCAACCCGGCTATGCTGGACCTGCTTGGGGGCAACCCGGAGCGGTACCAGCAGATTGTCGGAAAATCTATTCTCGACTTCATTGCAGACGAACCCGAAACCTACCGCGAGCACTGTTTGCAAAATGTGCTGGCCGATACGAGCCGCGTCATTCGCAATGAGACGATCCTCTCTCGCCTGGATAATTCGCAGTTTCCTGCGGAAATTACCGGTGGGTATATTGTATGGAATGGCACGCCCGCCGTCCAGATCAACGTGCGCGATATAACCGAACGCAAGAAGGCCGAGGAAGAACTCGAACGGTCGAGAAACGATCTGGCGATTGCCTACGATGCAACGCTGGTGGGGTGGGTCAAAGCGGTTGACCTGCGCGATAAGGAGACTGAGGGACACTCGCAGCGTGTCACCGAAATGACCGTCCGGCTGGCGCGGGCCTTGCAGGTGCGCGGCGAAGATCTGGAGCATATCCGCCGTGGGGCCCTGCTCCACGATGTGGGCAAAATGGGCATTCCCGACAGTATCTTGCTCAAGCCCGGCCCTCTCACCGATGAGGAATGGGAGATTATGAAGCTGCACCCGGTCTATGCCTATCAGTGGCTCGTCCCCATAGCCTACCTGCGCCCATCGCTGGATATTCCCTATTGCCATCATGAGAAATGGGACGGCACGGGCTACCCGCGGGGGCTACGTGGCGAACAGATTCCGCTGGCCGCCCGCATTTTCGCCGTGGTGGATGTGTGGGACGCGCTCCGCTCAGATCGTCCCTATCGCAAGGCCTGGCCCGAGGATCGCGTGCGAAAACACCTGCTCAATCTGGCCGGCTCCCATTTTGAGCCACGCATTGTTGAGACATTTCTCTCAATCCACAGCCCCTTTGCGGACCTTTCCTGGTAGCTCACGCCAGAACCGGAGAGATAGTTTGACCACAAAGGCACGGGAGTACACAAAGGGCACTTCTTTGCAAAGCCTTTGTGCCCTTTGTGCCCTTTGTGTCTTTGTGGTTTTTTACGTGTTCAGGCGAACATGGCCTGCCCCCTGCCCCCTGACTTTATGGTAGGCCCAACGCGAAGCTACGCATCCAGCAACATCGCCACGCCTGGCAGGGTGCGCCCTTCCAGCAGTTCGAGGCTTGCGCCCCCGCCCGTACTGATGTGGCTCATCTTGTCGGCCAGGCCCGATTGCTCGACCGCCGACACCGAATCGCCGCCGCCGATAACCGTCATTGCGCCGCCTTCCGAAGCCTCGGCCAGGGCCCTTGCAATGGCGAATGTGCCCTCGGCAAAGGGAGCCATCTCAAAAACTCCCATCGGCCCGTTCCAGATAACGGTTTTTGCGCCCTTCAGTTCGGCGCAATAGGCCGAAATGGTTTCCGGCCCGATGTCGAGAATGCGCCAGCCGGCGGGTACATCGTTGACGGGAACAACGCGACGGTTGGCATCGGCACTGAACGCATCGGCAATGACCGCATCGGTGGGCAGCATCAATTTGACCCCTGCCGACTGCGCCTTTTCCAACAGCCCTTTTGCTGTCTCTACACTCTCATTTTCTACCAACGAATCGCCGAGCTGGTGCCCCTGCGCCAGCAAGAAGGTATTGGCCATCCCCCCGCCAATCAGGAGCGCGTTGACTTTGCCAAGCAAGTTTTCGATAACGCTGATTTTGTCTCTGATTTTGGCTCCCCCGATGATTGTCACAAATGGGCGGCTCGGATTTTCCAGCGCACCATGGAGGAAGTTCAGTTCTTTTTCCATCAGAAAGCCTGCAACGGCAGGCAAATGGTGGGACACGCCTTCGGTGCTGGCGTGGGCGCGGTGGGCCGAGCCAAACGCATCGTTGACGTAGACATCGCCCAGGCGGGCCAGTTCTTGCGACATCTCTGCGTCGTTGGCTTCTTCTCGTGGGTCGAAGCGGGTGTTTTCAAGCAAAAGCACCTCGCCCGCTTCGAGCGTCTGAGCCGTATTTTCCGCCGCTTCGCCTGTTGTCACCTTGATAGATGTCACCTTGCGGGCCTCTGGCAACAACTCCGAAAGTCGGCCGACCACCGGGCGCAACCGCAACTCTTCAACCACCTTTTTCTTGGGCCGCCCCAGGTGCGACATCAGCACCACGCTGGCCCCATGCTCCAGCAGGTAGCGTATGGTTGGCAATGAGGCACGGATGCGCGTATCATCGGTGATTTTGCCTTCCTTGTCCAGCGGCACATTGAAATCTACCCGCACCAGCGCACGCTTTCCCGCCCAGTCAATATCTCGTATGGTTTTCTTGTTCATAGGTTCCCCTGCTACTTTCTTTGTGTTCAAATGTACCCGAAAGTGCGCTTTGTCCATTTCCAAAATTCCTGCTTCCACCTGCATCGCCTTCTCACTTGAAGGGCTTACGCGCAGTCCACAAGCGTCTTTTACGTCCCGACGTAGCCACTACCGAGGACGGTTGGTTTAGACGACACCAACGAGCCGCATGCCTTCGTCTCGAATGTTTTGTGCGGCATTACGATCACGATCCAGGATCGCCCCGCACGATGGGCATGTCCAGGTGCGGTCTGCCAACGTGAGTTCACGGTTGAGGTATCCACACCCATTGCACGTCTTACTTGACGGATAGAACGGGGGTATCCCTACCACCTGCTGCGCCTTGTACCCCAACTGGCGAACTATCTCCGCAAATGACGCATCTGCTATCGCTCGTGCCAGTTTATGGTTCTTCAGCATCCCCACCACGTTCAGCGTTTCCAGCGCAATGATGCTGGCTTTTCCTGCCAGGTGTGTGGTCAGCTTGTGTATCGCATCGGCTCGCAGGTTGGCAATCCGCAGGTGCAACCGTGCCAGTTTCCGCTTCGCTTTGTGCCAGTTCTTGCTGCCCTTCTGCTTGCGGGAAAACCAGCGATTCAATCGCCGCAGGTTCTTCTGGGCGATGGTGAGGTGGTTTTGGTTCTCAAACACCGCACCATCGCTGTCAACGGCTAATGCCTTCACCCCAACGTCAACGCCCAATACCCGTGTTGATGCCTGCCGTTCTGGTGTTGGCATCTGGACATGGATGCTGACAAACCAGTAGCCTGCCCGTTCACTCACCCGTGCGCTCATGATTTTGCCCGGAAAACGCAGCGGTTCGGTCATATTCACCCACCCAAGTTTCGGTATGCGTATCCCATGCCCGTCTACCGTGAACTTGTCGTTTGCCAGATAGAACGATCCGTACCCGCGCTTGCGGGATTTGAACCGAGGGAAGCCGACTCGTTTACCATCTTTGCGGCGTTTGCCGTTCTTCCGTTTCGTGATGTCGTGAAAAAAGGTTGTCAGGGCGTTGTTCAGGTCGGCAAACGGCTGTTCGGTAGAACACCTGGTCGTTCCCATCACGAAGGGAAACTGATCGCGTTTGATGCGGTTGAACTCAGCTTTCAGGTCGCCAATAGATGGCAGGGGTTGCTGTTCCGCTTGTGCCTGACGCAACCGGGCAACGGCCCAATTCCAGGCAAAACGGGCATTGCCTGCGGCTCGCCGGAAATACTGTTCCTGTTCAGGGGTTGGATTCAATCGTATCTTGTGTGCGCGTATCATGGGATTCCAATACCTTTTTTAATGACTTCCGGTAATTTCGTAATCCATAGAGCCGAGACGAAAAGCAG
>DAOTUE010000072.1:0-8341 GCA_034436975.1 Chloroflexaceae bacterium
GCGACCACGCAGCCGGTCACAACCACGCAGCCGGTCACAACCACGCAGCCGGTCACAACCACGCAGCCGGTCACAACCACGCAGCCACTTACACTGATACACTGATACCAAACCGGTTTTTGAACCGCAAAGAACGCAAAGAACGCAGAGGACACAATCCAGAGAGAACAAGAAAGTTGTAATCGTTCAGCCCCCCTCTCAATCCCTCCTCCCGCTGGGGGGAGGACAGGTGGGGGACCTGAACGATTACTTTTCTTTGCGCCCATTGCGGTTTTTTGCTTCTTTGATAACGGACGGTATCAGACACCGACTTGACAGCCAGCAAAAACACGGCTATAATCCCCTCCAGGTGAAGGGTATCCTTAAAAATATATCTTGATATTTCTGTTTACCCGAACAACCAGGTTTTTTTGCCTGGTTCAGCAATAATGTTCAGCGAAAAGCAGGTCTGCCCAAACGCTAATTCTATTATCAAGGAGGGTTTTTGCATGAATAGAGCGGCACATCCCAACACCCCCACAATGCCTCTCACGATGGCGGCCCCTGGTCAACCGGTTCAAATTGTTTCTGTTGCTGCGGGGCAGCGGGCGGCCCGCCGCCTGGCCGAAATGGGGCTTATTCCCGGCAGCGAAATAGAAATCATGCAGAATCAAGGATGTGGCCCGCTACTCCTTGCTATCCGCGACACCCGCCTTGCTATTGAGCGAGGCATTGCCCACAAGTTGCTGGTGCAACAAGTGGGCAGCCAAATACCAGAACACACCTATGCTTCCGAGGCACCCCATAGCTCATGCCCATCTGACCATCGCCCCCATCATTCCCATCATTCCCATCGCCCCCATCGTTCCCATCGCAGGAGGGCTCGCCGTGGTGCCACAAACGCCTGATGCCAGATTATCGTTTTTTGCCGTGCGCTGTTCGCTACGACAACGATATTGAAGAAGAAATTGCCCATCTTGGTGAGGTGATAGCGCAGGTTTCCGACCTGCGTTCCCGCTACTCCCCCCGCTGGCTTGCGGTGCAACTACTCGAAGGCGATAAAAGCCTGCGGGAGCGAGTTGGTCGCACGGCGGGGGGAGCGGATGTGCTGAGCACGCTCGACCAGGGCACGGCCCGTCTGCGCGAGGTCCATGGCGATGACATTGATCTTGCCCTCACCGACCAGCGATACCGCTTTGTTCACCGCGTGGCGCAGGCTGTCACCACACGACCGCCCGGTTCCCAAAGGACTCCTTCCGATGCAGTAGATCAGGTTGTCACCAATCAGGCCATCGGTATTCCTCTCTTTCTGGTCCTGATGTGGGGCATATTCAAACTGACGACCGATGTTGCCGGTCCCTTTGTCACCTGGATCGAGCAGGTTATTGGCGGGCCCCTCACCAACCAGGCTATCGCCCTGCTTGGCCTGTTTGGCCTGACAGAAACCTGGGTGGAGCATCTCGTGGTAGATGGCATGATTGCCGGTGTTGGGGGGGTGCTGGTTTTTGTGCCAATCCTGATGTCGCTCTACCTGGCCCTCGCCATCCTGGAGGATAGCGGCTATATGGCTCGCGCCGCTTTTGTGATGGACCGGTTGATGCACCCGCTTGGACTGCACGGCAAAAGTTTTCTGCCCATGATCGTCGGCTTTGGTTGCACAGTGCCCGCCTTCGCCACCACCCGCACGCTGGAAAACCAGCGCGACCGCATTTTGACCGGGTTGCTTGTTCCCTTTATGAGCTGCGGGGGGCGGTTGCCGGTCTACGTCCTTCTGGCAACCCTCTTCTTTCCCGAAAAAAGCGGTCTGGTCATCTGGGGAATATACCTGCTTGGTATCTTTGCGGCCATCATCCTGGGGATGGTGCTCAAAAACACGCTGTTCAGGGGCAAGGAGCGGTCGCCTTTCCTTATGGAACTCCCGCCCTACCGCTGGCCCTCGCTCAAGACGGTCTGGTTTCTTACCTGGAGCCGCACCTCGTCTTTCATCAAAAAGGCCGGAACGCTCATTCTTGCGTTCAGCGTGGTTATCTGGTTTCTCTCTGCTATCCCCGTCCGTGGCGAAGGGACGTTTGCCAGTACCGATCTTGATGATAGTGCGCTGGCCGCGCTGACCAGGGGGATCGCGCCGGTGTTTGCCCCGCTTGGCTTCGGAAGCTGGGAGACCAGCGGTGCGCTGGTGACAGGCCTGGTGGCCAAAGAACTCATTGTCAGCACAATGGCGCAGATACAGGATGTTGCTCAACGTGAGGCAGAGGAAGCCAAAACGCCCCCCCACCCGACGCTTCTTGAAGACCTGAGCACGGTTTTCACCAGTCTGGGCGAGGCTGTCGTCAGCGCAGCGAGAGCGGTGCCCTCTATCGTAGGGATACAGCTTTCGGATAACCAGGAAGATCCAGAAGAGTCCACGGCCGCGCTCCATACGGCTCTGCGAGAGAGTTTTGAGCGGAGTAGCGGGGGGCATGGCTCGCTGGCAGGTCTGGCGTTTATGGTGTTTGTGTTGCTCTATCCCCCCTGCGTGGCGGCCCTCGCCACCGAAAAACAGGAACTCGGCACCCCCTGGATGATCGGGACGATTGTCGGTCAGCTTGTGCTGGCCTGGGTGGTTGGTGTGCTCATCTTTCAGGGTGGCAAGTTGTTCGGGTGGGGGTAAGCTAATACCAGGAAGTCACAGGAGGTGAAGGGATGCTTGAACGTGTTCTCGGCCTGATGAAACAGTACGATATGCCCCTTTCGACAGAGTTTCTCAGCCAACAACTGGATATTGAGCAATCGGCCCTGGAGGGTATCTTGCTTACGCTGGAGCGCAAGGGACGCATTCGGGAAGCACAAGAACGCCAGGGGGCCCTGGCTTGCGCCTCGTGTCCGCTTGCCGACACCTGCCCCCCGGCGTGCAAAACCTATACGCTGGTGGTCCCTATGGACGCTCGGCCAGCGTCACCGTAACGGTTGTCTCATCTCCACGGCGCAAGAGGGTCAGTTCGATCTCCTCGCCCGGACGGGCTTCCCGGATTATTTCTACCAGGTCTTCCATGTCTCGGACCGTTTGCCCGTCTATGGCGATAATCACATCACCACCAACCATGACGGCCTCGCCATCAATCGTAACCCGTTTGAAGCTGCCGCGGAGTTTTGCCTGGTCCGCCGGACTGCCTCGGAGCACCTGTGAGACGAGGACCCCGCGCTGGCTTGACGACAGCCCCATCTCCCGCGCAATCTGCGCGGTCAGGGTTCTCCCCTCAATACCAAGCCAGGCATTGCTCTCTACTTCTTCTTCTTCTGCGCTTTCTTCCTCGGTGTCCTCTTCGTCCTCTCCAATGACCGGCTCTTCTGGGCTTTCGTTCTCTTCTGGTTCCGGACGGGCCCCCAGTGTAACGGGTATGTCCAGCTCTTCCCCATCACGCAAGACAGTCAGGACAACCTCCTGCCCAACCTGGGCATAGCGGGCCAGGTATTCAATGAGGTCGTCGAACTCTTCCACCGTGCGACCATCGAATGCGATGATGACATCGCCGCCCACCTGCACACTGGCTCCCTCTATCACAACCTCGCGGTCGCTACCCTGAATGCCAGCTTGATCACTGGGGCCATCTTCAGTTGTTTCAAGCACCAGTGCGCCACGCTGGTCAGCAGCCAACCCCATCTCAACAGCGGTCTCAGGAGTGAGCGAACGCCCCATGATACCAAGCCACGGGTGCGTATAGCTTCCCTGTTCTATCAACACCGGGACCACCTGCTGCACAATGAACGAGGGGATGGCAAAGCCGATGCCCACAGAAGCCTGCACAGGCGAACGAATGGCCGAGGGGACCCCGATGAGTTCCCCGTTGAGGTTGACCATGACCCCGCCGGAGTTTCCTGGATTGATCGAAGCGTCGGTCTGGATAATGTAGGGGATAGAATAGGTAGGGCCAACCGTCATGGTATCTACCGGCAGCGAACGCCCCACCGCACTGACAAACCCGACGGTCATGGTGCTTTCCAATCCGAAGGGGTTGCCAATGGCAACGACGAAGTCGCCAACCTCAACATCAAACGAATCGGTAACATTGATGGGGGTGAGCTGGTCGGCGGGCATATCTACCTTGACAACGGCCAGGTCGCTGTCCGGGTCGGCACCGACAATCTCCCCATCAACTGTGGTTCCATCGGAAAACGTGACGGAGATACGCTCTGCATCCTGGACAACATGGTTGTTGGTGACAATATGCCCCTCGGTATCCCAGACAAAGCCCGACCCCAGGCCCGGAACAAAGAAATCCTGTGGCGGGCCATCTTCCTGGGGGATCTCGAAGGGAAGATCCGGTATCCGCGGAGTAACATTGCGGTGCCGCTGCACAATACGGATATTGACCACAGCGGGGTTGACACGGGTATAGATACCATTCAGGCTTTCTTGCAATGCAGCAAGGATGGTGTCCTGGGTAACTGCTTCGGCGATCTCATCTGCTTCGGCGGTTTCTGTCTTCTCTCTCAAAGCGATAGATGTGGGAGCCGGATACGCTTCGCCAGCTTCGGCGGTTTCTGTCTTCTCTCTCAGAGCAATAGATGTGGGAGCCGGATACGCTTCGCCAACTTCGGCGGTTTCCGTCTTCTCTCTTATTTCGGCAGATGGGGGAGAAGGATAGGGTTCGTCCGTCGGTGCTGGTTGACTCGTTTCATCTTGAGATATTGACCGACTGGTTTTGACACACCCACCAAGCAAAAGCACAGCAACAAGAAGCAGAGCCGGCAACAGGAGCCAGTTATACTGTCGTCTCATACGATAATCAGTCCTTTCTTTCTCTTCTCGATTCGATTACAGAAACCCGGACATCCCGGACATGTGAGCTACCAGGATTGTACGCGATATGAGCAAGATGATAGCATCACAGTATCTGGAAGTAGACAATAGACTGGTGATGGCTTGTTGTTCCTTCAAACACGATAGACCAGCGGCCCGCAGGCAAGCCAGCAGTATCTATGGGAATATCGGTAATATCCCCGCTCTCCCCAATTTTCACCGGATGATCTGTGCCGGTCACGTTGCCATCGGGTGTTGTCACCCAGAACCCGATTGTTTCGCCAGGAGAGAACCCGAAAAGGTCCACAAACAGCGTTGTTCCAGGCAAAACACATCGCTCAGGACGGATGTGGGCTTCGATGGCATCGGGCAAACCAGCACAGCTATTGCGCCTGGATGATGATGGGGAAAAGATTGCCTCACCACCAGCGGGCGTGTCGGAGTCGGATGGCGATGGGGATGATTGCTGCTCCAGCAACTCGTTGCCGAGCAGACCGGGCAAAACATGGTAGGGAGGATTGTTTTCCGGGTGCAGTTCCAGGCGGGCCCGCTCAAACCATTGCACATGGTACTTCTGGTCGCCAATTGTCATTTTGATGAGCGGCGTGAGCGGCAACCCGAACAGGGCCAGGTTTTCCTGAATGCTCAAGCCCGGCTGGCCGTCTATCTCCAGCCCACCAGCACGAAACGTTTTGAGAATATCGCCGCACACATTCCAACCAGTTTGCTCAAAATAGAGACACCCGGCAAGCGATGGTTCCGGCGGGGGGGGCACCCACATTCCCGAAGCGATGGCATCCTCAACCGGACCGGCCCCCAGGCGGCCAAGCAGAACGTCGTAAGGGGGATCATTTTCCGGGTGTAGTTCCAGGCGGTTCCGCTCAAACCACTGGACCAAGTAGGGCTTCCCCTCAATGATTTCCTCGTGCAAGTCTGTCTTTGGTAGCCCAAAGACATACAGACCACCATTTTGCTCCCAGAACTCGCGGATGCGACCAGAGATACAATAGCCAGTTTCCTCAAAACAATAGGGATCTTGTGCCCGGACCATCCGGGGAACAGCTATCAACAGCAATACCAGAACGATGATCCCCCCGGCAACCGTCCGGAACTTCCAGGTGGCAGAGATCATGGCTTTTTTTCCTCCTCCCAAAAACTGGCGGATATTATGCTCGTGAGAACGGTTTCTTCTTCTTCTCATTTCCTCACTATGGCATTATAGCATGGGAGAAGCGGTATGATACAAAGCCGCGAAGGTTCAGGCCCCCCGCTGGGGAGAGGACAGGGGGGGCCTGAACGATTACGTTTGATCTGGTCATTATCGGATAGGTGTGCTAAAATAGGGGGAGAATAATGTCTTTTCGATGCAAGGGAATGCAATAAGGACAGGGGAGGGGTGATGGGCCGCCAGCAAGCCCTGGAATCTGCCAGAAAATGTGCGCACCTGTTGAAAGAACAGTTTCAGGTGCAGCGCGTTATTGTGTTTGGCTCCGTCGTCGGGGCTGTGCTAATGCAGGAATGCCCCCCACCTGTCATCCCCCCAAGTAGGGGGAGGAATTGGAAAGAGGGAGTACCGCCCGCATCAGGGCAAGCAAGACGCTTGCGCTCCCAGGGATCAGGGATTGCCCAAACACAGTGAACGGTTACGAACAATTTGTCCGAACATTTATCCGAACAAAGGGGGGAAACCGCGTATGCGAGAAAAACAGGACACGGATGAAGCATCCCACGGTGAGCAGGGTAGGCAAACTGACCTTTTCCGCGACATCCCATCTGTTTCGGTGCTTGGAGTGCGTATCCATACGCTGTCGCTTGAAACGTTCCTTGCCCTGACCGAACAGACAATAGCTCGCCAGCAGCGGGCCATCATCGCCTATGCCAATGTGCATGGGCTGAACCTGGCCTACAAAACACCCTGGTTTCGCGCCTTCCTCAACCGCAGCGACATTGTTTTCTGCGATGGGTTCGGGGTCAAGTGGGGAGCGCGATTGCTTGGATACGAGATTCCCCGGCGGTTCACTCCCCCCGACTGGCTCGACAGCCTGGCCACACAAGCCGCGCACCAGGAGCGGACGCTCTACCTGCTTGGTTCGCGGGCCGGGGTTGCCGAAAAAGCAGCGGCCCGGTTTCAGCAGCGCACGCCCGGACTGCTCATTGCCGGCACCCACCACGGCTTTTTTGACAAGAACCGCGATAGCACAGACAATAGGGCCGTTGTCCAGGCTGTCAATGCTGCTGCACCCGACGTGCTGATGGTCGGCTTTGGTATGCCGCTCCAGGAGCAGTGGTTGATGGAAAACTGGGATGACCTGCGGGTCAATGTAGCCCTCACAGTGGGGGCAGCGTTCGATTATCTCACGGGAGAGGTCCGGCGGGGGCCGCGCTGGATGACCGATCATGGGCTGGAATGGCTCTCGCGGCTCATCATCGAACCGCGCCGGTTGTGGCGGCGATACCTGCTTGGAAACCCACTTTTTCTGTGGCGCATCTTGCGACAACGCTTACACGCCATTGAAGCAACCTCGTGATATGTGCTACAATGCAGATACAATGAATACACCAGAACATGAGCGACAACGAATGGTCCAGGAGCAACTCGCCAGGCGCGGTATTCGTGATATGGCTGTGCTTCAAGCAATGACAGATGTCCCACGTCACCTGTTTGTTCCCGAAGACATCCAGTCTCAGGCCCACGAAGACCGGGCCCTCCCCCTTCCGGGCGGGCAGACCATCTCGCAACCATTCATTGTCGCGCTTATGGCCGAAGCTCTCCAACTAGAGGGAACCGAACGGGTGCTTGAAATAGGCACCGGTTCGGGCTATGCGGCGGCTGTGTTGAGCCGGCTTGCCTCCGAGGTCTACACCGTGGAACGGCTCGAAGAACTGGCGCACGACGCAAAAGAGCGACTCAACCACCTGGGCTACCAGAATGTGCATGTTATTGCTCAGGACGGCACGGGAGGGTTGCCCGAATATGCTCCCTACGACGCAATTTGTGTTGCGGCAGCCTCGCCCTGGGTGCCGCTCCCATTGCGAGAACAACTTGCCGATGGGGGGCGGTTGGTCATCCCCGTGGGGGCGCGCGATGAGCAACTCTTGCTCCGCCTTACCCGAAAAGAGGATGCCATCCATACCGAACGATTTGGCGGGGTGCGGTTTGTCCCGCTCCTGGGAGAGCACTCGTGGAAAAACTGAGGAGGCGATGACCCATGCGCTTATCCATAGGAAAAAGCGGCAAGGGAACCACCCGCTTCAGCGGGTGTGGGGAATTGCCGCTCCCATCCTTTCCACCACAATTTGCCCTATTCCCCACCTTGTAGTATGATAAAACATATGTACATTCAACGAACAATCAGCATCACCCTTCCTGATGACCCCGACGTGCGGGACACCTTGCACGCCTTCCAGTGGGTACAGCAACAGATCAGCGATGTTGCCTACAATAACGGCAAGCCACTTTCTGCTCTGGCGTTGCATCGGGCGGTCTACGACACGGTCAAGGGAACCCTCAACAGCCAGATGACCTGTAGCGCGATCCGCCTGGTTGCGGGAGCCTATTCCAGTGCCAGGTCGAATAAGAAA
>DAOTUE010000073.1:0-8775 GCA_034436975.1 Chloroflexaceae bacterium
GTTGAATGTACATACATTCCATTATACCACTAGACGGTGGAATAGTGCAAGTTAAAGTGGAAAGGAGGGGGCGGCAATTCCCCACACCCGCTGAAGCGGGTGGTTCCCTTGCCGCCTATTTCTATGGAAGATTTTTACCGCGAGTATATCCTGGAGCACTACAAGTACCCGCACAACCGCGGCACGCTCGACAACGCGACCATCTCCCACGAAGAAACCAACTTTCTCTGCGGCGACCGTGTGCGCCTTGACCTGCTCATTGTAGATGACCAGATCCTGGATATTCGCTTTTCGGGGCAGGGCTGCGCCATCAGCATGGCTTCGGCTTCGATATTGACCGATGAGATCAAGGGCAAGACGGTAGACGAAGCGAAAGCGTTTGGCAAAGAAGAACTCCTCGACCTCATCGGCATCCCGCTCGACAAAAACCCGGCGCGGCTCAAGTGTGCGCTGCTCTCGCTGAAAACGCTCAAGGCGGGGCTATATGGCGTGGGCAATTTGCATGATGAGGATCTACAGGATCTATAGAAGCAACGCGACGTAGGGATGCTGTTTAGTCACTGATTGACAAATATCAAAACGAGAAAAGTAACAAATAGGATCAACCACTATGGCAACAGAAGAAACCGTCAACCTTGAATTTGACTATTCCCGCTATGGCTTTCGCCAGGAGGAACGGTACCTCTACAAGGCCCCCCAGGGGCTAAACGAGCAGATTGTCCGCGAAATATCGGGAATGAAGGGCGAGCCGGAATGGATGCTCAAACGCCGCCTCAAGGCCCTGGAAATCTTCCTCAAACGGCCGGTGCCGCTGGCGGGGATGTGGGGCAATGAAGACCTGGCCGGACTGAACTACGACGAGATCCATTATTTTGTGCGGGCGGACGAGAAGCCGCAGCATGACTGGGACGCGGTGCCCCAGGAGATCAAGGACACGTTCGAGCGGCTCGGCATCCCCGAAGCGGAGCGGAAGTTTCTGGCCGGTGTGGGGGCACAGTACGAGAGTGAAATGGTCTACCACTCCCTCCGCGATGAGTGGGTCAAGCAGGGCGTTATCTTTCTCGACACCGACACGGGCCTCAGAGAACACCCTGACCTCTTCAAAGAATACTTCGGCACCATCGTGCCATCGGGCGACAACAAATATGCCGCGCTCAATACTGCCGTCTGGTCGGGCGGCTCCTTTATCTACATTCCCCCCGGTGTCAAGGTGGAAATTCCCCTGCAAGCCTACTTCCGCATCAACGCAGAACGGATGGGCCAGTTTGAGCGCACGCTCATCATTGTGGATGAGGGGGCCGAAGCAACCTACGTCGAAGGCTGCACCGCCCCCATCTACACCACAAACTCGCTCCACTCCGCCGTGGTTGAAATCATCGTCAAGAAGGGGGCCAACTTCCGCTACACAACCATACAGAACTGGGCCAACAACATCTACAACCTGGTGACAAAGCGGGCCGTTGCCTACGAAGAGGCAGCGATGGAATGGGTAGACGGCAACATCGGGAGCAAACTGACAATGAAATACCCCTCGGTTTACTTGATGGGGCGCGGGGCGCGGGGCGAAGTGTTGAGCGTGGCCTACGCCGGGCGCGGGCAACACCAGGACGCAGGCGCAAAGATGGTCCACATTGCGCCCGACACCACCAGCCGCATTACCAACAAGTCGGTCAGCAAGGATGGGGGCAAAACCACCTACCGCGGGTTGGCCCGCGTGGAGCGGGGAGCCACCGGCTCCAGAGTCAACGTCAACTGCGATGCACTCATCCTTGATGAGCACTCGGCTAGCGATACCATTCCCTATATCGAAGTTGAGGAAGACCGCACCACGCTGGCGCACGAAGCCACCGTGGGGCGCATTGGTGAAGAGCAACTTTTCTATCTGATGAGTCGCGGGTTGCCAGAGAGCGAAGCCCGCTCAATGATTGTGCTTGGCTTTATGGAGCCATTCACCCGCGAGCTACCAATGGAATACGCCATTGAACTGAACCGGTTAATACATATGGAGATGGAAGGGTCTGTTGGATAATCAGCGGATAATTGGCGGATAATCAGCAAAACCGCCAGAAAGGATGGTATGGTAAGGATGGCATCTGTCTACGTTGCACCGGCAAGCGACATCCCCGAAGGGAGCGCAAAAACCGTGACGGTGCAGGAAAAAACCATCGCGATATTTCATGTTGGAAATGAGTTCTATGCGCTTGATGATAGGTGCTCTCACGCCGAGGCATCGTTGGGCGAAGGGGAGATAGACGCGGATGAGGTGCGGGTGGCCTGCCCCCGCCACGGGGCCCTCTTCGACCTGCACACCGGGCGGGCCCTCTCCCTCCCCGCACACAAGCCAGTTGCATCCTATCCGGTCTGGATTGATGATGAACGGATTTATATTGATGTGGATGGAGAATAACAGGTATCCCCTATGGTTGCCACATGCTGTGACACACCTGCTGTAGACCGCCGCTCCCGCGTGGTGGAGCTGGTGGGAAATACGCCATTGCTGCGCCTGGCCAATCTCGAACCGTCGCTCCCACCCGGCGTTGCTATCTTTGCCAAAGCCGAATGGTATAACCCCGGCGGTTCTATCAAAGACCGCCCGGCCCTGCATATGCTTCTCGATGGGGAGCGGCGGGAAGTTTTGCGTCCGGGGATGCGGATTGCCGACGCAACGAGCGGCAATACCGGCATTGCCTACGCCACGTTGGGCGCAGCGATGGGCTATGGCGTGACGCTGGTGATGCCGGCCAATGCCAGCGCAGAACGCAAACGCACCCTGAAGGCCCTCGGTGCCGAGGTCATCCTCACCGATGCCAACGAGGGGATGGATCTGGCCGTTTTGACCGTCCGTGAGATGGTTGAACGTGAGCCAGAGCGATATTTCTACCCCGACCAGTACAACAACCCGGCCAACCCCCGCGCCCACTATGAGACAACAGGCCCCGAAATCTGGGAGCAGACCGAAGGGCAGGTGACGCATTTTGTGGCGGCCCTGGGCACCAGCGGGACCTTTATGGGCACCTCGTGCCGTCTGCGCGAACATCGCCCGGATATTGGCCTGGTTGCGGTCCAGCCCGATAGCCCCTATCATGGCCTGGAAGGGGTCAAGCACATGTCCTCAACGGCCCTGGTGCCGGGCATCTACGATGCAACGATGCCCGACCAGGTGATAGAAATTGGCAGCGAAGAAGCCTACGAGATAGCCCGCCGTATGGCCCGCCGCGAAGGGTTGATGGTGGGGGTGTCGGCAGCGGCAAATGTCGCCGCAGCCCTGCATATTGCCCGCGACCTGCGCGAGGGGACCATTGTCACCGTGTTGTGTGACAACGGGGCCCGCTACCTGAGCGAGCGGTTCTGGGATGGTTAGTTAAAAAGGGGACAAATCCGGTATGAGCGGGTGGTCAGGCGAATGAAAGGGGAACGGGGATGTTGATATTATCTTCCAAAGCCATAGAGCAGATAACGGCCCACAGCGAATCAACCTACCCTGATGAGTGTGTGGGGTTGCTACTTGGCTATATTGAGGAACCCTACCGGGGCAATGGGAATTGGGACGACGACGATGATTGGGATGACGAGGATGGCAACTGGGATGACGATGAGGACGAGGACTGGGATGACGAGGACGAGGACTGGGACGACGAGGACGAGGACGACGACGACTGGGACGACGACGACTGGGACGATGACGAGATAGAAAAAGTCGTGGTTCAGGCCTACCCGGTTGAAAACCAGTGGGATGGGCAGGTCCAGCTCACTGAAGGCGAAGATGGCGAGGATAAGGACACCGAGTCACGCCACGAGCGGTTTTATCTCGACCCGCGTGACTACCTGCGGGTGGAGCGCGAGGCACGAAGCCGTGGGCTTGACATTGTCGGGTGCTACCATTCGCACCCCGACCACGCCCCCAGCCCATCCGAACGCGACAAGGTGGGGGCGCAGGGGGTGGGCGGCGGAAAAGCCTTTTCCTTTGTCATCCAGAGCGTGCGCCAGGGCAAAGCGGATGAGATGGCCAGCTGGCTCCTGCTGAATAACGGCACCCGCTTTGAGCAAGAAGAGCTATTGACCGAAATAGAAGACGATAGCGAGAATGAAACACCTGAAAATGGTTTGATGATGGAGGACGAATGAAAGTAACGGTAACTATTCCGACCGCTCTGCGACAGTATACCCGCAACCACGCCAGCGTTGAGCTGGAAGCCGACACTGTCGGGGCCGCGCTGAAATCGCTCACCGAAGCATTCCCCGAATTGGGCAAGCACCTCTACTCTGAGCAAGGCAAACTCCGAACGTTTGTCAATATCTACGTTGGAGATGAGGACATCCGCTTTCTGGATGGGGAAAATACCCCGCTCAAAAGCGGCGAAACGGTGAGCATTATTCCGGCCATTGCGGGAGGATGAGAGGGTTACATGGCAGAAGTTGAACTTACGCACGACGAATTTTATCGTTATAGCCGCCATATCATCCTGTCGGATATGGGTATAGCCGGGCAAAAACGGCTCAAGCAGGGGAGTGTCCTGATTATCGGGACGGGCGGCCTGGGGTCGCCCCTCTCGCTCTACCTTGCGGCAGCGGGAGTTGGGCATATCGGGTTGGTAGACTTCGACACCGTAGACGCAAGCAACTTGCAGCGGCAGATTGTACATGGCAGCGCAACTGTCGGCGTGCCCAAGACCGAGTCGGCCCGGCGGCGACTGGAAGACCTCAACCCGCTGGTTGAAGTCACCACCTACGAAACGCTCATCTCCTCAGAAAACGCAATGGAGATGATGCGCCCCTATGATATTGTCGTGGACGCAACCGACAACTTTCAGACCCGCTACCTCACCAACGATGCCTGCGTGCTGCTCGGAAAACCCAACGTCTACGGCAGTATTTACGGGTTCGAGGGGCAGAGCACGGTCTTCTTCCCCAAACAAGAGGGACCCTGCTACCGCTGCCTCTACCCGGAGCCGCCCCCGCCGGGTCTGGTCCCCTCGTGCGCCGATGCCGGCGTGCTGGGGATTGTGCCGGGGGTTATTGGCACTATCCAGGCAACCGAGGTTGTCAAACTGCTGACCGGCATTGGTGAGCCGCTCATCGGGCGGTTGCTGCTCTACGATGCTCTGGGGATGACCTTCCGCACGATGAAGCTGCGGAAAAACCCCGAATGTCCCATCTGCGGAGAAAACCCCACTATCCGCGAACTGATTGACTACGAAGCGTTTTGTGGGATTGGCCGCGACGGGGAGACACTCGAAAGCCACTACCAGATAACCCCGCGTGAACTGGCCGCCCTGCTCAACCAGGATGGGACGGAGGGAGCGAACGCTCGCCCCTCCCTGCTGGATGTTCGCAACCACTACGAGGCCCAGATAGGGAGCATTGCCGGCACCGACCATCGCATCCCCATTAACGTCCTGCCGGAGCACCTGGACGACCTCGACCCCTCCCGCGATATTGTTGTCTACTGCAAGGTGGGGGTGCGGAGCGCACTGGCCGTCAATATACTCCGTGGAGCAGGGTTTTCCAACATCAAGCACCTGGTCGGAGGCATCCTACGCTGGTCAGAAGAAATCGATCCGAGCATTCCGAAATACTAACCAGGAAAACCGGTCAGGCAGCAGAAGGAAAGGAGATAGACCGATGAAAAAACCAGGAATTGGAATTATAGGCACGGGGTGGGGATCTCGCGTTCAGGTGCCCGCCTTTCGAGAGGCGGGGCTGGAGATTGTCGCGCTGGCAGGGAGCCAGGCCCACAAGACGCAGAGGATTGCAGCCGAACTCGATATACCCTACGCCACAGGCGACTGGCAAACACTCCTTGATCGAGATGATATTGATCTGATCAGCATTGTCACCCCGCCAGTCCTGCACTGCGAAATGACCATAGCCGCGCTCGAAGCCGGCAAGCATGTTTTGTGCGAAAAGCCAACCGCCCTCGACGTGGCCGAGGCAAAGCGGATGCTTGATGTGGCGCAACGGCGGCCCGACCAGATCGCCTTGATCGATCACGAGATGCGCTTTTTGCCGGCGGTGCGGGCGGCCCGCCAGATGGTCGCCGAGGGGCGTATCGGGCGGCTCCGCCACGGCGAAGTGCGCTTTGTCAATAGCTCTCGCGCCAACCTCAAGCGTGTCTGGAACTGGTGGAGCGATGTCGCCCAGGGAGGCGGCATTCTGGGGGCAATCAGTTCACACCAGGTAGATAGTGTGCGCTACATCCTCAACGACGAGATAACCGCAGTCTCTGGCATTCTCCATACGTTCGTGATAGAGCGACCTGTTGTGCATCCAGAGACGGGAGACCACGCCGGGAGTCGCGCCGTCACTTCCGATGACTTCGCCGCTTTTCATCTCAAACTGGCTCAGGGGGCCCTTGTGCATGTCTCGGCCAGTATGGTTGCCCGCCGCAACGAGCCGCAGAGCATCACGCTCTATGGCGACGAAGGCTCACTCCGCTTTATCGAGGGAACGTTGCTGTATGCCCCTCCCGATGAGGGGTTTCAGGATGTCACCCCGGACTATGAGAGCGTGGCCCCCGACCATATCAAAAACCGCTACCCCGACTACGCCGAGGCAACGGTCCACCTGGGGCACGCCCTGCAAGAAGCCATCGGCGGCAACCGCGAAGCCCTTGCCCACGCAGCAACATTTCTCGATGGGTTGCACGTCCAACAAGCCATTGACGCGGTGCGTTTGTCGAGTAGCGGGTTGCAAGGGTGGGTTCGTGTGGGGACAAACCCCGGCGAAAATTGAGGCAAACAGAGAAAACCTGTATTGAATGATGAGGAGAGAAACCCTATGGTAACAGAAGAAGCTGTTCAGAACGCGCTCAAGGGCGTGTATGACCCGGAACTGGGACTGGATATTGTCAATCTGGGGTTGGTCTACCGGGTGGATGTGTTGAATGATGGCAAGCTGGTAGATATTGATATGACGCTGACCACGCCGGCCTGCCCGATAGGCCCGCAGATTGTTGCGCAGGCGCGGGAGCATGTGCTGGCCCTGCGCGAAGAGCACCAGGAAATAGAGGATGTGCAGGTCAACCTGGTATGGACCCCTTTCTGGAATCCTTCCATGATGAGCGAAGATGCACGGGAAGAACTGGGGTTCTTCTAGTAGCTATGGAGGAGGAGAATGGTGAACGTTTCGAGGCAATGTCTATCGGGAAAATTGCCGGACAAAGACAACAGGGGAGTATGCCACTCCCCCCTTGCCATCGTCTTTCATATTTCCTCACCGTGGTGCCAAGGACCGGGATCGAACCGGTGACCCCAGCTTTTTCAGAGCTGTGCTCTACCAACTGAGCTACCTTGGCCCTCTCAAACCTCCCTGCTATAATACCACATTCAAGGGGAGAGTGCAATAGCCATTTTACCCATTTCCATATACATTTGTCAGGTGCTCTCGTTCGTTGTACAATAGATTACTCTCGTTATGCTACGTGCTGTTTTGTATTCCGATGGTTGAATGCCTGCAAGGAAAAGGGAAGAAACCGTATGAACATTGTCTCCGTTGTGGGGGCCCGTCCGCAGTTTATCAAAGCCGCTGCCGTAAGTCGGGTGTTGCGCCAGCACCACACCGAAACCCTGCTTCATACGGGCCAGCACTACGACTATGGGATGTCGCAAGTCTTTTTTGAAGAACTTGATATTCCCCCGCCGGAGGTCAATCTCTCCATTGGCTCAGGAAGCCACGGGGCCCAGACAGGCGCAATGCTGGCGGGCATTGAGCAGGTGTTACTTGCCAGAACCCCATCGCTGGTGCTTGTCTATGGCGACACCAACTCGACCCTGGCCGGGGCCCTCGCCGCCGCCAAACTCCATATTCCCGTGGCCCATGTGGAGGCTGGACTACGGAGCTTCAACCGACGCATGCCAGAGGAACTCAATCGCGTTGTCACCGACCACCTCTCCGCTGTGCTGCTCTGCCCGGGCCAGACCGCCGTGGACAACCTGGCCCGCGAGGGAGTGGTGCAGGGTGTCCACCTGGTGGGGGATGTGATGTCCGACGCACTGGCCTACGCCGCGGCGCGGGCGCGAGACCGCTCTTCCATTCTCGAACGATTGGATGTTGCTCCCCACGCCTACCTGCTGGCAACCGTCCACCGGGCCGAAAATACCGATGATGCCGACCGGCTCCGAAATATCCTCGCAGCCTTCGCCGCTCTCAATACCCCCGTTGTCTTTCCGGTCCACCCACGCACGCGCAAGAAGATAGCCGAACTGGCCGAAACCGATGAAACGCTGCTGCATTCGCTCTCCAGTAACGTCCAGATGATTGAGCCTGTGGGATACCTGGATATGGTGATGCTCGAACAATCGGCCCGCATGATTTTGACCGACTCCGGCGGCATCCAGAAGGAAGCCTGCTGGCTTGGTATCCCCTGTGTCACGCTACGCGATGAAACAGAGTGGGTGGAGACAGTTGAGGCCGGCTGGAACGTGCTCGCCAGTGCAGACCAACAACGCATTGTCAATGCCATCACAACGTTTCGCATTCCAGACGAACGCCCGACCCTCTACGGAGATGGGAACGTTGCTCAACGCTGCCTATCAATCCTGGAGACACAATATTCGGCAACTGTGCTCGTTTGAGAAGTACCGCCAGTCACCTGGTGGGCGTTCCCCAGTATTGATAATAAAAATTCCAGAAAGGGGGACAATCATAGTGTCAACAACCACCTGCTGAAGCAGGTGGCTTGCCCTCGCCCGAAGGCAGGGCTTCAGGGGAGGTTGACAACTCCCCACGGCTCCGTAGAACCGTATAGCGATTGCGAATAATGTTCGCTTGTACAGG
>DAOTUE010000074.1:0-41509 GCA_034436975.1 Chloroflexaceae bacterium
CCGACGTTGGGTGGTCGAGCGAACGTTTGCATGGTTGCTGCGATGTCGTCGCTTGAGTATGGATTATGAACGATTGCCAGCGAGCAGCGAAGCGTGGATATATATTGCGATGATCCGCGTGATGGTGCGGCGATTGGCTCGTGAATGACCCTTTTCGGGGCTTGGGGACATTTCCCATTGGAAAGCCTTTCAAACAGTTTCTGAAAACTGTCGAATAGTATACATACCCATAAAGCGTATTATAACACACTTCTGAATACCTTTCAAGAGCTAGAAATCATCTCCTTCTGAAAAACTAAACTTCACTCCTCTTTGTTCACTTCTCTATTTATGGGGCAGCTTGCTGCTCATCGCTGGCCGTGCGCCGCTCCAGGGTCGCCGTCGGGACGGGGGGCGGGGCCTGGTCGGGGTGATTGTCGAGGCGGCGGCGCAGCTCTCGCGCCATCGCATCGAGCCGCCAGAGATAGAGAAAGATGCCCGCCCACACTACCAGAGCCACAGCCATTGCTATATACATATTGCCACCTTACGTTGTTTGCACATCTTCTCGCCCGTTCATGGTTTTGAGGAACCCCGGTGATACCATGTTCGCCTGAATACTAAAAAACCACAAAGACACAAAGGGCACAAGGGCTTTGTGAAAGGGTTTCCCTATCCCCTATCCCCTATTCCCTATCCCCTATCCCCTATTCCCTACTATCTCACCTGGCCCGACTGTTGGGCAAGCCGCCACTGCACGCCAAGCAGCGTGGCGCGGAGGTTGAGCATCCACACAAAAAGCCCGCTAAACCCGGCGATAGAAGCAAGAAAGACGATCAGGGTACGCCGGTTGTCCAGAATGCCCGTGCCGGGTGCCTGGATATTGAGCCGTGCGCTCTCGCTGTCCCCGTCCACCTGTTGCAATATCAGCCGGTGGCGCACGCCTGGAATTTCCACAATCGCCCCTGGCTCACCGGCCTGGAGGTTGAAGGTGGGAAAGAGGATCGTCTGGCTCTCCAAGCCTGGCTCGCTGACCTCAACCTGTGCCCGCACCTCATCGCCCTGCTGCTCAAGCGCAAGCAACTGCACCTTCCTATCGCCAAGCAACCCGATATTGCCCACCCCTAGCTCAATCCCATCGCACTTGCTGCCGGGGAGAAAGGCGCAGTTCGGGTGGAGCGTGCTCTCGGAGAGCCGCGGAACAATGAAGATGAGGAATGGCACGGTGACAAAGGCAAAGAGCGAATAGACCGCGCTGAGCCGCCGCCGCTGCTCTACCCGTTCAAGCGAAGTCCGCAGGGCAAAGAGGGCCGCATAGATAAGCAGCAGCACAAAGATAGAGGTTTGCCGCGGGTCCCAGTTCCAGTAGATCCCCCACACATTCTGAGAGAAGATCATCCCCGTGACGGTGGCCAGAACGGTGAAGAGAAAGCCCCCTTCGGCTGCGGCCAGGGCGTAGTCGTCGTGGGATGGCGTGCCGCGCCAGAGGTACATTGCGCTAAAAAAAGCGGATACGGCAAAGGCCAGCACACTGACCCACGCCGTGGGCACATGCAGAATCATAATGCGCCCGGAGGGCCCCAGTCCCTCGTGCTGTGGGACAAAGAGAAATATCCCCAAGACGACGGCGGCCATCCAGAAGCCGATAAGAAGCCGCGTTGCCTGCCCCAGACGTTGTGTGTTCAGCATTCGCTCATTCCCTCAATCGTAAACGAGACAGAACGGAGAAGGTCCGGACCCTTCTTCACTGTTTTGATATGATACTACGTTTTAACCTGAACAGCAAACGGCTTCGGGGGGGGCTTAGTCGTTGTCGCTGGCGGCGGCCCGCTCGTCGGGAAACTCCCGCTCCCAGATGCGGTCGCAGAAAAAGAGCGTTCCCCCCGCCATACAGACCGGAATAACCAGCAGGTTGAGGAAGGGAACGCTCACCAGCACCAGCGAAATCAACCCGAACCCGGCACTTGCCGGCAGCGCACGAAAAACGATGGCTATTTTTCTGCGGAAGCGGACATACCGCCGAGAGAGCGAAGCGTCGAAGAAGTCGAGGCAGACAATCGTGGCGGTCAGCGCAATGCTGCCAATCATCACCAGCACCGAGCCGACCACGGGGATCAGGTTGAGCAAGAGGAGCGGCAACCCCACCCCCACAAAGAGCAGCAGTTTGCCAAATTCAAATACCAGCGCGTGCCAGAGATCGTGCCCAATCGTTGCAAGGCCGGGCGGCGGCGCGGTGAGCCGATTTCCGAGCGACATTTGCTCCAGGGCTTCGGCCAGCCGGCTATACCACGGGGCCCCAAGCACCACCCCGAACCGCAGCAGCAAGAAGCCAATCCCAATGAAAAGCGCAACTATAAGCAGGGCCCGCAGCACAATATCCAGGACAATCGCCCATTCGGGCAGACCGGCCAGCAGGTTTTCGATGCCTTGCAGCCCGGCCATCAGCAACCCGACATAGAGCACCACCCCAACTACCAGGTTGACAAGCACAGGCACAACGACATAGCCCATCAGGTGGAGCCTGGGCAGCAAAATGGTGATAGCCCGGATGGGGTAGGATGCCCCCGCTACCAACTCTCCCGCAAATGAAAGAACCCCGCGAGGCTCTGGTATGGATTGTGAAGAATGTGTCATCTGAAAAAGCCTCCTTCATACCATTATTATACCATTTATACCATGTTCACCTGAACACACAAAAACCACAAAGACACAAGGGACACGAAGGCTTTGTGAAAGAGGCTTCCTTTGTGTACTCCGTGCCTTTGTGGTGAGATTATCTATCCGGATCTGGTATCAAACCAGATCAAAGAGCAAGAACATGCTCAAAAAGACTGTTGTCGAAAGGGCCAGCCCGGCCAACACTTGCAGCGGCGTATGGTTGCGCGTTCGCACCCGCGCCCACCCCACCATAAGCGCACACCCCCAGAGCAGCACCCCCAGTGGCGGGACGTAGATTGTGGCAATGGTTGACGAAAGCCCGATGGCTGATGCATGGGCACTGATCTTCCAGAACAGGTTAATTTGCCAGTTGATGATAATGAGCAGTATCCCCCCGCACACCACGGCCACAAATTCGAGCGGGGCCTGGAGCAACACAAGAACGCCGACCGCAAGCAAGGTAGAGATAATGGAAAAGATATACAGCTCGTTGCGTTGCTCGCGTACTGAAATATCCTCATCGCTGTAGGCTCCCTGGCGTAGCCGAATGATGTAGAACAGGGTTGAGGGAACCACCTGGAGAACAATGGTAAACAAGGCCCAGGCGATCCCCACCCACCAGCGAGAATGGGCAAAAAAGCCCACCAGGAGCAGGCTGAATGTGGAGAGGGTAAGGGGATGAAACACCTGAGAGATCAGGCGTGCCAGGGTATATCCGCGTTCTTGCGATTCGAGAATAGCCTCTGCGGTGCAATCCTGTTGATGAGACATGATTTCTCCTATCTTCTCATTCTTTGCTCAAGAAATCTGAACATCCTCTCTTCCGTCCCGTCCGTCTCGTCCGTCCCGTTTCACCTGCTGCTCACATCCAGGTAGCAGGTGAGCAAGCCGCGTGCAGCCTGTTCCCAGGTGAACCACTGCGCCCGCGCCGGTCCGGCAGCCCGGAGCGATTGGGCACTGGCGAGGGCCCGGGCGATACCTTCGGCGATGGCTTCTGGCAGATACGGGTCTACAAGGATGGCCGCCTCGCCCGCCACCTCTGGCAAACTGGCTCCGTTTGTTGTCACCACAGGCACACCACAGGCCAGGGCTTCGACAACCGGCAAACCAAACCCCTCGGAAAGCGAGGGGTAGACAAAGGCCTCTGCTAAATTATACAACGTTGGCAACATCTCGTCATCTACAAAATCGAGAACCTGCACCCGCGATTCGAGGGAGAGGGTTTCTCGCGTGGAAAAGAAATCCTGATATAACCAGCCTTTTCTGCCAACAACGAGGAGGGAGAGATGCTCATATGGCTCCCCCCGGCGTATCAGGAGATCGAATGCGTGCAGCAGCCGGACAAGGTTTTTGCGCGGCTCCAGGGTGCCAACGAAGAGCAAGAAGGCCGGGGGAAGGTTTAATTGCTGGCGCAAAGGTTCGCATTGTTCCGGGGGGAGCGGGGCAAAGCGGCCTGCCACGCCCGGATAGACAACGATGCTGCGCTCCGGTGGTACATTGAGCAGGCGGGAGAGGTCGTTTTGTGTGGCGTGCGAATCGGCCAGCACCAGACTGGCCCGCTGGAGACTGCGCGGCACCACCCGCGCAAGATACCGCTGTAGCGATGGCTCGAAGCATTCCGGGTGGGTCAGGAAGGTGAGATCGTGAACGGTGAGGATGGTCCGCGTGTGCTCTCTTGTGGGAGGGAGCACGAAATCGGGAGCATGAAGCACGTCGAGTGGACCGGTGAAGTATTCGACGCGGAGCGGCAACCGCAACCGCTGCCAGAGGATGGTCAGCAACCGCGGGGAAAGGGGAATGGGGAGAGCGTGAACCTGTGGGTAATTGCTGCACAGATTCCGCAGGTGGGCGCGGTAGGGACTGTCGGGGGGGAGGCCCTGAGCCGCATAAAAAAGCACATATTCAACCGGCCCGCCCAGGGCCACAGCGGCCTGCACCAGCTCGCGGGTATATCGCCCGATACCCGCCCCCTGCCATATGGCAGCCGTATAATCAATACCAACCTTCAAATGCCAGCAATCATTTCCTCTTGCTTATCAGGTAGAGCAAAAATCCAAACAGGATAATGCTCCAGAAGTTGATCATCCGGTCCAGGAAGGTGACGGCACCGGCCAGGTGCTGGTCTACAGCAAAGAACTTGACCAGCACAACCGTGACGGTGCCTTCGATAACCCCCAGGCCGGCGGGGGTGAGCGGGAGCGCGGTCAGCAGCGAGGAAGCCAGCGCAACAAAGATGATTGAGGGGATGGTGAGCGATAGCCCCTCGCCCCCTAGAGCCTGGATGACAAAGAACAGCCGAAACCCCTCCAGCAGCCACACCCCGGCGGTCAGCAGCACCAGACTGGGCAGGATTGATGGGCGAAACGAACGGAGTGCAGCTTGCTCAAACCGTCCGTAGATGGCATTCAGCGTGTCGGGCAACACCCGCTCAATGAGTGCGCCAATCCAGGGCATGCGGGAGAGCACATTCAGGAGATGGTGGATAAAGGGGCTGAGCCAGTGCATCCCCGCCAACCCGCCAAGAATAAGCACCACCAGCAGCAAGCCAAACCCGAAAACAATTTGCGTCTCGCCCGGAATGTGCGTTCCAAAGGTGTACCACCCGGAGAGCACCAGCAAGCCGAACAGAGCCAGCATATCGAGCAACCGCTCGGCAAAAATTGTCCCGATGCTTGCCGAAAATGATACCCCCCCATTGTGCTTGAGCAAATAGCCGCGGTAGGCATCGCCAAGTTTGGCGGGGATGATGCAGTTGGCAAACCAGGAGAGGTAGATGTATTCGATGAGGGCCGGGAGCGAGGCCCAGCTCTTCTTTCCCTCTTGCACGGGCACCTGGGCATTGTTCAGCAGCAGCCTCCAGCGGATGGCGCGGAGGGGAAAGGTGAGATAGAACACGCCAAACCCCACCAGCATAAACCCCAGGTTTGCGCCGCTCATATGCGCAAGAATTTGCTGCGGGTCTATGTTCAGTCCGCGAAACACAAAAATAACAATTGCAAGGGCAATGGCAAAAGAAATGAGCGTGCGCGGGCTTCGCAGTTTCTCCCAGAGCGAAAACCCCTCACGCTCAACGGTGATCATTTCTGCTGCTGTTTCTGGAGGGATTGCCGGGTCTCCCTCCTGGTAGAATGGTGTTTCTGTTGTTTCTCTCATTCATTCCTTCCTGAAGCGTTACTCATTCGTTATCTGGTTTGACATTCTCAAGCACACTGAGTAGCCCCCACACCGCCCCAAGCTGCACCCCCATATTCAAAACGTGGAGATGTTCAAAGAGGTTGTGTACCGCTACTGATCCAATGATACCACAACACCCTGTGGCAACGCTACAAAAAAACCAGTGGTCCACGCGGTGGATGGTTTTCCAGGCCTGGTAGCCCAGGAGCACCAGCAGGGCAAGATAGGCCGCAAGCCCGCCGAGGCCCGTTTCGGCGGCAATATGCAGGTAGGTGTTGTGGGCGTGCCCCTGCGAGGTATACCAGGGGTGCAGGGCATAGGCCACCGCACGAAACTGGTCACTCCCCTCGTAGGCACTGGTGTAGTTTCCCGCGCCCACGCCGGTCAGCGGGTGGTGCAGCATCATTGCATACGCCGCCTGGAGGTGCGACATTCGCTCAACAACTGCGAAGTTCTCTGGTGTCACCTGCACACTGCGAACATCGAACAGACGAATGTTTCGGGCAATGCTGGCAACCCTGTTCGCGAGCGTGTCGGGCCGTATCCCCGCGGAGCCGGCCACCAGCAGCAGTCCACCCCCGGCCAGGGCCACGCCCCCCCACCGCCAGAGGGAGCGTCGGGCCGCTGCGTTGCGAGCAAAATTGCGAAAAAACACGATAGCTGTTACTCCTCCCATAGCCGCTATCCCCCCTGCTGCGCCGACCCATCCGCCACGCGAGTAGCTGGCCAGCAGTGCCCCCCCCAGGAGCAATGAACACCCCGCCGCCACAACAAGCAACCCGATATACCGCAGTCTGGCAAGCGACGCAAGCCCGCGCCAGCCACGCAGGAGCGACACCCCCGCCCCCGCCCCAAGTGCGAGGGCCAGCGGTAGCCCCATGTTGAGGTAGCCCGCGAACGAGTTGGGATGGCCAATGGTGCCATAGGCCCGCACAAAACGCCCCCCCGCAATAGCAAAACTCTCCGGGCCATCGCCCGTGGCAAATTGCCACAACCCGATGCCCGCATTGACGCTGGTGGCCAGCAGCAGCGCAAGAACCAGCACGCCGATGCGCCAGAACGCGGTAGCGTGTGGGGATGGTGCGTCATAGTGGGGCAGCAATGTATTGAAACTGACCAGGTAGACCAGCACCACAAGCGACCAGCGCAGCGTCTCTTTTATTCCCTCTATCTGGCTATAGGGCGTGAATGTTGCCGACAGCGCGAGAAACCATACCAGCACAACGAGCGGCAGAAAGAGTCGTCCGAACCGCACGGGACGCGAGGGCCAGGCCAGCACCCACAGCGCATAGCTGCCCGCCAGCAGGAGCATTGCGGTCTGGGTAAACGTCACATCGCCCGGCAAGAGGACTGTTTCCTGCACCGTCACCGACAGCACCGCCGCGGAGAGTCCCCACACCGGGTCAATCAGGGTCAGGAGGGCGAGAATGCCTCCGCCAGAGAGCAGGGCCGCCGCGGGTAGAGGCAGCAGCACCAGAGCAGCGAAAGCCGCAACAGCCCCGCCGGCCCCCACCGCCAGCAGCGGGAGTGGAGCAGTGGCCAAACCAGAGCGGCGCATAGCACGGGGAATACCCCCTAAAATTCCCCCCGCCGTTTCAACTCCTCGCGGAACCAGGGAATTGTCTGTTTCAGCCCATCCTCAAGCGTTACTTCTGGCTTCCAGTTCAACACCCGTTGCGCCTTGCTGATGTCCGGCTGGCGTGTTTGTGGGTCGTCTGGTGTGCGAAGGTTTTTGTAGATCACGCCAGCAGGATTGTCCGTCAGGCGATTGACCACTTCGGCAAACTCCTTGATGGTAAATTCGCCAGGATTGCCAATGTTCACCGGCTCCACCTCGTCGGAATGCAGCAGCCGGTAGACCCCTTCAACCAGGTCATCCACATATTGAAACGAGCGGGTTTGCAACCCATCGCCATAGATGGTCAGTGGTTCACCTTTGATGGCCTGGGCGATAAAGTTGGGCACCACCCGCCCATCGCGCAGTCGCATGCGCGGGCCATAGGTGTTGAAAATACGGACAATGCGCGTTTCAATCTTATGGGTATGATGGTAGGCCATTGTCATTGCCTCGGCAAACCGCTTCGCTTCGTCGTAGACCCCCCGCGGGCCGATGGGATTCACATGCCCGTAGTAGCTTTCGGGTTGCGGGTGGACCTGCGGATCACCATAGACCTCCGAGGTGGAAGCCAACAGGAAGCGGGCGTTTTTTTGCCGCGCCAACCCCAGCACTTTGTGGGTGCCCATTGCCCCCACCTTGAGCGTCTGTATCGGCAGTTCCAGGTAGTCAATCGGGGATGCGGGCGAGGCAAAATGTAGGATAGCATCCACGGGACCATCAATGAAGATATAGTTGGTCACATCATATTTAATGAACGTAAACCGTTCGTTCCTGACCAGGTGGGCGATATTGTCGGTATTGCCTGTAATCAGGTTATCCATAGCAATAACCTCATACCCTTCGGCCAGAAAACGCTCACAAAGGTGAGAGCCGAGAAATCCGGCTCCCCCGGTAATCAGGATACGCATTCAAAAACTCCGTTTGCTTATTGCCCCATTGTGCAGGCTTAGTAGGCTCCTTTGCCCGATAGCACCGTGGGAATGGTTTTGAGCAAAATATGCAGGTCCATTCCCACCGACCAGTTCTCTGCATAATAAATATCAAGGCGCACCATTTTATCAAACGAGGTATCGCTCCGTCCGAGCACCTGCCAGAGGCCCGTGAGGCCGGGGGTCACTTCGAGACGGCGGTGGTGCCAGGGTTCATATTGCTCGACTTCCTCTGGCAGGGCCGGACGCGGCCCCACAAGGCTCATGTCTCCAAGCAGCACATTCCACACCTGCGGGAGTTCATCAAGGCTGCTGCGCCGCAAAATGCGACCAATGCGGGTAATGCGAGGATCGCTACGAATCTTGAAGAGAGGTCCATCGGCCTCGTTGAGCCGCTGGAGTTCGGCTTTGCGCTGTTCCGCATTGGCAATCATCGTCCGGAACTTGTAGCAGGTAAACGGTTTGCCATCTTTGCCGATGCGCGTCTGGCGAAAAATGGCTGGCCCCGGCGAGTCCATCCGTATTAGCAGCGAAAGCACTAGCACGAGCGGCACCAGCAGGGGAGCAGACAGCAAGACCAACCCGATGTCCAGGGCCCGCTTGATGACGAGATTCCAGCCAATGAGGGAAAGTTCCTTGAGTTCGATGAGGGGAATCCCGCTGATGTGTAGCACATTCACCCGATCAAAGCTGATTTCATAGAGATCGGGAACAATGCGAAAATCTACTCCGAGCTGTCGGCACATCTGGACAAGGCGTGGGAGCCGCCCATGATCCCAGAACGGCAGGGCCAGAATAACCTGGTGTATGGCGTGGTTTTTGATAGCCTGCTTGAGGTTCTCCTCAATTGTTCCGAGATAGGGGTAGGGAGATGGTGTTACACTGGAA
The DNA here is from genome assembly GCA_034436975.1 of Chloroflexaceae bacterium. GTDB lineage: Bacteria > Chloroflexota > Chloroflexia > Chloroflexales > Chloroflexaceae > JAAUSY01. Next base: position 9,247 of record DAOTUE010000074.1, read on the forward strand.
GAAGGATGATCGTGGAGATGGCCAACAAGGTGATACCCCTGGTTTTGCTGCATACTGAGCGCGTCCATCACCTGCTTGCTCAGCCCGTTGCCCCCCACCACAAGGACGCGGTCTTGCCCGATGCCCCGCGCCCATCCCCACCGCTGGAGACGGACGAGCAGCACCCGCCACAGAAGCAGGAGCACAACGATATTGAAACCGGCAAACGCAAAAATGAGCCGCGAGTAGAAGAAGGGGTTGTAGAGAAAAACAACGACGATCAGCAAGGCAATGCCTGTCAGCGTACTGCTGAGCACGATGCCGGCATGGTCAAGCAAGCCGGACCCCCGCGGGAGCCGGTAGAGGCCCTTTGTCTCAAAGAGCACCAGCAGCACCATCATGAGCAACGCAGTTGTGGGGAGAAACACCGGAAACTCAACGTAGCTCTTGACGGGAACCTCTGCCACCACCGGCTCCAGCACGGCGGGCCAGTCCAGTTGATAGCGCATCCAGTAGGCAATGGCAAAGCCCAGAAAAACAAGAACCTGATCGCACACAAGGAGAACACCATGAGAAACCCACCCCCAGTAGCCTTTGTGGGCATGTGCTGACACCAGGGTCAGTGGCGGCCTGACAACGGGGTTCAGGATACGTTCCATGCGCTGATACTCTTTACTGTTCTTAAGTAATCGTTCAGGGCCCCCCACCTGTCCTCCCCCCAGTGGGGGGGAGGGATTGGGAGTGGGTGTGCGTCTGCATCGGGGCAAGCGAAACGCTTGCGCTCCCAGGGATTGGGGATTGCTCGAACCCAGTGAACGGTTACGTTCTTAATTGCTGTATTAACCAGATAGCGTTCTTTCCAACAACTTCTCTACCGTGCTTTATTCTACCACAATTCAGCCAGCAATAAATGGGAACTGTTCTGACAGGAGCAACAGCCACAGCGGGAAATATGAGCTTCTCGCCTATTCATTCGGTCATTCGTGGGGCGGCCGCTCATCCACAACGGTCCCCTCCCACAGCGTTACCTTCGGGTCGGCTGAGGCTGCCCGCCCGATCATATGCGCAGCAATAGGAGCCGTCAGGTAGAGGAAACCTGCAATGGCAAGCACCCGCAGCGCAATGACCATATCGCCAAAATGGAGCGCGGCCGCACCGAGCATACACAGGATACCGAGCGTTGAGGCTTTGGTTGCCGCCGACATTCGCAGGAACAGGTCGGGCATACGGACCAGCCCTATCGCGGCAATGAACATAAAGAGCGTGCCCACAACCAGCAGTACCATGGTCAATAGCCCCACGAAGGAGAACCCCAGAAAATCGCTGATACTGGACAGGATCGTATCTATCATCACAACCCCCTTTCGATGAAGTAAGCGAATGACACGGTGCCCATAAAGGCAATCAGTGCAACGACGCTGGCAACATCGAGCAAGGCCGGCTGGTCGAACCAGATGGCGCAGGCCGCGATCACGCCGATAGCAAGGGTTGCCAGCAGGTCCAGGGCAATCACACGGTCGGGCAGACGCGGGCCACGCATCAGCCGCGCAAACGTGAGTACCAGGGCCGCACCAAGCAGCGGCAGCACCACCAGCACAATGAATAGGGGCAAGATCATGAAAATACCTCCTGAATGCGCCGTTCAAACCCCTGCTTGATAGCAACCCGAAAGGTCTCAACATCGTCAAGATCAATGGTATGTACATAGAGCACGCGCCGATCCTCCGACACGTCCAGGCTGAGCGTGCCCGGCGTGAGGGAGATGAGGCTGGCAAGCAGGGCAATCTCAATGTCGCGCTGCACCGAGAGTGGCACGGCGACAATGCCCGGACGCAAACTGGCATGGGGAGTCAACACATGGAAAGCAACCCGCACGCTGGCGACAACCAGCTCTTTGAGGAAAATGAGGATGAGCAGGGCCACCTGCCAGGGCTTCTGGAGATAGCCCCCATCAGCCGCCGGGCGAAACAGTACAAGCATGAGATAGCCCAGGCCAAACCCCGCCAGGAGATTGACAGGGGTAAGCTGGCCCGTGAGCGTGGTCCACACCAGCGCAAGTAATAGATTGAGTAATAACATAACACCTCTCACCTGAACATGACCGGCTCCATCGCCACATCAACCGACAGGACCGCCCGGATATAGCCTTCGGGTTGCATAAGCTGCGTCGCTGCTTCCGCTGCAAGATTACCCACCGGCCCCGCCCCCGCGCCGAAGGCCACAACCAGCACCGCCAGAACAGCCACGGGCACCACCGCCGCTGCGGGCAGGGTGTGCCGCGAGAGTGGAGCCATCTTGTGCTCCTGTGGTGCATCCTTCCAGAATGCCTCGGCCCATATCTTCATCATGGAAAAGAGGGTCAGCACGCTGACGGCCAGGGCCGCTGCAACAACAGCGTAATGCTGCGTTTGCAGCCCGGCCCACACCAGCAGCAGCTTTCCCCAGAACCCCGCCAGTGGGGGAATGCCCGCCAGCGAGAAGGCCGGCAGCAAAAACAGCACCGAGAGAGCCAGCGAACGGCGGTAGAGGCCGCCCGATGCTTTGAGATCATAGGTATTGCCAATCCGATACAGCAACCCACTGATGAGGAAGAGGGCCGATTTGGCAATAATGACGTTGATGAGAAAAAAGACCACACCTGTCAGGGCCAGCCGTGTGAACAACCCCACGCCCATCAGCAGATACCCGATCTGGCTGACAATGTGGAACGAGAGTAACCGGCGGGTATCATACTGCGCCACGGCCCCAAGCACCCCCACAACCATTGTGAGGCCCGCCAGCGTAAGAATAAGCGAAGAGAGTGCGGTTTCCCGCGCAAAGAGCAGCGAGAACACCCGCAACATCGCATAGATGCCTACTTTGGTGAGCAGGGCCGAGAAGAGCGTTGTCACGGCAACCGGGGGGGTGTGGTAGGAGGCGGGAAGCCAGAAGAAAAAGGGAAAGATGCCCGCTTTGATGCCAAAGGTTGCCAGAAAAAGCAACGCCAGCACTGGCAGTAGCCCGCTCTCTCGCATCGTGCCCACCCGCAGAGCCAGGTCGGCCATATTGAGCGTGCCGAAGAGACCATAGAGCACCCCGACAGCCGCGAGAAACAGGGCCGAGGAAAGCAGATTGATGGTGACATAGATAACCGCGCCTTCGAGTTGCTCCCGTTCGCCCCCAAGTGTGAGCAGCACAAACGACGAGAGCAAGATAATCTCGAAGCTGACAAACAGATTGAACATATCGCCTGTGAGGAAGGCGAGGGACACGCCAGCCAGCAGCGCGTGGACAAGCGCATAGTAGCCCGTGCGCTCGCGCCGCTCGTCAATGCTGACCAGCGAATAGACCACGACAATCAACCCCATCAGTCCCGTAATAACGGCCATAATACCGCTGAGCAGGTCGGCAACCAGCGTGATACCGTAGGGAGCGGGCCAGTTTCCCACATAGACAACCTGGATACCGCCATACCACACCGTGCCAAACAGCACCAACGCCGCACCAAACAGCACTACCGCACCAGCAACCGCCACCCCCCGCTGGGCCCGGCGGCTCCGGCGGGTCAGCAGCAGGATAATAGCCGTCAGCAGCGGGAGGGCTATCGGAAACACAAGGAGCATGTGTTATGGCTCCTCTCGCTTCAGGTGATCCAGATCATCGGTCTGGACGGTCTGGTAGGCACGATGAAAGAGCACAATGGTGAACGCCAGCACCCCGAAGCCAATGACAATCGCCGTCAGAATGAGGGCTTGCGCCAGCGGGTCGGCAACCGGCCCCGTTGGTGCGCTGGCCTGGTCGGGCACCAGCGGGGGGCGGCCCAGTGTCAGCCGCCCGGAGGCAAAAATGAGCAGGTTGGCCGCATGGCTGATGAGCAGCAACCCCAGAATAACCTTCACCAGACTGCGCCGCAACATCATATACAGCCCGGCAGCATAGAGTCCCCCGACTACAAACGCCAGCAGTACCTGCATCAGTCTTTGCTCCTTTCTGCCATCGCAGCCAGTTCAAAGATAATCGTTAATGTTATTCCCACAACCAGGAGATAGACACCCACATCAAACAGCAGTGGTGTCCCTACCTTGCCGAGCACCGGTAGCTTGTGTGGGAGCCAGATGCCGGTCATAAAGGGTTGCCCATGTAGCAAGGCCGGTACACCCATCAGCAGCGCAAGCAGCAACCCCACGCCCATCAGCGTCCGCGGGTCCACCCGCAGCATGCGTCGGGCATACAAGACCCCGCTGGCTATCACATGCAGCGCAAACGCCGCCGCCGCCAGCAACCCGCCCACAAAGCCACCGCCCGGCTCGTTGTGTCCACGCAACAGCAGGTAGAATGAGAGCAGCACCATCAGGGGGGCCAGGTATCGCGTTGCTTCAAAGAGGATAATGCTCTCGCGCACCCGGACAACAGGCTCCTGTACCAACGGATGGAGTTGCTGGGGGGAGCCGGCGGACGGGCGCAGGTTCAGCAGAGCATAGACCCCGATGGCTGCAACAGCCAGCACGACAATCTCTCCCATCGTATCCAGTCCGCGAATATCTACCAGGATGACATTGACGAGATTGCGTCCATTTGCCAGCGGGACACTCGCACGGGTAATGAAGTCGGAAACCTGGGATGGCAGGGGGGTACGGGTTACAGCCAGCGTGAGCAAGGTCATCATCCCGCCGGCACCGAGAGCCACCAGCGCATCACGTACCCGTGCATCCTTACTGGAGAGCGTTTCGTAGACGGGCAGACGGTAGAGCACCAGGACAAAGAGCAGCACCGTGAGCGATTCAATGGCAAACTGGGTGGCGGCCAGGTCGGGTGCGCTGTAGAGAATGAAGAGCAGGGTGACACCGGAGCCAACTCCGCCAAGCGCAACCAGCGCGGTAAGCCGCGACCGCGCCCGCACCACCTGAAATGCCGAAGCCAGAATAATCAGGGCCAGTACCCAATCGAAAAGTCCCGCTTGCGGCCACACCAGTACCGTTGCCAGATCAACGGTGCGTGCCAGCATCAGCCCGGCCATACCGATTGTGGTGAGAATGATGATCAGCAGGTAGGTGCGGAGTGTGCCACGCTGAATGATATGGGTTGTCGTTTTTGCCAGGATCATCAACCCATCGAGAGATAGTTCGTACCATCGCTCCGGCCTGAAGGCGGCCAGCCGGTCGAAGATGCGCCCGGCGCGGCAGAAGAGACCACGCCCCAGGAAGATCCCCACGCCGCTGATCACGGTGATAATGCTGAGGATGAGCATGGTGTTGATGCCATGCCACAGGGCCAGTTTCACCTTGGCCGACTCGCCCAGAACCGTGCTGACGGACGGGGAGATGAGCGGTTCGGCCACCAGGTGGGGCAGCATCCCCGCGAGCAACCCCAACCCTGCCAGCACCAGCGGCCCCGCCAGCATGGAGAGCGGGGCTTCGTGGGGGGGGCGGGGGGACTCTGGCTTGCCAAAGAATGGGCGCAGCGTCATCAACCCCGCCGCCACAAGCAGCGCATTTGACACAACCGCCACCGTCGTCAACACGAAGGATGCATCTGGCGCGGTGAGTTTGGCTTCATAGATCAGTTCTTTTCCAACAAAGCCAAAGAGCGGCGGCATCCCTGCAAAGGAGAAAGCGGCCAGCACCGCCGCCACAGTTGTGAAGGGCATGGCCTGGCGTAGCCCGCTCACTTCTTCAATCTTGCGGGTGCCGGCCTCGTGGTCAACAATGCCCGCAACCATAAAGAGTGCGCCCTTGTAGAGCGAATGGACAATGAGAAAGACCATTGCGGCTTTAATGGCAATGGTTGTGCCGATGCCAAGCAGCAGCACCAGCGTCCCAAGTGCGCTGACGGTTGAATAGGCCAGGAGCCGCTTGAGGTCGCTCTGCCGCGGGGCCAGGTAGGCCCCGATGAACATGGTTGCGCATCCCACGATAACCAGCGTGTTGTACCACAGGTCGGTACCGCCAAGCACCGGCGCAAGCCGCGCCAGCAGATAGATCCCCGCTTTGACCATTGTGGCGGAGTGCAGGTAGGCACTGACCGGCGTGGGGGCTTGCATCGCCCCCGGTAGCCAGAAGTGAAAAGGAAACTGAGCCGACTTGGTGAATGCTCCCAACCCGATAAGCAGCAGGATGGGAACGTAGAGGCTGCTGGAGCGCACCAGGTCTCCACGCTGCATCAACTCCGACAGCTCGAAACTGCCCCCTGCCAGGCCAAGCAACAGCAGGCCGGCCAGCAGAGCCAACCCTCCCCCGCCAGTGATGAGCAGGGATTGCAGAGCTGCCGAGCGCGATTCCTCTTTCTGGTGAAAAAAACCAATGAGCAGGTATGAGGTAATACTCGTTAGCTCCCAGAAGATAAAGAGCGTGATAACGTTATCGGCCAGCACCACGCCAAGCATTGCCACCATAAAGAGCAGCACAATGGCATAGAAGCGGGGCAGGTGGGGGTTTCCTTGCATATAGCTGCTGGCATAGAACACAACCAGCGCACCGATACCGCTCACGAGCAGTGCAAAAACAAGCCCCAGGCCGTCTATCAGAAACGAAAGGGAAATATCGAGCGCAGGCACCCACGTATAGGAGAGGGTGACAATGTGCCCGCGGGCGACAGGCCCGACCAGTGCGGCAAACGCAAAAAAGAGGGACAGCGGTAACAGCGCACTGAGCCACCCGCTTACCCCGCCGCGAGAGAGCCTGGCTCCTCGTGCCGATGTTGGGGACACCTTCCCGTGGTGCGCATCATGATGATCGTCATGATGGGTCATAGACATGGCGGCGCAGGAACCTCACGCTGAAGCGGATGCGGGGAATTGCCGCCGACCTCCTTTCTCTTCTTCTCAAATCTCTTCTTCTCAAAAACAGGTGAATACCCGTTTCCTGTGAACAGGTTCCTGTGAACAGGTGCTCATTCTGCCGTTTTTTTGCGACTCCGGCTGGTTTTGCGGGTGGGCGATGCCACCTGCTCCGGGGCGGTTTCTTCTATCGGTTGCTCCCCGGTAGCGGTGTCGGGGACAGAAGGTTGCTCGCCCGGCTCATCCGCTCCTTTCGTTTTCTTGCTCGTGGTGCGTTTCCTTGTCGTGGTAGACTTCTTCTTAGTCGGGTTCTCCCTGAATTACAGGCAAGACCGGCAACCGTTCCAGATTTTTCTCTGTGCCTGATTGTACCATACGTTTTGTTTTTAGATGGTGGATGTGGCTCCGAAGCCGGAGATGATTGCCGGGGGAGATGTTTCTCGTGTTTGACGGAGGGGGGATGCACGCTGGCATCGGGGCAAGCGAGACGCTTGCACTCCCAGGGATCAGGGATTGCCCGAACCCAGTGAACGCTTACGCATAGGGAGTGTGCGCGTCAAGCACAAGCGGGCCGGTTGGAACAACGACGATTTGCGTCTTGTGCTGCGGTTGTGAGTAATGCGATTGCCCGGCATGCCCTATGCTGAATGTAGATGCGATTGCCCTGAAGAAATATGGTACAATCCCAACGGACTGATTTTTCCCATGAGTTTTTTGTGCCTTCATGCACGCTATTTTCAGGATATGTTTTTCAATGGCTACAATATCTCGCACACAGATAGAACAACTTATTCGGGACCGCCGGCAGCCGCTCACGCTCCCAGGGGCAAACCTCAGCCGCCTGAATCTTGCTCAGCTTGATTTGCACGAGGCCGATTTTAGCGGGGCCACCATTCAGGAAACAAGCCTGAGCCGGACGAGTTTGCAGGGGAGCAACCTGAGCAAGAGCAACCTCAGCGGCTCAAACCTGAGCTTTGCCGACCTGAACAATGCCACCATGCGGGGCGCAACCCTGCGCCGTGCCTTGCTCCGCCAGAGCAATCTCCAGCAGACCAATTTGAGCGAGGCCACCCTGCATAGGGCCGATATACGCCAGTCAAATCTGGAGCGGGCCAATCTGAGCGAGGCCGATATGAGCGAGGCCGATTTGCAGGTGGCCAATTTGCAAGAAGCAATCCTCGTGTCAACCACGCTGGTGCAGGCCAATCTTGACCGCGCCAGCTTGCTCCGGGCCAACCTGCACCAGGCCAACCTGCAACGGGCCAACTTGCAGCGGGCCGACCTGCGCGAGGCGGACTTGAGCCGCGCCATCCTCAATGGGGCAAACCTGGCCTGGGCTGACCTTGAGGGCACAAACCTTTCGGGGGCCGACCTGCGCGGGGCAAACCTGCGTGGGGCAAACATCCATCGGGCCGACCTGCGCGGCGCACGCTACAACTACCAAACCATCTGGCCGGGCCTGATTGTCCCTCACGATGCGGGGCTTCTCTTCAGCACCGAACCAACAGAAACCGCATTGCAAACCTTGCCAGCAGTCCAGACTATCCGCCCCGGCTCCCCCTTCCCCGCCGGCGCAACCTGGGACGGCGCGGGGGTCAACTTTGCGCTCTATTCCGAAGAGGCAACCCGCGTCGAGCTTTGTTTGTTTGATACGCCAGATGCGCCCCACGAGGCCGCCCGTGTGACCCTGCCCGAAAAAACCAGCCACACCTGGCATGTCTACCTGCCCGATGTGGCCCCCGGCCAGGCCTACGCCTATCGCGTGCATGGTCCCTACAACCCCGCGCAAGGATTGCGCTTCAACCCCAACAAACTGCTTATAGACCCCTACGCCAGAGCAATAACCGGCCCCATCCAGTGGAATGATACGATCTTTTCCTATCCCATTGGTGATGTCTCACAGGATCTAGTCTTTGATGGGATGGACAATGCCCCGTTTATGCCGCGATGTGTGGTCATTGACGCGGACTTCGACTGGGAGAACGATAGCCCGCTGGCTATTCCCCTGCACCGCTCGCTCATCTACGAGCTGCATATCAAAGGGTTTACCATGCGCCACCCCGACGTGCCCGACGAACTACGCGGCACCTACGCGGGGCTGGCCTCTCCCCCCATCATCGCCTACCTCCAATCGCTTGGGGTTACAGCGGTTGAGCTACTGCCCGTGCATCAATTTGTCCACGACCGCTTTCTTGTGGACCGTGGGTTGAGCAACTACTGGGGCTACAATACGCTCAACTTCTTTTCGCCGCATAGCGACTATAGCGCGGCAAAGGGGCCGGGCGAGCAGGTGCGCGAGTTCAAGACGATGGTGAGGACACTGCATCAGGCCGGCATCGAGGTTATTCTCGATGTGGTCTACAACCACACGGCAGAGGGAAACCACCTCGGCCCCACTCTCTCGCTACGCGGCATAGACAACCGCACCTACTACCGCCTTGTAGCCGACGACCTGCGCTACTATATGGACTATACCGGCTGCGGCAACAGCCTGAACACGCTCCACAGCCAGGCCTTGCAGCTTGTGATGGACAGCTTGCGCTACTGGGTAAGCGAAATGCATGTGGATGGGTTTCGCTTCGACCTGGCTTCGACGCTGGCCCGTGGGCTGAACGAAGCCGACCGGCTCTCAGCCTTCTTCGATGCTATCCACCAGGACCCGTTGCTCTCTCAGGTCAAACTCATTGCCGAACCGTGGGATGTGGGGCCGGGCGGCTACCAGGTGGGCCAGTTCCCGGTGCGTTGGTCGGAGTGGAATGGCAAATACCGCGATACAGTGCGGCGGTTCTGGCGGGGAGATGATAAGCAGGTGGGCGACCTGGCCCGCCGACTGACCGGCTCCAGCGACCTCTACGCCCACAACGGGCGGCGACCAACGGCCAGCATCAACTTCATCACGGCGCACGATGGCTTTACCCTGCACGACCTGGTGAGCTACAACGAAAAACAGAATTACGCGAATGGTGAAGATAATACCGATGGGGATGACCACAACAATAGCTGGAACTGTGGAGAGGAAGGCCCGACCGATAACCCCACCGTCCGCGACCTGCGAAAACGCCAGATGTCCAATTTGCTGGCGACCCTGCTGCTTTCGCAGGGGGTCCCCATGCTGCTGGCTGGCGACGAGCGGGCCCGCACCCAGTATGGCAACAACAATGCCTATTGTCAGGACAATGAAATCAGTTGGCTAAACTGGGAGTTGGACGACCTGGGACAACGTATGTTGGCTCTGACGCAGAAACTTGTTGCGCTCCGCTTCCGTCACCCGGTGCTGCACCGGCAACGATACTTCCAGGAGAAGCGACTCTATGGGAGCGACATCCGTGATATTATCTGGTGGCGGCCCGATGGGTTTGAGATGGGCGAAGAAGATTGGAATAGCGATATTGTCCGCTGCCTGGGGATGATGCTCAATGGGCAGACGATGAATGAGCGCGACCAGCAGGGACAAAATGTGTATGATGATATTGTGTTGCTGTTGCTCAATGCCTACCACGAGCCAATCCCGTTTGTTATTCCAGCAACAGAATACCACCGCTCGTGGCGCGTGCTGCTTGATACCACAATGCCTGACGATGGGATTGAGCCGGTGACGATGCCATCCGGCCACCGCTACCACCTGCAAGGGCGATCGCTGGTGGTGCTGGCGCAGCCCGGCGAACCAGGGGAGCGGGAGTAGAGGGAGCAGGGAGAGGCGCGGAGCCGGTGTGGGACAGTCCGGCTTCTGACCTGCAAAGAAAGAATGCAGAGAATGCAAGATAGGGGATATTATTGTTTTCACATATGCTGGCGGGGAAAATAATGAAGGGGGAAAACGTATGATACGAGTCGGGGTGCTCTTCGGGGGACGTTCAACCGAGCGCGAAGTATCGCTCTCCAGCGGGCGGCAGGTGTACCACAGCCTGGACCGCAGCCAGTATCGGGGGGTGCCGCTCTTCCTTGCGCCAGATGGCCGCCTCTGGCAGCTTCCCGAAAAGCTGGTTATCCAGAACACCACTAGCGATATTGTCAGCCGGCTTGCGGGTGAAGCGCAAGCCCTCTCCTATGAGGATTTGAAAGAACTGGTTGATGTAGTCTTTATTGCGCTTCATGGGAAGTACGGAGATGATGGCTGTATCCAGGGAGTTCTCGAACTGCTTGACATTCCCTACAGCGGTTCGGGTGTGTTGCCCTGCGCCATCTCAATGAGCAAACCTGTTGCCCACCAGCTTCTTGCTGCCGCCGGCCTGCGCGGCTTGCGAGAGTTGGTGGTCAGCGCGGGGGAGTGGCAGACCGGGGTGGCCCGCGCAACTGCGCAGATACAAGAAACGGTCGGGGTTCCCTGCGTGGTCAAGCCTACCCGCGAGGGGTCGAGCGTGGGGGTTTCTGTGGTGGAACAAACCGACGACCTTCCCGCCGCAATGGAGCGGGCGTTTGCCTGGGATACCGAAGCCCTTGTTGAGGAGCGGCTCATCGGGATGGAATTTTCGGTTATAGTTGTTGGCAATGACGAGCCAGAAGCTCTTGTCCCCACAGAGATTGTCACCCCCAACGCCTATATGACCTACGACGACAAGTATATGCCGGGACGTTCGCAAAAAATCACGCCAGCGCGGGTGAGTGAAGAAATCCTCGAACGCATCCGCGCCGAGGCGGTGCGGGCCCATCGTGTGCTGGGATTCCGCGGCTACAGCCGCATTGACGGATTTTTGCTGGAGGGGGGCGCGATCATTATCACCGACCCGAATTCGACTTCGGGTATGGCTCCCTCGTCGTTCCTGTTTCACCAGGCCGCCGAAGCGGGTCTCCTGCCGGCCCACATCATCAGCCGGATTATGACGCTGGCTCTCGAAGCGCACCGCCAGAAGGTGGGACCGCTGGATTCGTAAGCCATCCATCACAAGTTAAGCATTTCTGGATGAGGATAAAACCGTTTTCTCCCAGCGTGGCCAGCCTGCTGCTGGCAATTCTTGCGTCTTTCCTGACCACCTGGCTTGCGCCCCCCGCCGCGTGCAACCTCGGCTTGGCAAACGACCTGGCCTGCGCCCGCGGCTTCGAGGCCCGCGAACGTAGCGGCAGCACAACGTTCCGCTGGAGCGATGGGTACGCCGAGTTACATATGGCAGGGGTAGGCTCTGGCCGACCGCTGCTGGCCACGCTCACGCTGCGGAGCGGGCGGCCCGCGGGAAGCGCGCCTGTGGTGGCCCGCTTCGGGCTGAATGGCCACCCACTCGCCGATATTGCAGTGTCGCCAGCAGACCGCCACTACCGGCTGTTGCTCCCCCCGCTCTCCTGGCCCGCGGGGGGCCTGGCCCGCATCCAGGTTCATAGCCCCACCTGGAAACCCTCGCTAGTCTCACGCTCCCTGGGTCTGGTATTCATCAGGGCCAACGTCGAGCCTGTTGGAAGGGGGATACCCCTCCCCGGCCTGCGTTCTATCCTGAGCTGGTGGGGGATGCTGCTGGCTGTTGCATTGCTGGCTCGGTCTCGTGTTGTGCTCTGGCAGGGGGGAATTGTGCTGCTCCTGCTGCTGCTGGCTCTGGTCTCTCCGCTGGTCTCCTATCTGCCGTGGGTGGCGGGTATCGTGGGGGTGGGGGCGGTTGCCTGGAACCGCTCCCGCCGTTCCCGCATGGGTTCGGACACGGTATGGCCCTTTGTGTGGGCCGCAATACTTGCCGCGCTCTTCCTGCTGCTCATCAGCGGGGTATTGCCATCGTGGGCGCGGCTCCCGCTCCTGACGGGCTGCGGAACTCTGGCAGTTGTCGGGGCCCTGCACTGGTGGCGACGGCCCTGGGTATTCTGGCGGGCAGGAGAGGACGAAGCGGCGGGGGACGATGCTGGCGTTGCGCTGGTATTCAGTGCGGCCCTGTTGCGGTTTATTATTCTGGGGGGGCGATTGCTTGGTGGCCACACCTGGATTGATGCCGATGTCAACCTCTTCTATGCTTATGGGATGGCCCTGCGCGAAACGGGCCTGCCCGAAGTGGAATACCCGACCGGTGCGTTGCTGCCGTGGGCCTTTCTGAGCTGGCTCAGTAGCGACAGCCGTGAGCTATTCGCCTTGCTGCTCCCCCTGATCAACATTGGCTGCGACCTGGTCATTGTTGCTGCGCTGGTGCGGATGGGCCGGGGCTTTGCTTACCGGCCCCATAGCGAAATACCTTCGCCGCTCATATTTGCTCCGGCGGCATTCTATGCGTTCTCTCCCCTGCTAGAATCGTTCGTCTTTGCCAAGTATGACGCGCTGCCCGCGGCTCTGGCCGTCGGGGGACTCGCGCTCTTTGCCTCGCGTCGCGTGGGGTTGGCGGGGGCGGCTCTGGGGCTTGGCGCAACAATCAAGTGGACTCCGCTGCTGGCCGTGCCCTTCCTGGCCCTTGCGCTGCTGCGCTGGCAACGGTGGCGCAAACTGGCCCTCTTTCTCTCGTCCCATATCGGGGCTATTGCGCTCTGTTCGCTGCCATTTGCGCTTGCCAATCTGGAGCATTTCTTGCTCCCCTACCAGATCCAGGGGGGACGGGGGATGAATGGCGAAAGTGTCTGGGCATTGCTGGCCCTGCTCAAAAACCCCGACCTGGCGCAGCATCTTGCGCCACCGTGGGGGACGGTCCGGCGGGGGGGGCTACCGCTCTCGCTCATGGTCGGGGGACAACTTGCGCTGCTGGGGGGGAGCGGGCTACTCGCGCTCCTGCGCCCCCCCACGCTGCACCGCACGCTGATGCTGGCGGCTCTGGCTCCCCCCCTCTTTCTCCTGTCAAACCGTGTCTTCAGCCCGCAGTATGTGCTCCCCATCAGTGCGGGGTTGCTGGCGGCGGTTTCCCTGGCCCGCCCGTTCGCTTCCCCCCCGCCGCGTCTTCCTCTGTTTCTGACCCTGCTTGCGCTGGCTCAAGTGGGCAATATGCTTGTCTGGCCGCTACACCATAGCCAGCTCTGGATAGGAGCCAGTGTTGTGCTCTTTGTTGCGTTGTTTGTGGTGTGTGGCTGGCTTGCACTGCTCGCAGCTAGAGATAGGGTCCGGCCAGCAACGCGATCCGCTCGCGGGTGGCCGCAGGAATACGGCTGCGATCCGTGATAATGGCGTTTTTCAGCGCGTGGTGGGCCGGGCTGTCGAATCCCTCGCCAATGAGCGGTATTGTATTACGAATAACCTGTTGTGAGAGTTCGACATTGGCCTTCACAACCGAGATAATCATTTCTATTGTTACGCTATCGTGGTCGGGGTGCCAGCAGTCGTAGTCTGTCACCATTGCCATCATCGCGTAGGCGATTTCGGCTTCGCGGGCCAGCTTCGCCTCCGGCAGGGCCGTCATCCCGATTAGATCATGCCCGCGTCGGCGGTTCTCTTCGCTCTCCGCAATAGTCGAGAACTGCGGACCCTCCATACAGACATAGGTGCCCCCACGGTGAACGGTTGCGCCCGCCTCCTGCGCCGCCGTGTAGAGTTTGTCGGCCAGCGTCAAACAGAAGGGACGGTCAAAGACAATGTGTGCAACAATGCCATCGTGGAAGAAAGTAAAGGGGCGTATGCCTTTGGTGCGGTCGAAAATCTGGTCGGGGATGACGACGTGGCCGGGGGCGTAGGTTTCGCGCAGGCTGCCAACAGCACTCACCGCAAGCAGAAATTTTACCCCCAGTTTCTTGAAGCCATAGATATTGGCGCGAGCGGGGATCTCTGTTGGAGAAAAGGGGTGCCCCCGCCCGTGGCGTGGCAAAAAAGCCACGCGCTGTCCCGCCAGTGTGCCAAGCACATAGACATCACTCGGCGAGCCATAGGGCGTTTCCAGCGTCACCTCTTCCACCTCTTCCAGGTCTTTCATTGCATAAAGACCACTCCCCCCGATGACCCCGATCATTGCTTCCGCCATGCTGATAACCTCCTGTTTTTCTCTACCATCATCCCGATGAAGGGACAATCAATACCAGTCAATGCCCACGAGTATAGCGTATGGGCCCCTATCGTGCAACTTGCCGGGCAGGAGGGCAGGAGGATAAAGATGGGGCAAATCACCAGACTGCTTGAGAATGGGAGCAAGCCAGCAGACAAACGGATGCAGCACCTGGTTTCTGCTATCGCTTCTTGCGATTTGCCTTTCGGCTTGCCTGCGATTGTTTGCGCTTTGCTTTTACCTTTGCCGATAGCTTCTTTTTGCTCGATGTCCCCCTCCATCCCTTTGGTATGGGAGCGGCAGGTATGAGCGGGAGCGATAATCCAGCACTGCTCTCCTCCTGGTTGGTTACATCAAACCCGCGCTTCATTGCTGACATCACCAGCGATTTGGCCATCCCGTAGTTGTCCGGGTCTTCCAGCTCTTTCTGGAGTGTTTGTGGTGCCCCATCGTCTTCCAATATCTCCAGCATAGCTGCTGCATTTTCTAGCCCAAACTCGCGCTGGAGAAACGACCAGAATACCCGCAGTTCGTGGATAATATCTTTCGCCTCGTCTGCTGGTACTGATACCTTGCGGGGAAAAATATCAAAAACCACCTCGCGCAAATCTGATGGGGTCATCTCTGGCGGAGTCAGCCCCAGGTACTCTATTGCATACAACAAAAACGTTTCCGAATGCCAGGCACAGGTGCCCCCACCTTCCTCCACGAGGTTTCTGCCTTCGGGTGAGGCAGCAAAGCGTTTGATCAACTCATCCTGGTAATCCTCGGACACTTCGTACATCGCTTCTCCACTATGTGGATCAATCACCTTTTGATTGATGTCAAATGAGACAGCTTCTTCTTCTCGATTGATACCAAATAGCATGGAATTTCTCCTTTCGTGTGCTCCTATCTTTCCTGTACCACTATAGTATCACAACACAAGGAAACCGCAAGCACTCATTCCCCCCCCGTCTGCACAGGCCGGAGCGCGGAAAATGGGCAGGCTTTGCGCCCGACCTTCGCCATATCGTACCACTCCCCACGAACCTGCACCCGCACCACATCGGCGGTGAAATCGTTGTTCGTTCCTTCCTCATCACAGTTGGAAAAGAGTGACGACCCCACCCCGTAAATGTCTACGGGCACGCCAAGTTCTTCAAAGCGGCGGATCTTTTCCGGGTTGAAGCCGCCTGTTGCCACAATACGGACCTCGCTGCACCATTGCTGTGCCCGCTCAACCCATGCTTCGGGCAGATCCCACCGCTGCCAGGCTTCGTCTATCGCCTTTCGCAGCATAAAAACCAGACGAGGCGTAACCCCCAGATCGAGCTTCTTCAGTCCAAGCGGGGGAACGCTCTCATCGCGTAGTGAGCCGTTGGTGTCGGGGCGCACCCCAAAGAGCTTGTAGCAACGGGCTTTTTCCTCGTTGCCCGCGTCAACCAGCTCGCGGTAGCGGGCAAACATTGCGTCCATCACGTCCAGCGAGGTCCCGATGCAGTCGTTGTCAAAATCCACTAGCGCAACCCGTGGAATATCCACCGGGCGCGTCCGGGCAAAGGCAAGCATCACTTCTGTCGTATCGCCAAGAAAAGCTGCAATGGCGGCGTGGGCAATGGTCCCCCCACCCAGTCCACCCCACCAGTCGCCCTGGGCATCGGTGGAAACAAAGCTGCCGAGTTCGTGCTGATAGTCAAGGTTAAAACGCTGCACCGCAATGCGGTAGGAGTAGCCATCGGCGGCCTGCACCTCGTGTGCATCGAAGCGGGCCGGAAAGAATAAGACGGGCTTGCCCTGCGCCGCCCGCAGCACATTGTAGACATTGGTTGCAATGCGTGTGCCCCGCGTCAGCGCACCGAGTGTCGGCGTTTCCAGTAGAGCAAAATCTCGATACCGCCCGCGCACTTTGAGCACCGGCTGTACATGCATCGGGTTGCCATCGTAATGCACAAGGTCGCCATCCTGCACTGCCTCGACATCAAGCGTGTGGTAGGTACTGACAAAGTTGCCCTGCTCATCGAAAAAGCCCGTACACCCCTCCAGAATGGCGAGAGCCTTGTCTACCCCCGCCACCACGGAGAAGGGGGCACGGCGGGTAAACCACTGTATCTCCACCACAATGTTGCCAATATCCAGCCCCTTCGGATCAATGCCAGCAGTAGCAAGGCGCGAGGAGCGGCCTCGAAACTGGTAACTCGTTCGTGACAGATCCGCCAGCATTGCCCCGAATGTTTCAAAATACTTGTCGGAATACCACCCTGTACGCATCCGCTCAAGATCGAGTTTGAACGTTTTGTCGGTCAATCGGTTTCCATCAAACAGACTCATTCTGTTTCTCCCTGAGAATTTCATATCTCCAAAATGCTTAGTGTATGTTTGACAATATAATACAGTGCGAGAGAGGGATTGTCAAGGGGGATTTTTTCCTTCCCCGGTTGTTATGCTCTTGCCGCCGTAACGTGGTATAATTTATGGCAAGGCCTGGATAATTTTGCATAACCGGATAATTGCGCATACGGGGAAGCATGGCAAAAACACACACAACATTTATCTGTCTGCAGTGCGGGGCCCACCACACCCGCTGGATGGGAAAATGCCCCGATTGTGGCTCGTGGGATAGTCTGGCTGAGCAGAGCACTCCCTCCAGCAAATCGGCCCGCGGCAAACGAGCCGACCAGCCAGACAACCAGCCCGTTTTGCTACAAAATGTAGATACCAACGACTTCGAGCGGCTGCCCGTGGCAAGCACAGAGTTTGCCCAGGTGCTCGGAGGGGGGCTGGTGCCCGGCTCTGTGGTGCTCATCGGGGGCGACCCCGGCATTGGCAAAACCACGCTGCTGACCCAGACTGCCGCCAACTTCGCCAATCAGGTTGGACCGGTGCTCTATGTGAGTGCCGAAGAGTCGGCCCTGCAGGTGCGGCTCCGCACCGAACGACTGGGGCTACAGCCGGAGCGGCTCTATGTCTTTTCCGAAACATGCCTGGACCAGGTGCTCGACCATATCAGCCAGTTGAAACCGCGGCTTGTCATTGTTGACTCAATCCAGACTGTCTACCTGGAGGACATTGCATCGGCTGCCGGTAGCGTGAGCCAGGTGCGCGAGGGTGCCCTGCGGCTGCTGCGGCAGGCCAAAGAGCTGAATATCCCGATCTTTCTTGTCGGGCACGTCACCAAAGAAGGTACCATTGCCGGGCCGCGGGTGCTGGAGCATATTGTGGATGTGGTGCTCTACCTGGAGGGCGACCGGTTTCACCAGTATCGGCTCCTGCGTGGGGTGAAAAATCGCTTCGGGAGCACAAACGAAGTTGGTGTCTTTGAAATGACGCAACAGGGAATGAGAGAAGTCTCCAACCCGTCGGAGGTATTTATTGCCGAACGCAATGCCGGCGCGCCTGGCTCGACCGTGACCGTCACGCTCGAAGGCACCCGCCCGATCCTCATCGAGGTGCAGGCCCTCACCTCATACACAGGCAACGCACAGCCACGCCGAACCGCCAACGGCTTCGATGTCAACCGTCTGCTGATGATTATTGCCGTGCTGAGCAAGCGGGTGGGACTTCCCCTGTTCAACCAGGATGTGTACGTCAACATTGTCGGGGGGCTGCGGGTTGGCGAACCAGCCGCCGATCTTGCCGTTGCGCTCGCCATTGCCGCATCCTTCCGCAACCAGCGCATAGACGCAGATCTCATTGTGCTTGGAGAGATCGGGTTGTCGGGCGAACTGCGCAGCGTGAGCCAGCTAGAGCGGCGGCTCGGAGAAGCGGCCCGACTTGGCTTTTGCCAGGCCTACATCCCCGCCTCGGCGACCGAGCGCAAAAGCCAGCTTCAGACGCATGGGCTGACCCCCATTGCTTCTCGTTCGCTTGCCGAGGTTATCCAGCATGCACTCCAGCAATCATCCTACACGCCAGAGCAGGAGCCTGACCAGAAAGAAAATGAGAGCAAACTATGAGAATAGATTGAAAATAGATAGAGATAGATGGCCTATGAGAATCAGCTTGAATTTTGTTGTTCGCATTATCGGAATGCTCGCAATGGCCTATCTGGGAGCAGATATTGGCATCTCGCTTTCGGTTTCCTCGCCAGACGACACGCAGTTGCTCGCGACCCAGTTCCTGATGCTGGCCGGGGCGGGGCTAGGCCTGCTGGTAACACCCCGCCTGACCATCGAGCCAATCCAACGGTTTTTGAAACATATTCGTTCCGTGCCCTTGAATGAGATCGTGTTCGTTGCCGTGGGAGGATTTCTCGGCCTGCTGGCAGGCGTGTTGCTCACCGTGCCGCTGAGCCTGCTTCCCTCCCCACTCAAAAACTACCTCCCCATCGGGGTTGCCCTTGTCCTGACCTACATCGGGACGATGATCTTCTTTTCGCACAAACGCAGCCTGCAAGATCTCATTCGTTTCTTTCGATACACCGCCAGCACCAGAGTCCCATCCCCATTCCCTGGTGAGGGAGGAATGTCACCACAACAACGCTACATTCTTGACACCAGTGCTATCATTGATGGACGCATTGCCGCAATCGGGAATACCGGCTTTTTGCAAGGGGTGCTTCTGGTGCCCCAGTTTGTGCTCAACGAACTGCAAATGCTGGCCGACTCAAGCGACGACTTGCGCCGCAACAAGGGCCGCCGTGGGCTAGAATTGCTCAGCCAGATGCAAAAAGAATTAACGCTGCCCATCGAATTCATAGATATGGATTTCCACGACCTCCACCGTGTGGACGACAAACTGGTTATGCTGGCCCGCCAGTATCATTGTCCCATTATTACCAACGATTTCAATCTCAACCGTGTGGCCGAACTACAAGGAGTGCGCGTGCTGAGCCTGAACGAACTGAGCGATGCCATCCGTCCTCCTGTGGTGCAAGATCAACGGCTGGAAGTGCTTATCCGAAACGAGGGGAACGCTCGCCAGCAGGGAGTCGGGTATCTTGAAGATGGCACGCCAGTGATAGTGGAGGATGCTCGGCCCATGATTGGCAAAAGTGTTGAGGTTATTGTGACGCGGTTGCACCAGACCCAGACTGGGCGACTGGTCTTTGCCAACCTGATGAATGGTAACAAAAGTGTCGAACATCCCCACACCGGCAAGAAACCCTCAAAGCGATAAAGATATGCTATTATATGAAGAGGGCAAAATAGTCGGGACGTATTTCGATAAGAGAGAAGGGGGACGATGCGAGCGGTACTCCAGCGCGTCACCTCGGCATCGGTTACGGTAGATACTCAGGTAACAGGTCAGATCGAACGCGGCCTCATGATTTTGCTTGGAGTTGCGTCGGGAGACACCGAGCAAGAGGCGATATTCCTGGCCGAAAAAACGGCAACGCTCCGTATTTTTGCCGATGAAGAAGGACGATCCAATCATTCCCTGAAGGAAATCGGGGGAGCAGCTCTCGTTGTCTCCCAGTTTACGCTGTATGCCGATGTTCGCAAAGGGCGGCGACCCAGTTTTCTCCCGGCTGCGCTCCCAGAGGTGGCGGCTCCGCTTGTCGAAGTCTACAAAAAGACCTTGCAGGCTCTGGGGGTTCCCGTCGAGAGTGGGATATTTGGCGCAATGATGCAGGTTGCCCTAGTCAACGATGGTCCCGTTACCATCATTCTTAATAGCGAGGATTTCCCACAGCTCCATCGTCGCTCGTAGCACGAAGGCTGAAGCCAGCAGATGAACCCTTTTCAGGAGCACCTTCAGGATTACCTATGGAGCCAGTACAAACAATTGTGTGTTCCATCCAACGAGATGTGGATATTTACGTTGCCATTGGGCGAGGGCGCATGATGGCCGATGCGCTTGGGTTTGATGCGGTGGATCGAACCCGCATAGAGATTGTTATTCTCGAATTGACGCGCAATCTCCTGGCCCATGCAGGGGGAGGAATTTTGACCTTTGAAGATGTGTCACACCAGGGACGCAAGGGAATAGCCATCGAAGCCAGCGATCAGGGTCCGGGCATTCCCGATATTGCGATGGCGATGAGCGACGGGTATAGCACAACCAAAACGCTGGGAGCCGGATTACCAGGAGTTCGCCGATTGATGGATGAGTTTACCATTGATTCAATCCCTGGCCACGGAACGCGGGTTCGGGCCATCAAATGGGTGCCACAACGAAACAGGGGGAGATGATGAGTATCCAATGGGGTGCGGTCAACCGCGCAAAACACGGACAATCGGTCAGTGGCGATACCTACGTCGTGGAAGAAATGAGCAACCAACAACTGTTAGTTGCTGTCATAGATGGCCTGGGAGGGGGAGAGGAAGCCGCAAAAGCCTCTTCGCTGGCCGCCCGCGTCTTGCGGACCGCTTCCGATAGCTCGCTGGAAAACCTGATCCGCCAGGCCCACAATGCCCTGCGGAGCACCCGCGGAGCTGTCATTGCCATTTTGCGCCTTGAGACAACCGCAAAAAAGGTTTCCTATATCGGGGTTGGCAATATCGGCATTCAGGTGTATAGTACGCAACAAATCAAGCCTATTTCAAAAAATGGTATTCTTGGCTATCGTATGCCAACGTTGCTGGAACTTCATTATCAGTACAATTCTGGCGATACGTTCGTTCTTTATAGTGATGGTATCTCCGGGCGGTTTAGTCTGGATGACACCCTCGACAGGACCATGCATCCTCAGCAGCTTGCCGAGGCCATTCTCACGTCCTATGGCAAAACGAGTGATGATGCAACCGTCGTGGTTGTTCGAGATGATGAAGCGTAGAGCGTTATGAGTGTTGAACTGGACCACTGGCTAACGAAACATCGAGATAATCTCCTGGCCCGTTGGGCTTCGGACCTGGCTCCAACCAGTTCCCTGACCAATAGCGTTTCTCTTCTCGAACCACAGGTCTCCCCCGGCAACACGCCTGATCCTGGCTCCGCAGATGGGCCAGAAGATGGGCAACATGAAGCTATGCGGAATACGCTGACCCACCTCTACGATGGTGTCATCCAGGCCGCACGCGGAAATCTGAGCGACCTCGATAGCTACCTGGATACCATTATCGAGACAAACGGGCAGCAAAACGTCAAACTCCACGATCTTATTGCCATGTCGCTGCACCTGCGCCGGCTGGCCTGGGACGTTGTTGAGCAAGACGTTGCTGAACAAGGCTTCGCCGATACCGCGGTACAACCAGCACAGGTCTTTGGCCTGATGAAAGAACTGGATACCCTGCTTGAACATACAACGCGAGCGATTGCCCGTTCCTGGGAACAAAAAACAGAAAGCGAGATTCAAGAGCGCATCAGCCAGGCAGAGTTTATCGCCGAGAGTATGTCGGCAGCGATTGAGCAGGCGGACCGCACGGCCCTCCAGCTCTCCTCGCTAAACGAAGTATCGCAACGGTTTGCCTCCAGCCTTGAACATTTTGACCAGCTCATTGAGCAGTCTGGTTCCACAATTCTCGACCTGCTTGGTATAGAGCACGTCGCAATCTGGCTCCCGCTGGGGAAAGATATACCGGAACTGTACGCGGTTCAGACCTGGGGCAAAGAAGCCTCACCAATCAAAAACATGCGGTTGGAACTGGATAAGGCCGACGATATTATTGTCCGGGCCTATGCCAATTCGACCCTCGTTTTCGACCCGACCCCCGACCCTGCGAAACAGGGAGCCTGGTTGCAAGAAGGCTTTGGGGCCCTTGCCATGCCGATGTTGGTGAAAGAACGGGCCACCGGGGTTGTCGTGATGCAGGACGCAAACCCGGCCGAGCAACTCTCTCGTTCTCAGCAAAATCTGGCGATGGGTATCATCAACCAGTCGGCTATCGCGCTCGAAAATGCTCGCCTCTATGCCCATATTCGCCGCTTCAATACCGAACTTGAGCAACTTGTTTCGCAGCGAACTGCCGAACTGCAAGCAGAAAAAGACCGCCTGGCCACCATACACGAAATCTCTACAGAAATCAGCAGTACGCTGGACCTCGACGCACTGCTCAATACCTCGTTGGAAGCCCTGGCCCGCATTACGCAAGTTGAGTTTGGCTCAATTATGCTGGTTGAAACCGACACGGGCCACCTTGTCAACCGGGCCGTGCTTGGCAAAGATATAGTCAATACCTTCACCCGCTTTCCCATTGGGAGCGGGGTGGCCGGGTGGGTTGCCCAACACAAAACACCAGCCCTTATCCCCAATGTTCACCAGGATGAGCGATGGGTCCCGCTCCCCGCCAGTGAGGATGCTCCGACGAGCAAACACGAAGGCTCAATGGTTGCGGTTCCGCTCATTGCACACAATGAGATTCTCGGTGTGCTCATTCTCTCCCATTCGCAGCCGGGCTACTTCAACGATGACCATCTGCGGTTGCTGACGGCGAGCGCGGGAGCCATCGCTATTGGCATCAACAACGCCAATATGTATACGGCCATCTTTGAGGAGATGGAACGTAGCAGCGATTTGCTCCAGCGTCAGAATATGGAAGCCAGCAAGATGGAGTCTATTCTCCAGAGCCTCTCGGATGGGGTGGTGGTGTGCGATACCTATGGAGACATTCTCTCGGTCAACCCGGCCGCCGGACGGTTGCTCCAGCGCAATATCGAAGAGTGGTTTCTGGGGGGGACAACGCGCCTCCACGATGTGCTACGCCACCTTCTCGACCAGAACCCGGAAAAGCTCCCGCTTGATGATCTGCTCACCAATCCCTATAGCTCCAACGATGAGCCGCGGGTGTTTGAGAGCACGGTTGAAATAGATATGCGTGTCTTGAGCCTCACGCTTGGTCCCGTGCTCAAAGTTGATGGCGAACTTATCGGGGCCCTGCTCCTGATGCACGATATTACCCGCGAAGTTGAGGCCGACCGCCTCAAGACCGAGTTTATCGGCACAATGTCGCACGAACTCCGAACGCCGATGACCGCCATCAAGGGCTTCACCCAGTTGCTCGCAATGGGGGGCCTCGGACCCGTCAACGACACGCAACGCGAATTTTTGCAGACGATTCAATCCAACGCTGAACGGATGATCTCTATCATCAATGATGTACTCGATATTACCAAGATTGAAACCGGCAGTATTGATCTTGAGATGCGTCCGATACACCTGGCCGAAACGCTCAGCGGCGTGATGTCGGAGGTGAAAACGATGCTCGGAGCCCGTCAGCATGTGCTGACGATGAATATCCCCCCCGGCCTGCCGCTTGTCCGGGCCGATGCAAGCCGGTTGCACCAGATCCTCTACAACATGGTCTCGAATGCCATCAAGTATACCCCGCTCAGTGGGAACATTACCATTGAGGCCCACGAGGCGGTGCTGGAGCATCTGCCCGACGAGGTGCGCGACCGCGTGCCCCAGGACCGCCGCTATGTCCAGATGAATATCAAGGATACGGGGGTTGGGATTGCGCCAAACGAGATTGACCTGATCTTTGAGCGGTTTTATCGCACAGAGAACCCGTTGAAGGTGGAGGCCGGCGGGACGGGCCTGGGCCTGTCGCTGGTCAAGCCGCTGATCGAACTGCTTGGGGGGCGTATCTGGGTGGAGAGTGTGCTCAAAGAGGGGAGCACGTTTAGCTTTATTCTGCCCACACCGGCTGAATTGTAGGACACAACAGGAAGCTACTCAACCAGCTCGGCCCAATGCTGGTAACGCTCTTCGAGCTGCTGCTCCAGGCTGACATAGCGCGAACCGAGTTCGGTAATCTGCTCGACATCCTGCGCTTTGCTGGCCGCCTCCAGCGCAGCAGAGACCTGGCTCATTTCGGCTTCAATCTGCTCAACTTCCTTTTCGAGTCGGGCAACGTGCTTTTTGCGCTGGCGGTCTCTGGCCGATGGGGCCGATGGGGCCGATGGGGCCGAGATGCGCTTTTCTCCGCCGGTTTTGCGCTGGCTCTCATCCCCTGTGGTATTCGTCTGCTTTTTGTTTTCCTGCTGGCGAGCCAGATGCTGGCGATAGCTGCTGTAGGAGCCGATATATTCAACCAGGCGGTCCCCTTCAACAACCCAGAGTTTGTCGGCCAGTGCGTCAATAAACGAGCGGTCGTGCGAGACAAAGAGAATACTCCCATTGTAGCTGCGCAACACGCTTTCCAGGACTTCGCGGGTGTTCATATCGAGATGGTTGGTCGGCTCGTCCATAATGAGCAGGTTGCCGGCGTGCAAAGTTAGCTGAGCCAGCGCAAGGCGGTTGCGTTCGCCGCCGCTCAGGTCGCACACCTGCTTGAACACATCGTCGCCGCGAAAGAGAAACCGTCCGAGGAGATTGCGGGCCTGCTCTGCACCTATGCGGGGGTTTGCCTCAAGGATTTCTTCCAGGACAGTAGCATCCATGTTCAGGGTATCGTGCCCCTGGGCGTAGTAGCCCACAACCACATTGTGTCCAAATAGTATTTCTCCCTGCAAGGGGGAAACATGGCCAACCAGGGTCTGGAGCAGGGTTGTTTTGCCGCTGCCGTTGGGGCCAAGCAGGGCCACTCGTTCGCCTCGCTCTATCGCCAGTTTTTCGGTGCGGAGGAGCAGGCGGGGGGATGCTCCGGGTTGTGGATAGCCCACGGCCAGGTTGCGGAGGGAGAGCACCCGTTCGCCGCTGCGGGCCTGGTTTTCCAGCGAAAGGTGAAGCTGTTTTTGCTCCTGGGGGCGTTCAATCAGGTGGTTTTCTTTCAAGCGGTTGAGCCGCTTTTCGCGTCCACTGGCCTCTTTTGAACGCTGGCCAGCTTTGTATCGGCGGATAAATTCCTCAGTACGGGCGATGTATTCCTGTTGGGCTTCATATTCCTTCTGGAGCCGCTCTTGCCGCTCGGCTCGGAGCTGCAGATAGCCGCTGTAGCTGGCGGGATAATCAAACAGGCGGTTATTGGCTATCTCAAACGTGCGGGTTGTTGCCCGCTCCAGGAAGTAGCGGTCGTGGGAGATAACCAGCAGCGTGCCACTCCAGGAGGACAGAAAGGAGTCGAGCCATTCCAGCGATTGCAGGTCGAGGTGGTTGGTTGGCTCATCAAGCAGCAGCACATCGGGGCTGGAGAGCAACACAGCAGCAAGCGCGGCGCGGGTTTTTTGCCCGCCACTCAGTTGGCGTATTGGCTCCTGGTATTGCTGTGGGGAAAACCCCAGGTGCGACAGGGTGTATTCAATACGCTGGTCTACCTGGTAGCCCCCGGCATGCTCAAAGCGCGTGGAGAGGTCGCCATACTGTTGCATCCAGCGTTCCCATTGTGGGTTGCTGGTATCGGATATGTGCTGCTCCAGGATGCGGAGTTCCTCGCGCCACTGAGCGAGGTGGGCCAGCGCGGCCTCCATTTCTTGCCACAGCGTGTGTTCGGGGGGAAAGGAGGGGTCCTGGGCCAGGTAGGCCAGTCGTGTCCCTCGGGACAGGGAAATCTCCCCCTCGTCGGGGGGCACATCCCCGGCAATCATCTTGAGCAGGGTACTCTTGCCTGCCCCATTCGCACCAACCAGGGCAACGCTTTCGCCCTGGTTGATGGAAAAACTCACTCCATGAACGATCAGCTCGGCACCATAGTATTTGGCGACGTTGTTCGCTCGTATGACCGTCATCGAAAGACGGTGCTCCTCTCACTCGGTCGGGAGTTGCTGGCTTCCGATACCGCTCTTCCCTTGATCATAAAGAAGATAAAAAAACCTCTGGCAAAGGCCGACAGCTACGGTTTGCCCGGTCTGCCTTGTTCCCTGAACTAATACCGTCGGGATGGTGCTCCCCCCCGTGCCCGCGCATTGCCGCGGCGTTCTTCGGCTTCGTTCACCCGCAGGGCCCGTCCCTCGATTTCCAGCCCATTGGTGGACTTGAGGACGGCTGCAAGGTCGTTCACTTCCATTTCGACAAAGCCAAACCCACGAGAACGGCCCGTGTCGCGGTCGGTAATGACCCGTGCGCTCTGGACATCTCCATGCGGGCTAAACAGATTCTCCAACTCCATATCACGGACATTCCAGGGCAGGTTCCCTACAAACAATTTGACGTACATCAACTCTCTCCTTCGTCCACCAGTAGCGGGTGGACAAAACATACCTGGCAACTGGCTCGGCCTGAGCAACACATCGCCGTATTTTCAAACAATCAACCTCGTCACACCATCATCTTGTTGACAGAGAAGCGTTTCGCTGTCGTCCCCTCTCTGGTGTTCTTCTCAACGTATACTCTCCTGAGTGGACAAAAGGACTGTGAGCACGCAAGGAAAACACATATATATCATGGTATCCTGGCTCGCAGGTTCACTACGTTGGCCAACAGCCTTAAGTATACCATGTTTTCAGGCTAGATTCATGGGAATTTTTACCCATTTTTTGAAATGTCCTGGATGGCGGTTTTTTGGCTTTCTGAGGCTTTTTTGAGGCCGGCAATCAGTTCATCTACCTGAATGGGCTTGCTTATGTAATCATCCATGCCGCTGGCCAGGCATTGCTCGCGGTCGCCGGAGAGTGCGTGGGCCGTCATGGCGATAATGTAGGTATAGGGTCGTTTTGTATCCCATCGGGCGCGGATATGGCGGGTTGCTTCCAGCCCATCCATTTCGGGCATCTGCACATCCATCAAGACGACATCGTAGGGTTGCCGCTCCAGTGCGTCGAGCACCTCGCCCCCGTTGGCGACCATATCGGCCTGATACCCCAGCCGTTGTAGCAACCGCAGTGCGACTTTTTGATTGACGATGTTATCTTCGGCTATCAAGATACGCAGCGGGTAGCTGGTTGCCATTTGCGGGTCAAGCTGGAGCGAGGAGGTGGTTGTCCCTTCGGTGGGCTTTTTTTGGGCAAAAACACTAACCAGGGCTTTGTAGAGCACGGCAGGCTTGACCGGCTTGGTCAGGATTGCGGCAAACTGGACCCCGGATTCGCGCAGGTCCTGGCTGCCTGGAGCCATTGAGGGCATCAGAATGAAGGGCAACGAACCAGAATTGGTCTGTGTGTTGGAGCCAGAAGAAGAAATGAAATGCTCCACTGCAGTGGGGACAAGCTGGCGAATCTGGCGGGCCAGGGTGATGCCGTCCATTTCGGGCATATGCAAATCGAGAATAGCGACATCGAAGGGTTTGTTGGCATCGGAGTTGGTTTCCTGGGATCGGAGGTAGTCCAGGGCCGCTGCCCCGGAGTCTACATCGGTTGCAACCATTCCCCAACTCCGCACCTGGTGGGCCAGGACAAAACGGTTGGTTTGATTGTCGTCTACAATCAGCACACGCCGGCCTGTGAGGTATTGATTGCCGCTCTCCCATCGTTGCGGGGTAATGACAATGGGGGATTCATTGAGCAGAACGGTAACGTGAAAGGTGGAACCTTTGTTTTCGACGCTCTCAACCCACATGGAGCCGCCCATCATCTCGGCAAGCCGCCTGCTGATGGCCAGGCCCAACCCTGTCCCGCCATATTTGCGGGTTGTCGAAGCATCGGCCTGGCTAAACGACTGGAACAACCGGCCCAGCCGGTCGCGGGGGATGCCAATCCCCGTGTCGCGGACACGGATATGCAGGAGCCAGGAGGTGGCGGACAGGGGGCGGGCGTGGCCTGCTGGCTCTGGCTCTGGCGCAGTGCGGTGTTTTTTTCCGCACACCTCAACGACAACTTCGCCGGTTTCGGTAAACTTTACCGCATTGTTCAGCAGGTTCATAAGGATTTGCCGCAAACGGGCCATATCGCCGACAAACGAGGTGGGGAGCGTCTCATCAAGCAGGTAGGTCAGGTCGAGCCGTTTTTCTGCTGCTGTTGCGCTGACCAGGTCGAGCGATTCTTCGATGCAGGTCCGCAGATCGAAGGGTTGCTCTTCCAGTTCCATTTTGCCTGCTTCGATTTTGGAAAAGTCGAGGATGTTGTTGATAATAGTGAGCAGGGCATCCCCACTGATGCGTATTGTTTCGACAAAATCATGCTGTTCGCTGCTCAGCCTGGTATCAAGCAACAGCGTGGTCATGCCAATGACAGCATTCATCGGGGTACGGATTTCGTGGCTCATATTGGCCAGAAACTCCGACTTGGCGCGGTTGGCGGCATCGGATTCGTCGCGGGCTTCACGCAGTTGCTCTTCGTATTGCCTGCGCTCGGTAATATCCTGAAACGTCATGACCGCACCAATGATCTCGCCATCCTCTACCATCGGTGTACTGATGTATTCCACGGGAAACGAGGTTCCGTCCTTGCGCCAGAACACCTCATCAGTAACGCGGTAGATTTGCCCATTGCGGAAGGATGCCCAGACCGGGCAGGCTTTTTCCGGGTAGGGCGACCCATCGGCGCGGGTATGGTGGACCAGCGAATGGTGGGAGCGACCAGTGAGTTCTTCTGTGGTATACCCGACCATTGTGAGGGCCGATGGGTTGACAAACATGGTTTTTCCCTGGCGGTCTATGCCAATGATGCCCTCGCCAACCGTTTTCAATATCAGTTCGTTGCGGTGTTGGAGCCGTTCGATTTCTCTGGCGGCTTGCTGGCGTTGCAAGAGTTCCTGTTGCAATGAGGTTGTTTTTTTCTCAATCTCGCGTTCCAGTTCGTCGGTCTGAAGCACCATTTTTCCTGTGAGGGGGCGGAGCAGGCGGGTCAATCCCAACACCCCGACAACGAGCAGTACCAGCACCACGCCAAGCAACACCCCGATCTGTCGGTAGACGGAGGCATAGAGTTCGCCCGTGTCTTCCTGAATAACGAGCCGCCAGCGGTCATCAAGCACCGGGGAGCAAGCGAGGATGGTGCCTGCATTTGCTTCGTTGCCCGAAACAGTTGTGATAGCCTGGTGTTGCGATGCTTTACGGAAGGCGGCTCCGATGGGGCTATCCAGGGGGACCTGGCGGGGGGGAGGGGGACTGTCCCCGCCTTCTGCGTGACTTGCAGCAAAGAGGGAGACGGCATCTTCCTGGATTGCTCCTAGAAAGACCTTGCTGGTTTTGCCCAGGCCATCCCTGGTATTGACAATGCGATGCAATCGCTCGGTGTCAAAGATGGCGATGTCTGTCCCCACGCGCTCGGAACCGCTGAGAATGGGGGCTTGCACCACGAGGTAGGAGGCATCCTCAACCGTGATAGGGTCGTAGACGATGGTTTCACTGGTGCTCATATCGGGTGGGGGGAGCATATCGAGGGGAAGGGGGGGGTGGACCTGGATGACCGGCTCGCCCATCCGGTCAAAGCGCACCAGTCCCACAATGCCTGATGAACGCTCAATCCCATCCTCTAGCTTGGGCACACTGTAGGCAACCAGTTCTTCCCGGCTCATCTCACCTTTGTTGTAATTTTCCAGAGCTTTGCGTATCTGGGTTCGGCTGGTAATCTGGTCGGCAATATCTCTTGCATGGGAGAGATACTCTTCAACTGCCAGCGTGCGATGCTGAATAATCAGTTCGAGGTTTTCCTCAACATCCCGCTTGAGATGGTAGGAAAAGGGGACCATACAGACCACCGCAATGATGGTACTGATGAGGACAATGCCTAGAACGGAATATATGGTTATAGACCGCTGAACCTGTTTTGCTATGTGATCACGAGGCATAGAATGTATAGATAGTATTCCAGGAAAGAGAACGATAGGCTCATTGGTATAATAGGGCAGTTTTGCTTTCTCTGCAAGGTGTTATCAGGGTTTCAGGGCGTAGGCAATGCCGTTTTGCAAGGTTCCCCGCGTCACAATGCTGCTCAGGTCGGCCCCCAGGCTGACGAGGGTCTGGGCCATAGCCGGCCCGATGCCCGTGAGCACCACCTGTGCCCCAAGCAATCGCACCGCCTGCGCGGCCTGGATGAGTGCGTTGGCAACCTGCGTATCTACCACCGCCACACCAGTAATGTCTACAATGGCCGTGTCGGCGTGGTGGTCTGCCACACCTTCGAGCAACGTCTCCATCACCTGTTGTGCCCGTTGCGTGTCTATGCTGCCAATGAGCGGCAGAATAACCACGCTGTCGGAGATGGGCAGGAGGGGGGCCGAGAGTTCGCGGAGGGCGGCCCGCTGCGCATCAATAACCTGCTCTTGCAGGGCCGTGCGTTCGGCTTCGGCTTGCTGTACCTCGGTCATATCGCGGACAAATCCGGGAAACGAGACGATATGTCCCTGTTCATCGCGGATGGCAAACACCGAAACATGCACCGGCAGGGTGCTCCCATCTTTCCGATAGTAGGTTTGCAACCCGGAGCAGAAGCCACGCTCAATAACCTCTTGAATGACCTGCATAGGAGTTTCAGTATCACCTCCGAACACCGCAGGAACCGGCAACCCGATATAGTCATCGCCATACCCAAGCAGTTCTCTCATTGCCGGGTTGCCATAGGTAATGATGCCATCTGGTGAGACGAAGGAGATCCCATCGGGTGCATTTTCGACCGTCGTCTTGAACACGCGCAGGTCTTCTTCCTGCTGCTTGCGTTCGCTGATGTCTGAGGAGTAGCCAATCATCCCAACTGGCTCCCCGCCGTTGTCGCGCAGCAGCGAGAGCGAAATCTGGGAGGGAAACCGCTGGCCCTCTTTATTCCAGGCCGTGAGTTCAGTTTCCTGGCTTCCCTGCTGCTGCAAGGGGAGGATGCACTCATTGAGGATTTTGTCGTGATCCTCCGGGGGGTAGATGAGCGAGATATGCTGGCCTATAGCTTCCTCCGCTGTATAACCATAGATGAGCGTTGAGCCTCGGTTCCAGCTCACAATATGCCCATCCATATCGGCAACAATGACCGAGCCGCGCACCTGGTCGAGCACCTGGGCCTGTTTGTTCAGCTCGCGAACCTGTGCTTCGAGTTCGGTGTTCAGCCGTTCCACATCGGCCTGCTTTTTCTCCAGCTTCTGTTGTGTTCGCATCTGTTCGGTGACTTCGACAACAAAATGGGACAAGCCAATAACCTCGTTTTGCTTGTTGCGGACCGGGTTGTAGAGCAGGTTGAACCAGCGGTCGTCCATTTCGCCAGTTTCACGGTTTTCGATACGCACCAGTGCATTGGGGACAACTTGTGGCTCACCAGTTGTATAGGCCCGATCCATTACAGGCAGAAGCCCTGGTATTTCCTCTTCGCTGTCGCTAAATACCTCGCGAATGGGCTTGCCAACAGCGTCAAGTTTTCCCGAACCCAGCAGGTACGAGGTGTTGGCATAGACATACCTTTGGTCGGGGCCGTGCCAGAGGCAAATGGGGATATTGCTCTGTTCCAGGAGATCTTCCATCCACTGCCTTTCTTCTTCGGCTCTGGCCTGCATCGCCCGTGCTCCATCCAGTTCCTGCTCCAGCTCGACGATGCGCTGGCGCAGGGTAGCCACCTCATCCGACAATACGTCGGCCGTTTCAGGATTTTTGCTCATCATTGCTTTCGCTTTCTTCTTCTCTGTTTTTCCTCATCAGCAGTAATCGTTCAGCCCCCCACCTGTCTTTCCCCCTCACCGGGGGGGAGGGGAGGGGGATTGGGAGGGGGGCATACGTCCCCACCGGGACAAGCGGGACGCTTGCGCTCCAGCGATGGGGGATTGGAAGAACCCGGTGAACGCTTACGTATCCGGGGGAGTGCTGGCAATCAAACGTATGTTATGATAGAATTGGATTTCTTTTTATTGTAGCACATACCGGGAGAAGCGGGCAATGAGAGAAATATGGTTTCTCTGAACAGTCTGGATAGAAGTTTCTGGAATGGTTTTGCTAGAAATATAGAACAGTCAACAACCACCTGCTGAAGCAGGTGGCTTGCCCTCGCCCGAAGGCAGGGCTTCAGGGGAGGTTGACAGCTCCCCACGGCTCCGTAGAACCGTATAGCGATTGCGAATAATGTTCGCTTGTACAGG
>DAOTUE010000075.1:0-33192 GCA_034436975.1 Chloroflexaceae bacterium
CCTGTACAAGCGAACATTATTCGCAATCGCTATACGGTTCTACGGAGCCGTGGGGAGCTGTCAACCTCCCCTGAAGCCCTGCCTTCGGGCGAGGGCAAGCCACCTGCTTCAGCAGGTGGTTGTTGACATCATTGCTTCCCGCTCCCTGTCTGAATGACAGGGTTTTTTTATTGTCAAACAGATGCTAAGGGGTATCTGGTTGATGGATATTGATTGTTGGAACGAACGAAGATTGGAACGAGGAATTAAAAAGAAGAACCAATCATCATGAATCCTGAAGATGCATACGTTCTGGTTATCGAAGATAATGCTGATAACCTGATGGTCGCCACTGACTTGCTGCGTATGGTCGGGGTGAAATATATCAATTCGCGGGCTTCCGGTATGCAGGGGCTGAAACTTGTGGAAACGCTCCCGCGCATTGACCTCATCCTGCTGGATATTCAATTGCCCTATGAAGATGGCTACGCTGTGCTCAAGAAGATACGGGCCCATCCAAAACTCCAGCAGACAAAAGTGCTCGCCGTAACAGCGAATGTGATGCCGCAGGATGAGCAAAAAGCCATTGAGGTCGGGTTCGATGGGTTCATTGGCAAGCCGCTGCATCCGATCCACTTCCCGGAGCAGATTCGGGCGGCTCTGGCGGGCGAGATGGTCTGGCGGGCGCGGTAGCAACCGGCAGCAAAAAGCAGCAAGAAGTGGTTGATGTGGTGCTGTGCCACGGTAGAACAGGTACGGGCGATGCGCATGGCCCATGCCGACGGAAATGAGGCGACCGGTGCCCGTTTGTTCTCCCCGATATTCAGCCGATGATGCTCCCCCACCGCTGACAACTTCGCCATCCGGGACGGTCCTGGTCGTTGATGACGAGGCCGATGGGCGCGAAATCATTGCGGCTCTGCTCCAGCCGCACGGCTACCAGTTACTCTTTGCCAGGGATGGCCTGCAAGCCCTGCACCAGGCCGCAACCTATCTGCCAGATGTTGTGGTGCTCGATGTGATGATGCCGGGAATGGATGGCTTTACGATGTGCGAGCATCTGCGGGCCGACCCTCTTCTGGCAGAAATTCCCATTATCCTGGTGACAGCGTTGAATGACCGGGAGTCGCGGCTACGCGGGTTGGCCGCGGGGGCCGACGATTTTCTCTCCAAGCCGGTTGATCCTGCGGAACTGGTGGTCCGCGTGCGGACGATTGTCCGGCTCAACCGTTACCACCGTCTGCTGGAAGAGCGGCAGCGTGTGCTGGAGGAGCAGCAGCGGGCCGCGGAAATGGCCCGCCAGACGGCAGCAACGCTGGAGAAAACCTACGACCTCACGCTACGTGGTTGGGTAAAAGCATTGGAACTACGCGACGACGAAACCGAAGCCCACAGCCAGCGCGTTACCGACCTGACGCTGCGCCTGGCCCGCGCCGTGGGGGTTCCCGAAGAGCAGCTCATCCACATCTGGCGCGGGGCCCTGCTGCACGACATTGGCAAACTGGGCATCCCCGACTATATTTTGCAAAAACCAGGAACGCTCACACCAGAAGAACAGGCCCTGATGCAGCAACACCCGATCTATGCCTATGAGTGGCTCTCGCCAATCCCCTACCTGCACCAGGCTCTCGATATTCCCGCCTATCACCACGAGCGATGGGACGGCAGCGGCTATCCGCACGGGTTGCAAGGTGAGTCCATCCCACTGACGGCGCGGCTCTTTGCTGTGGTAGATGTCTGGGACGCACTCACAAATGACCGCCCCTATCGGGCCGCGGCTCCTCTGGACCAGGCTCGCGACTACATTCAGAAACAGGCTGGACTCCATTTTGACCCGGCAATTGTGCCGGTGTTTCTGTCGCTTGTAAAAGAAAGCAAGAAGAGATGAGCCTTCGCAAAAAAACGCTCGTTACCCTCGGCCTGACCATCATCGGGTTGATAGTCTCCCTCTCTGTGGTGCTCTCCATCATCACCAGCCAGAACTACAAAGCCCTGGAAGCCGACCAGGCCCGCCAGGATGTTAATCGGGCAGGTAATACCCTGCAACGAGATATTGATGCTCTGCGCCTGACAATCCAGAGCTGGGCCGCCTGGGACAATTCGCGTGAGTTTATGATGGGCGAACGCCCGGCCTATCCGATAGAAAACAATCTGACGGAACAAATTACCGCCACGCTCCGCTTGAATATGATGCTGTTTTTCGATTTGTCCGGGAATATGGTCTTTGGTCTGGCGGCAGATATGATCAACCAGGAGATACAGCCTGTTCCAGAGAGCTTTCAGCAATATCTGACCTACAACGACTGGTTGCTGACGCACGACGACCCGAAAGAAGGGTATACCGGAGTTGTGCTCTTGCCAGAAGGCCCCCTGCTGGTGGCAGCACAACCTATATCCAGCAGCAACTATGGCTCAATCGTAGGAACGTTGATTGCTACGCGCTATATTGATGCGGTGGAACTGGAGCACCTTCAACGATTGACCGAACTTGGGATTGCCGTTTTTCGATGGGATAGCGTCAATCTCCCGCCGCATGTCCAGGAGGCACGGACAGCCCTCTTGAAAGGCGAAGATATGGTAATCCAGCCACTCAGCGCACAGCAGATTGCCGGCTACGTTGTGCAGCGCGACTTTAGCGACCAACCCGCGTTTCTGCTACAAGTGACCACCCCACGCCCCATCTACCAGGCCAGCCAAACGGCCCTGGTGGCCCTGCTGGTGGCCCTGCTGGTGGCCGGCGTGGTGTTTAGTGGCGCAACCATGGCCTCTATGGAGTGGATGGTCCTGCGCCGCCTGACTCGCCTGATTGCCGATGTGGTCGCCATCAGTGACAGTGGCAATGATCGCCTGCACCTGACCGTCGCCGATAGAGATGAACTGGGACATCTGGGAGATGCTATTAACCGTATGCTCGAATCTCTTCAGCAGGCACACCAGCGCGAACAGGAGCAGAGCGAGCGAGCACGGAGGCAGATAGAAATCGCCAACGACATGAAGTCGAAGTTCATTGCCAATATGTCGCACGAACTTCGCACCCCCCTCAACTCGATTATCAACTTCACCTATATGCTGCGGCAAAACCTCTACGGCCCCATCACACAACAGCAAGATAAATATCTTGAGCGGGTCTATGCCAATGGCGAACACCTGCTA
Source organism: Chloroflexaceae bacterium (assembly GCA_034436975.1). Classification (GTDB taxonomy): domain Bacteria; phylum Chloroflexota; class Chloroflexia; order Chloroflexales; family Chloroflexaceae; genus JAAUSY01. The sequence goes on from DAOTUE010000075.1 coordinate 3,133, forward strand.
GGGATGATTAACGACATTCTCGACCTCTCCAAAATTGAGGCCGGGCGGCTCGACCTGTTCAAAGAGCCGCTGGATATGGGCGAACTGGTTGAAAGTACGATGTCTACGGCAATGGGACTGACGAAGGGTAAACCGATTGAACTGGAGCAAGAGATCGATCCCGATTTGCCCACTATCGAAGCCGACAAAACCCGCATCCGCCAGGTGTTGCTCAATTTGCTCTCCAATGCGGCCAAGTTCACCGACAAAGGGAGCATCACCGTGCAAGTGTGGCAGGAAGGGGAAGGAGAGGGGCAGCAGATTATCACCAGTGTCACCGATACCGGCATTGGCATTCCATCGGGTAAGATCGAAACGATCTTTGAGGAGTTCCGCCAGGTTGACGAAGGGAGCAACCGCAGCTACCAGGGCACGGGTCTGGGCCTCGCCATCTGCAAACGGTTGGTTGAGATGCATGGCGGGCGTATATGGGTCGAGAGCACAGTGGGGGTGGGGTCAACCTTCTTCTTCAACCTGCCGCTCGTTTCCCACAAGCCAACCGAAGAGCCAGATGAAGTAGTGCCCGCAGAGGTTGTGCCCGATGTGGCACTCCCCGTCGGCATCCCGATTGTAGTCGTGGAAGATGACCCCTCCGCTGTCGAGATTATCACCGCCTATTTGCAGCCGGAGGGCTATACCGTCCATCCGGTCAGGGACAGTCGCCACGCACTGGAAGAAATACGGAGGCTCCGGCCTGCCGCCATCATTCTTGACATTCTGATGCCCCACAAGGACGGCTGGAACGTGCTCAGCGACCTGAAGGCCACGCCCGACCTGCGCGATATTCCCGTTATCTGCTATACGATTGTGGATGATGCGCGTCTGGGGATGTCGCTCGGTGCAAGTGCCTACCTGGTCAAGCCCATTGAGGCCGAAGTGCTTCGCAAGACGGTGCGGCAGTTTGTCGGGCACGCCGGGTATATTCTGGTCATTGACGACGATCCATACGTGCGCGAGATGGTGCCACAGTATCTCGGAAAGAACGGGTACGATGTAGCCACGGCAGCCGACGGGAGGGAAGGGCTTGAGCAGATCGCGTCTCATCCGCCCGACCTGATCATCCTGGATCTGATGATGCCGGAACTGGATGGTTTCGGAGTGCTGGAGCAACTTGAACAGGATACAACCCTGCGAGCTATTCCTGTGCTGGTGCTGACCGCGAGAGACCTGAACCCCGACGAGCAGCAGCATCTCGCGGAACGGGTGCAAGGCTTGCTGACCAAGACGAAGAGCACGCCAGGCGACGTGCTTGCGCGAGTGTATGCGATTTTGCAGCAGCACCAGCGCGGGGAGGCGGGGTAGCGTGCGTGGTAGCGTGGAAAGTATGGCGGGGGACGCAATATGCTATACTCCTGGCAACAGGAATACGGTCCCCCCACAGAGAGAGAGTAGCGGGGGAAGCAACATTCAAGAAAGGAAAACACCTTGTCAAAAGAAATTCTCGTTGTGCAGATTGGCGTGGGGGGCGTGGGGAGCACGCTGGCCCGCCAGCTTATGGAACAGCAAGCCACGCTCGAACAACGCTACAGCTTCAAACTGGGCTACCTGGCCCTGGTTGAACAGAGTGGCGCGATTTCCACCGGGCAGATGCTCGATAGCGATACCGTGGCATCGGTTGTGGCGGCCCGCCGCGAACGGCGCGATCTTTCGACCCTGCCTGGCGCACACCCGCCCGGCGACTGGCGACCGTTTTTGCCCGAACAGCCCTGCATTGTAGCCGATATGACCGCTGCCGACGGTATGGATGCAGGTCTCGTGGCGGCGGTGGAGGCCGGGCACCGCGTGGTACTGGCCAACAAACGCCCGGTCAGCGGCTCGCTCGAAGGCTACCGTGCCCTGACGGGCCACGGCAAAACCCGCTATGAAGTCACGGTCGGGGCCGGCCTGCCCGTGATAGACACGCTCCAGCGGTTGCTTGACAGTGGTGACACCCTCATCAGCATCGAAGCAGCAATGAGCGGTACGCTTGGCTACCTGTGCAGTGCGCTGGAAGATGGCCAACCGCTCTCCGATGCGCTCCGCGTGGCCCGCAACAACGGATGGACCGAACCCGACCCCCGCGATGACCTGAGCGGGGCCGATGTAGCCCGAAAAACTCTCATTCTGGCGCGGGTGTGTGGGCTACCCTGGACAATGAATGATGTGCCAGCGGAACCGTGGTTTTCGCCCGAACTGGCCCGCGTCAGCGTTGAGGAATTTATGGAGCGGGCCAGCGAACTGGACGCAATGTACGCCGAACGAGTTGCCGCGGCGCGTTCGCGCAATGCGGCCCTGCGCTACGTGGCCACAGTAGAGCCGGGCGGGGCGCGGGTGGGGCTGCGAGAGCTGCCGCTGGATCACCCGCTGGCCACGTTGCGCGGCACCGACAACATGGTTGTGTTCACCACAGCCCGCTACAACGACCCCGTCCCACGAATGGTTGTGCGTGGACCGGGCGCGGGGCTGGAGGTGACAGCCGCCGGCGTGCTTGGCGACATTGTGGCCACAGCACGAGAACTCGCCTGCTATGGATAATGCGGTGATCCATCAGGTTATCGCCACACTCCAGGATGCAATGGAAGCCTACCCGCGTCCGCTCGTTGATGGCATGGCCGCAGAGCAACAATCGCCGTTTCGGGTGCTGGTTGCCACCATTTTGAGCCTGCGGACAAAAGACACGCTTACGGCGCGGGTTGCACCACAGCTCTTTGCTGCTGCCGACACCCCCGCCGCCATGCTGGAGATGAGCGAAGAAGAACTGGCCAACCGGATCTACCCGGTTGGCTTCTATCGCAACAAGGCGCGGACAATCCGCGAGATATGTACCGTCCTCATTGAGCAGCACGGCGGGGGAGTGCCCGACACCCTCTCCGCGCTGCTGGCCCTGCCGGGCGTGGGGCGCAAAACGGCCAATCTTGTTTTAACCAGGGGGTTCGGGTTGCCGGGCATCTGCGTTGATACCCACGTCCACCGCATCTGCAACCGATGGGGCTATGTGCAGACAAAAACGCCCGACCAGACTGAATTTGCGCTCCGCGAGAAGCTGCCTGAGCAATACTGGATAGCGATAAACGGGTTGCTGGTAACGCTTGGGCAGCATATCTGCCACCCCACCTCGCCGCGGTGCAGCCAGTGCCCGGTGGCGGCCTGGTGCGAGCGCGTGGGGGTGGTGCGGAGCCGGTGATGCCAGGCAACTGGTATCACTCATCGCCCATCAGCGAACTTCAATCATAAGCGGGTAAAAATCAACCGGGACATAGGACTGTCCCTCAATGTCCACCGACTCATAGCCATCTTCCGCACTCGTTTTGCCAAAGCGAAAAGCAGCCTCGGCCCCCTCCGGCAGCGGGTGATCAAACGTGGCATCCTCGTTGCTCCAGTGAAACTCATAGCGCACCTCGTCTTTGCTAAAGAGGTAGCTCTCGAAGATACCATCGTTGCTGATGCGTTTTTGCTCGAAGGTAGCCCCGACCAGGTGGCTTGTGAGAAACTTGAGCGCGTCGTAGGACTGGCGCGGTTCCTGGTTCTGGTCCATCAGCCCGGCCTCATGCCATCCGTTGTAGTTCAGCGTATACCACGAAGCTCCGAGCAGGCCATTGGCCCAGGCTCGAATGTAGGTTCGGATGGCATAGTTGGTTTGTTCCTCTTCAAATTGATAATTCAGGCACTCCGAGTCAGCACACAACAGCCCGATTTCTGTCACCATAATGGGCTTTTCCACCTGGTATGCGTCCAGCGTTGCTTGAATAAAATCATGTTTTCCGAGCATCGCTCCCCCACGGTGCTTCCACTTGGTAAGCTGGAGATCCCAATCCTGGAGCGTTGTCTCCCAGAAGCCGTAGTAGGCGTAGCCGTGGTAGGAGACAATATCGAAATAGCTTGCGCCATCGTTTTCGAGCACCCCTTCGAGAAACCGGCCCGGCGGACACTCGGCATCTTCCGGCGGGTTGTCCGGATCGCAGTCGAGCAGCAGCCCCCCAAGCAAGACATGGGCCTCGGAGTCGGCCTTTTTGATGGCCGGGTAGGCATATTTAAGCATTTCCGCGTAGTATTGCCCACCATAGTAGGGATCGTCCTCATCGCCCCAGCACCCGAATGGCATCGGGTTGCCCGAAAGCAGGGCCGGATCAACATCTGGCTCGTTGCCCATCTCCCAGTATTTCACCCCATACTCGCTGGTGCTATAGCGTATCACAACCTCGCGGACGAAACTTGCAAAGGTGTCGAGTTCTTCTTCTTTGATGGGTGAGCTACAGGTGGTGCTGGATATTTTCTGGGCCCAGTCGGGCGTGCCCCGAATGATGACCACTGTGGTTATTCCTGCTTCGTTGAGTCGTCGAAGCTCGTTTTCCACCTCATTCATTGCTGACCAGTTTCGGATACCCTTTGTCTGTTCGATTTCGTCCCATCGGATGCCATTGTAGCGCACCCAGGAGATATTTGCCTCGCGGGCCTTCTCAACCATGCGGCCAACGTGCCCCCGGTTGATTTCGGCTCCGAAAATGGTTATATCGGTAGGGTGCGGTATGGCTGTGGGAGGAGGGGTCGGGGTACCCTCCGGCGTGCTTGCCACTGCCGGGGTCAATGTTGCTGTCACAACGGCAGTTGTCGTGAGGGTTGGACTACTTGCCGGTGGAGGCGTTTCGCCAGGAATTGCGGTATCGGCAGGGGCCACCGTGTCGGTCGGGATGGCGGTGCTTGTGGGGAGGGGGGTCTCTGTGGGCGGAGGTGATGGGGTATCGGTCGGGAACGGGGTATCGGTCGGAAGCGGCGTGGCTGTGGGTGGCGGTGGCGTGTCGGTGGGAGAGAGGGTGGCTGTACTGGTCGGGAGAGCAGCAACAAGCGAGGGGGTCGCGCCTGTGATGGGGACCGTGTCCTGGATTGCGGTTGCGGTAGCCACGCTGGCCACCTGGTCGGTCGGGGCTGAGGGGGGCGGCTCCCCAACGACCTCGACAAAGGCTACACTAAAGAGCACCAGGCTGAGCGCAAACATACACCCAGCCAGAAACCGCCTCCAGTTGAAGGTTCCTTCCTGATGGTTGTCAACAAGAACAAAACGAATTCTTCGCATAACTCTATTATACCAGTGACGAGCGACACAGGTCACAGGTTACAGGTTACAGCAACGCACCCTATCACCCTATCACCCTATCACCACTTCGCGTTGAGCAAATATGAGGTAGTATACCGAACATGGGGATGAGTATCAATAGAAAGTGCGGGGTGTCCGTTCAGAGATTTCTCACTCCGCTACCACGTTCCTGGACAGATTATGCAAGAGATCTGGTATACTAACGAAAAGTAAAAAGTCGAATGGTTATGATGAGGTAAAGAAAAGAAAGGACGTAATGGGCCATGACGACGCTGGCGACAACTATTGACGACCAGAATGGCAACCAGAACGACGACAAGCTATTCCGCATAGGGACGTTTATCAAATGGCTCCTCCCGATTGGTATTCTTATGACGGTGCTCCAGGGCATCACCGTTGCCTTGCACCCCTCACTCTCAATCAGTATTATGACAATAACAACGCTCGTTGTTGTGCTGTTGCTGCTGCTGGCCCGTTTCTATGTTGGTCGGGGCAAACTCTACCACGCGGCGGCTATTGTCTGCTCAAGCCTCCTGATTATGGGGATTATCATTGTGCTGGTTTCGCCCGACCTGCTCGCGGCAGCGGTGTTTTTTCCCATTATTGCGCTTACCGTCGGGCTGCATGTGTTCGATAGCCGCATGCTTGCCTTCCTGAGCATTATCGGGTTGGTCTTCTCGGTGGCAATTGTCCTGCTCGGGCAGTTTGTCGAACTGTTTGCGCCCCCGCCGATGGTGGCCGTCCATACCATCCAGATTGCCGGAAACGCTGCCGGCTTTGGCATCATCTTGTTGCTCATCTGGCTCTTTCATAGCCACACCAACACCATTGTTGGCAATATCCAGACAGCAAACCAGAACCTTGAGGAAGCCCGCGCACGTCTGGAAGCTCACGTTGAAGAACTCCAGGCAGCAAACGAGGTAAAAGTTGCGCGGGAGTATCTTGAAGAGGTTGTCGAACGGTATAGCACGTTTGCCGCACAGGTAATGGAGGGAAACTTGACCGTCCGTCTGACGATTAGTGAAGACCATGATAGCCTGACCCGACTGGGCCACAGCCTGAACAGCATGGTTGAGTCGCTGCGCCAGATGGTTGAGCAGACGCAGCAAGCCGCCGCCGCCATTGCCTCGGCCACCACAGAGATCCTCGCTTCGACCGCGCAGCAGGCTTCGAGCACAACAGAGAATTCCTCATCGGTGACAGAAATTGCCGCGACTATCGAGCAGGTCAAGACCATTGCGCAGCAGGTTTCGCAAAAGGCAAACCATGTGGCCAGCGAGAGCCAGGAAGCCTTGCAAGTGGCGCGGCAGGGGAGCAAGGCTGTTGACGATTCCATCGGGGGAATGGAGAATATCCGCCAGCGTGTGGAGGGCATCGCCCATACCATCCTCTCGCTTTCGGAGCAGACGCAGATGATCGGCACGATTACCACGACCGTGAGCGATCTGGCCGACCAGAGCAACTTGCTGGCCCTGAATGCAGCAATTGAGGCGGCGCGGGCCGGCGAACAGGGCAAGAGTTTTGCGGTTGTGGCGCAGCAAGTGCGCGACCTGGCCGAACGCTCCAAAGCTGCCACTGCGCAGGTGCAGGAAATTTTGATGGAGATTCAGCGGGCCACGAATGCAGCGGTTATGGCGACGGAAGAGGGGACGAAGGGTGTAGAGCAGGGGACGAAGCTCAGCGAGTCGGCGGGGCAGGTCATCCGGCGCATCGCCACAGAGATAGAGAACACCTCTCAGGCCAATGTGCAGATGGCCGCGGCTTCAAACCAGGCAACCACCGGTATTGTCCAGGTGGGGCAGGCCATCGCGGCCATTCACCAGGCCACAAATGAGATGGTCGCCAGCGTGCGCCAGACTGAGCAGGCTTCAAAAGATTTGCAGGCCCTCTCCCATTCGCTGCAAAAAGCCATTGCTGCGTATAAGACGACGTGAGACCGGGTTGGTTTCTGAACTGCAATGCTCCCGGGAGCGCGGGCATTCTTGCTCCGATGCGGGTGCGCATCCCTTCCCAAGCCATCCCCCCGCTGGGGGGAGGACAGGTGGGGGGATTATGCTGCTTTGAAAGCAAATCGGTATGAGACCGGGTTGCTCTCTGGCATCAGGTGGACATTGTGGTATGATGATAGGTGACAGGGGATAGGGGATAGGTAGCAGGGGATAGATGGCAGGCGATAGGGAGCTATGAGTTATGCCGGCGGGTGAGAAACTATGGTCCTGGGGACAATGCATATCCTCCTGAATGGGAATTTCTGGAGCCAGCCAAACGTTGGGAGCGGGCAGTATCTCCACGGCCTGGTACGCTGGCTCCCGCAGGTTGCGCCGCAACACCGCTACACGCTTTTGCTCCCCCGCACCGCGGGCCCCGCCCCGCCCCCGCCGCCAGGGGTTTCGCTCCTATCGCTCCCGACCCCGTTCGACGGACGCAGCGAAAATCTGGCGAAACTCTGGTTTGAACAGGTCGGGGTGCCGCAGGTGGCGCGGCTCATCCAGACCAACAGTGTCGGACGGACAATTCTCCACGTTCCCTATTTTGCCCCCCCCCTTCGCAGCAGAGTTCCGGTTGTCACAACCATCCCCGACCTTATCCCGATGCGGCTCCCGGCCTACCGCGGGAGTCTGCTGGTGCGGGCGTATATGGCCCTTGTGGCGCGGGCAGTTCGCTCTTCCGCGCATATTGTCACCTTCTCGCGCTACAGCCAGCGAGAGATTGTTGAGCATCTTCGCCTGCCGGCCCACCGGGTGACGACGATATTGCTGGCCCCTCACGAACGCTACCACGCGCAGCCGGGCAATGCGGTAGCGCAACAGGTCGCAGCGCAGCAGGTAGCCGAACGCTACAACCTTTCCCCGCCGTTTGTCTACTACGTGGGGGGGCTTGACATACGGAAAAACGTTGCGGTGCTTATCCGGGCATTTGCGCAGCTACGGCAGCAACAGGCGACCGGAGCCACCCTGGCCATCGCGGGTCGTCCCGTGGGGCGGGGCCACTGCCTCTTTCCCGATCTCGACGCAATGATTGCCCGGATGGGGCAGGGGGACGCTATCCGGCGCATCGAGGTTCCCGACGCGGATGGCCCGTTGCTCTACCGCGCCTGCACGCTGTTTGTTTTTCCGAGCCGCTACGAGGGGTTTGGGCTGCCCCCGCTTGAGGCGATGGCCTGCGGTGCGCCTGTGGTTTCCAGCAATGCCAGCAGCCTCCCCGAAGTGGTGGGCGATGCGGCCCTGCTCGTGGCTCCTGACGATGTGGCGGGGTGGGCCGCGGCAATCGGGCGGTTGCTCAACGATAGCGCGCTCCGCGACGAGCAACGCAGACGGGGACTGACCCGGGCCGCGCACTTCTCCTGGCCGCGTGTGGCCCGCGAGACCGTGCGGGGGTATGAACAGCTTGAGGATGGGGAGCGATGCCCATGACAAAAAAAACAACACCACATATTCTCATTGTTGAGGACGACGCGAGTAGCCGTGCAATGCTGGCTCTCCGCCTTCAGCATGCGGGCTACCAGGTGACGCAGGCCGCCGGGGGAGAGGAAGCCTTCGACCTGCTTGAAAAAAAAGCCTTCGATGTTGTGTTGACCGACATCTTTCTTGGTGATATTGATGGGATTGAGGTACTCTACACAGCCCGCCGCCACACTTCCCGCCCCGCTGTCATTCTGCTCACGGGCCATAGCACGCTCGATACAGCCATTGCCGCGGTTCGTGCTGGGGCCCACGACTACCTGCAAAAACCTTGCTCCGACAGCGAGATGATGCGCTGTATTGAAACCGCGGTGCAGCGTCATGCGACAGAATGTCAATTGAAAGAGGCCGTGGAAGTCATCACGACTATCTATGACCAGACAATGCGCGAGGAGCCGCTCAATCTCCCCACTCCTCAGCAGGCCAGCAACAGCCCGTTGCAACAACAACTCGAACCCACCCCCCAACCCGCACAACCCGGCTTCCCCCCGACAGGTCAGAAACAGCATATTCTCGTCGGGTCCCTCTCCATTGGCCCGACCCGCCACGAGGTCCTGTTTGAAAACCAGCCGGTACACCTGACCCCGCTGGAGCATGCGCTGCTTCTCTACCTGGCGCAGCGGCCCGGCCAGGTGTGTCGGTTCAACGACATTGTCCGCTACACCCACGGCATAGAAACAGACGAACCCGACGCACAAAACCTGGTCAAATCGCACATTCACAATCTGCGAAAAAAGATTTCTCCCGCCTACCTGGTCAATGACCGCGGCACGGGCTACAAACTGGTTGTCCCCTCGCCGGAAGGCAACCACCACCCCTGATACCGGTTTGCTCCCAGAGTTGAGATTCTCCCCATAACGTTCTTGAAACCTCTGCCTGGTTTTTCCCAAATCTTGAGCCTGTTTGTGCTTCTGTTGCAGTATGCTATACCCATCCACACTCCACACAAGCTAAAGTAAATAAACCAATGGATGTTACATGAAGCCACGACTGCTTCTGGTAGAAGATGATGAAAAGGTGCGGGTGCTGATGAGTCGGGTGCTTGCCGATCAGGACTACCTGGTTGTGACTGCATCTGATGGGGAAACAGCACTGGATCTGCTGACAACCTGCATGTTTGATGTGGTATTGACCGACATTTATCTTGCAGGGCAGGTGAATGGGCTTGAGGTCATCCACATTGCTCGGCATCTGGTTGTCCCGCCAGAAGTGATTGTGGTCAGCGGAGAAAGCTCTGCCGAAGTCAAAGCGAAAGCGTTTCAGCATGGAACCTGCTGCTATTTGCTCAAGCCGTGCGATATGAACGACGTTGTTGTTGCTATCCAGGATGCGCTTCGCCTCCGCCAGGGCGGGCAACCATCCTCATAGGGATACGGGCTATTGAGGCGAATATGGCATCAGGTGGGCCACCTCGTGGGCCCGCCAGCAGGCCGCAAAGTGGCCCGGCTTATGGGGAAAAAAGGGCGGTTCATCCTTCCGACACTGCGCTATGGCAAGGGGGCAGCGGGTATGGAAACGGCAGCCCGGCGGCACCGCAGCCGGGTCGGGCACCTCGCCGGGCAGGATGATGCGTTGTCGTTGCTGTTCAATGTGGGGGTCGGGAACGGGCACGGCAGAGAGCAGCGCGACGGTATAGGGGTGGAGCGGATCGCGGATGAGGTTTTCGTTGTCGGCCAGTTCGACAATTTTTCCCAGGTACATCACGGCAATACGATTGCTCAGGTGCTTGATAACGCTGAAATCGTGGGTAATGAAGAGAAACGTCAACCCCAGTTGTGCCTGAAGCGTTTGCAGCAAGTTGACAATCTGCGCCTGGATACTGACATCAAGCGCACTCACCGGCTCATCACACACAAGGAATGCAGGTTCAGTGGCCAGGGCGCGGGCTATCCCCACCCGTTGCCGCTGCCCGCCGCTCAATTCGTGGGGGTAGCGGTGGGTATGGGCCGGGTTCAGTCCCACCAGGTGGAACAATTCTTCTACCCGCTGGCGCACCGCCGCGCTCCCCCGCCGCAGCCGGTGGATGCGGACCGGCTCGGACACTGCTGCACCAGTTGTCATCCGCGGGTTGAGACTGGCGTAGGGGTCCTGAAAGATCATCTGCATGGCCCGGCGCGTTCTCCGCCGGGCCGCTCCACGCAACAGGGCCAGATTCTCTCCCTGGAATAGCACCTCTCCCGCCGTGGGCCGGTGTATCTGCACAATGGCCCGCGCAGTTGTGCTCTTGCCACAGCCGCTTTCTCCCACCAGTCCGAGCGTCTCACCCTGCCTGATGCTGAAATGTATGCCGTCTACCGCCCTGACGCTGCCGACAGTGCGCCGAAGCCATCCCCTGGTGATAGGAAAGTGTACTTTGACGTTGCGGAGTTCGAGCAGCACAGGGGGAGCAGGAGCAACTGGCTCTGGCAGGTGAGTGGTCATACGTTCAGGTTACTGGCGGTGAGGACAGCGGAGTATCTGTCGTTATATCGAACAGGCAGGCGGCGCGGTGTGCGGGGCCGACGGGCCGCAGGGGGGGACGCTGGCGCAAACAGTCCGGCTGCCCATAGTCGCAGCGTGGATAGAAGGGGCATTCGTGCGAGCGTCCGATGAGGTCGGGTGGGTGCCCACGGATGGGCGCAAGGTGGCTCCGGCCCGTCGCATCAAGGCGCGGCAGGGAGCGCAGCAGTCCGATGGTATAGGGCATACGGGGATTGGCGAATAGCTCGCGGGTGGGACCTTCTTCAACGATGCGCCCGGCATACATCACCAGGATACGGTCGGCCATACCGGACACAATCCCCAGATTGTGCGTGATGAGGATCATTGCCGTACCAACTTCACGTTTAATCTCGTTCAGCCGTTCGAGGATTTGTGCCTGGATGGTCACGTCGAGTGATGTTGTCGGCTCATCGGCAATGAGCAACTCCGGGCGGCACGAGAGCGCAATAGCAATCATCACGCGCTGGCGCATCCCGCCGCTAAGCTGGTGGGGGTAGTCGTGGAGACGGTGGGCCGCATTGGGGAAGCCAAGCATGGACAGGAGCGAGACAATCCGTTCCCCGGCCTGTCGGCGGCTCATCCGAGTGTGGACCGTGAGCGATTCGGTGGCCTGGCGGCCAATGGTCAGCACCGGGTTGAGCGCGGTCAGCGGGTCCTGAAAAATCATTGCCATGCGGCTCCCACGCAGTCGGCGCATGGCGCGAGGGGGGAGCGCGAGGACATCGCGCCCATCGAACACCACCTGCCCCCCGGCAATGGTGCCCGGCGGCGATGGAATAAGACGCATCAGCGAGAGGGCTGTCACACTCTTGCCACAGCCGCTCTCGCCCACAATCCCAAGCGTTTCGCCCCGATAGAGCGAGAAGGAAATATCGTCAACCGCCCGAATGGTCCCCGCTCGCGTCTCAAAGAGGGTCTGAAGTCCACAAACATCGAGGAGAGGAGGTGTCAGATCCATAACACCTTGTTTCGTCTGAACACGTAGAAAAAATCACAAAGACACAAAGGGCACAAAGGCTTTGTGAAAGGGTTTTCCTTTGTGTACTCCGTGCTTTTGTGGTGAAACGATCTATCCGAATTTGGTATAACTGGGACGAACAGGGCTAGCCGGTGGTGCCGGAAAACCGGAGTTCCGAGGAGTCGCCCATGTTAAGCTCCTGGAAGGTGCCATCAACAAACGCTCCTGCCCCTATCAAACTCCGCTCCAGCGTGACCGTGCGGATATGGGCATCGGCATTGATGATCGAATCTTTGATGCGCGAATCCTGCACCTTTGCGCCTGCCGCCACCGATACATAGGGGCCGATAACCGAGTCTTCAATATGCGCGGTATCGGAGATGTAGACCGGCGGAATAACGACCGAGCGCGAGATGTTGCCCACATAGCTCCGCCCATGATCCAGGAGGTAGCGGTTGGTGTCGAGCAGGGCGGCGGGGGTCCCGCAATCTTTCCAGACTTCTACCTGTTCCGTGCGAAACTGTTCACCGCGGGTGATCATCGTCTGGAGCGCATCGGCAAGATAAAATTCCCCTTTGGTCTGGATATTGTTTTCGATAATATGGTCAATGGCCTCAAACAGGCGGGCCGCTTCAGGCACATAATACACTCCGATGACAGCCAGACGGGAAACTGGCGTATCGGGCTTTTCAATCAGCTTGGTGATGAAGCCTTCTTCCACCACTGCCACCCCGAACCGCCGCGGGTCTTCAACTTCTTGCACAAAGATGACCCCTTCTTCGGGAGGACGATTGAGCTTCGACAGGTCGGCGTTGAATATGCCATCGCCAAAGACAATGAGGGCCGGTCCCTTCACGACCTCGCGGGTGAGGTGGAGTGCGTGGGCCTGGCCGCGCAGCTCCGACTGGACAATAAACCGCGACGGATAGCTATACTGCTTTCGGACAAATTCTTCCACCTGGTGGCCGAGATAGCCTGTGATAAAGACCAGTTCATCTATGACGAGTGGGGGGAGGCTGTCAATGATATGGGCCAGCATCGGCTTTCCTGCCACGTTGACCAGGGGCTTGGGCTTGCTAAAGGTGTGGGGACGCAGCCGGGTCCCAAGCCCGGCTGTTAAAATGACAACTTGCATAGTCGTTCTGACGTTCTCCTTCTGCCTTATAGAGAAATCATTCTGGTATATCTTGCCCTCTCCCCCTGGCCCCCCTCCCAATGGGAGAGGGGGGCGGGCACGCGGCGGGGGTGAGGGGATGTTATATTGATGATCCTATTACAAAAATAGGCCGAAACTCCCTACCCAAAATGTCGTATCAGTTCATTGAACAGGTCGGGCCGGAGCAACCGCACAGTCCGGAGCTACAGCTATCGCCGCCCGAAAAATCAGCCATTGCGCTGCTCTCGCTCTTTGTTACCGACGCAATAACCGAGAGTTTGCGCTGGACTTTCTTTGCTCCACACTGCGTACAGACGACATCGGAGTCATCCTGATTCATACTTCGGAGAAGATCAAACACATTTCCACAGCTTTTGCATTCATATTCGTACATTGGCATAATACACCTCACTATGTTCTAAACTGGTCACGATTTTTCTATCAAGCGTGAGAATTATACCATGTTATGGCTGTGTTGCATACCCCCCCGGAGCATCCCTGCCACAAACGCCCGCAGCCGCCCCGCCCGCGTCAGTGTGACAAATAACTTTTCGTAATCGTTCAGTTCCCCCACCTGTCCTCCCCCCAGCGGGGGGAGGACAGGTGGGGGGGGGCGTCCGTATCGGGGCAAGCGAGACGCTTGCGCTCCCAGGTATTGGGGATTGCCCGAACCCAGTGAACGCTTACCAGTCAACCGCACCCAACGCCAGAGCCACTGCAAAATATCAATGAAATCACTGCATTGATAAAGATAACAGTCACAGATAATGATAATGATGCGGGTGTGCCGGCAGGGGATTGGGGTACAGCAAACAAGTGAATAAGCCGGTTGAGTTGCCGGGGGCAAACGGGGCTTGATGAAAAAAGGCAACAAAAAAACCGACCTGTTTTGGTGGGCGATAGTGGACTTGAACCACTGGCCTCATCCGTGTGAAGGATGCGCTCTAACCAACTGAGCTAATCGCCCCCGAACCCTTGAGAAACAAGAGGATACTCACAAGGGGAGTTAAGATAAATGCACTCGATAAAAATTACATAGCTCCCTTACCTGGAACAGAGTATAGCACAGGATTAAGAAGACTGCAAGACTACCGGGAGCAAAAAGGAGCAAAATTACATTTGCAAGATTTTGCTGCTTGTGGTACACTCTAGGCCAAGAACGGTATCCTCTCATGCATCTTATCAGGTGGCTGGTCCCCAGTTGCCCATGTGATTTCCCCAGTAGGATAGCTTGAGCCTGGGTTTTCTTACTTTCCCGTCATCAGAATCTGAATCGTTAGCTCTCTCAAATAAACACGATTGCAACAAACAATGGATGGCGTACAGGATATGAATGATGAAATAGCCCACAATGGGTCGTTTTCGTTTGTCCTGTCCTGGTGGACCCCAAAACGGACCAAATCTTCTTTCCCGTCTTGTCCACAATATAGCAATGAAACACAATAGTTCATTGTCAGGATGTCAGATCGCCCGGCCAACCATTGAGCTGGTCAGGACCACGATATTTGAGGATGTATTCTCTTGTGATATTCCCCTGTGATACCTTGTAAGGAGAACAACTGCGTGAACATCGCCGAATTAGAAACAAGAACATTAACCGACCTGCGAGAAATGGCCCGAAAACTCGATATTAGTGGGTATAGCGGGCTAAAAAAGCAGGATTTGATTGTTAAGTTGCTCCAGGCTCATACAGAAGAAGCCGGCCATACGTTTAGTGATGGTATTCTGGACATTGTCGAAGACGGGTTTGGGTTTTTGCGTGGAGAGCGAATGTTGCAAGGGGGCAACGATGTCTATGTCTCGCAATCACAAATTCGGCGTTTCGGCTTGCGTACTGGGGATCGTATCTGGGGGCAGATACGCCCCCCAAAAGAAAGCGAACGCTACTACTCATTGCTGCGGGTCGAAATGGTCAATGGACTGGACCCAGAAACAGCCCGAAAACGTCCATCCTTTGATCAATTAACCCCTATCTTTCCCAATGAACAGCTTCAGATGGAGACCGAGCCAAACATCCTTTCAACCCGGCTGGTTGATCTGATTGCCCCTATTGGGCGAGGGCAACGCGGGTTGATTGTATCGCCTCCAAAGGCGGGCAAAACGCTTCTCCTCAAAGCGATTGCCAATGGGGTGACAACCAATAACCCGGAAGTTCAGCTCATGGTTTTACTCATTGGTGAGCGGCCAGAAGAAGTTACCGATATGCGACGAAGCGTCAAAGGCGAGGTCATTTCTTCCACCTTTGATGAGCCAGTGGAAGACCATACCAAAGTGGCCGAAATGACCCTGGATCGCGCCAAGCGACTGGTTGAGGGTGGACAGGATGTCCTTATCTTGATGGATTCGATAACGCGCCTGGCCCGTGCCTACAACCTGGCCATGCCCCCAAGTGGGCGAACGCTCTCCGGCGGGATAGACCCGGTGGCCCTCTACCCTCCCAAACGGTTTTTCGGGGCGGCCCGCAACATCGAAAGCGGCGGGAGTTTGACCATCATTGCCACCTGTTTGATAGACACCGGCAGCCGCATGGATGATGTAATCTATGAGGAATTCAAGGGGACTGGCAATATGGAACTTCACCTGGACCGACGATTGTCGGAGAAACGTATCTTTCCCGCCATCGAAATCCAGCGAAGTGGAACCCGCCGCGAAGAATTGCTCCAGGCTCCAGACATCCTCCGCCAGGTCTGGACGTTGCGCCGCATGGTCAGTATGCTTGGAGAAAACGAAGGGACAGAACTGGTCCTGGCTCGGATGGCAAAAACCAAAACCAACGAAGAATTTCTCGCCACTCTCAACAAAAACGCATCGTAAGGATGGGGAGCAGGGCCGTGCTTCTACTCCCCTTCTCTGTCTGGATGAAGATATTATTTTAGAGTACACAAACAGGAGCAGGATCAGGCTTATTCCCACTCCCTTCCCTTTGAGAGGACCCGCCTCCCCTGATGTACTCACGTTTCTCCAGACCCCGGACAGACCGGAGCGGCAAGACCGGTGCCTGGTTCCCAACATTAAGCCCACCAGCTTTAGCGGTGGGATATAAGGGCTTTTTCTACCTCAATAGGAACACAACACAGTCAGGGCGGGTTTATATCCACCTGACTGTGCGTGGCCTGTTCGCAAAAGGGGAGGCAAACAACAACTCGCTATTTCAAGAATCCAGGCAGAGGGTGAGTGGCTCTGAACCCGGCGTTCCTCTTACACAAGGTTGATCAATTCATTGGCAGTACGCCGCATATCCAGGAAGACCAGCCCTAGCTTGGCGCGGCTGTGGGCGAGAGCAGTCAACACGGCCTCTTCGCCAATAGCCATCAGGATAACGTAGCCTTCTTCGCCACGCACAAAGACCTGGTCCAATTGACCACGCCGCAGTTCACCAGCGATACGCTCACCCAACGAAAGCATTGCTGCACTCATTGCCGAGACGCGGTCTTCTTCCACATCTGATGGTAAGGCAGAGGCCATAATCAGACCATCAACGCTCACAACGGCAGATGCTTCAATGTCTGGCGTGTTCATACTCAACGCCTTCAGGTTCCGCACCATTTCTTCGGTTCTGCTTGCCATTCATATCCTCCCTATTATTTCAACCCTCGCCTGGTCCGGAGACCGGGTGCAACAATGACCCACCCCAAGTATAGCATAGATATGTGCAGGTACTAAATACGTGCAGCTTATCATCTCGTGCTCATTCTACTACATTTTTTGACGAAGGGCAAGATAGGGTATAATCATATGGGAGTCTGGATGGTTGCGCGAGAGACGATGATCGTGGGAACCGGTCTGAACATCTGGTTGGTTGGCTGATTGACGGGCAAAACCAGAACGATACAAACCTTGATCGCCTCGTTTGGCTATGCACTTGCTGGCCTGGGATACCTGCTGCGGACCCAGCAAAACGCCCGTATTCATGTGCTCATCGCGGCCTGCGCGATAGCTCTGGGAGCATTTTTGCCCCTGGAACGGTGGGAGTGGCTGGTGTTGCTGCTGACCTGTGTGCTTGTGCTGGCCGCCGAAGGGATAAATACCGCCATCGAAGCGGCGGTAGACACGGCAACTAGCAGCTACCATCCAATGGCGCGGATTGCGAAGGATGTTGCCGCGGGGACGGTGTTTTTTTGTGCGATGGCTTCGGTGATTATCGGGTGCATTCTCTTTCTTCCCCATCTCTGGCCCGTTCTCTGGCCTGTTTTCAAAGGGGTTTTCTTTTGAATACCCGATCGGCTTCTCAACAGACGTAAAGGCTTCTGAATAGTAAAGAAAGGCTCCCTATGTTTCCACTTGTTCGCCATACCCGCCACCTCGGACGCTACCGCCAGATTGTCCAGGTTCTCGCTCATCATGGCTTTGGCTATATCCTGGAGCAACTGGGGTTGACCCGCTTGCTCCCGCTCCCGCGGCGGGTGAAACTCCAGGTGCCGCCATCCCGTCCCACTGGTGTTGCCGAACGATTGGTCCAGGTGCTTATTGAGCTTGGCCCGACCTTCATCAAAATCGGGCAATTCATCAGCACGCGCCCGGATATGCTCCCCCCCGAACTGGTGGACGAACTGGCGAAACTTCAAGATACAGTGCCTCCCTTCCCTTCGGAAAAAGCCATTGCCAAAATTGAGGCCGAACTGGGGAAGCCGATCAGCGTCCTCTTTCGGGAATTCTCTCACAAACCGCTTGCCGCTGCCTCGCTGGGGCAGGTGCATGCCGCCGTGCTCCCCAATGGAGACCATGTCGCGGTCAAGGTGCAGCGTCCCGATATTGCCGCAACCATTGAAAACGACCTGGAGATCATTGCCGACCTTGCTGCCCTGGCTCAGGAACGGACCTTCCTCGGCGAGCAGTATGATCTGGTTGAGTTGGCGTGGGAATTTAGTATGACCTTGCGGCGCGAATTCGACTACAACCGCGAGAAAAACAATGCCGAACGGTTTCGGGCCATCTTTGCCAACAACACCACGGTCCATATTCCCCGTGTCTATGCCGACTATACCACGACCCATATTCTGACCACCGAACGCCTCTTTGGAGCAAAAATCAACGACCTGCCGGACCTCAAAGAACGAGGCATAGACGCAAAACAGATTGCCCAGAACAGTGTGCGTCTCATCTTGCACGAAATTTTCAATGGTTTTTTTCACGCCGACCCGCACCCTGGCAACTTCTTTGCCCTGCCCGGCGAGGTTATCGGGGCCGTAGACTTCGGGCAGGTGGGGATTCTGGATGAGGAAACGACCCGCCAGCTTATTTTTCTGATTATGGCCATCATCCAGCGCGACCCCGATAATGCCCTGCGTGCCCTGGATGGCCTGGGCATTCTCCACCGCCAGCATGTTACCCGATCAGTCCGCCGCGATATTCATCTGTTGATTGATAATATGGTCGGCGTACCTCTGCAAGAAATTTCGATGCATGTGACAGGGCGGGAGTTGTTTAGCATTGTGCGTCGCCACAAGCTGCGTATGCCCGGCACCATTGCAACCCTGCTGCGCGCCCTGATGATGATGGAGGGGGTAGGATTGCAACTTGATCCGACCCTCGATGTCTTTGGCCTGGCAAAGCCCTATGTAAACGATGCCATCGCCCGTCAGTTTTCGCCAGAGGTTCTGGGAAAGCGCGTATTGGAGCGTAGTCGCATTATTGGCGAAGTTGCACTCGAAGCCCCGGAGCAACTCAGCAATCTGCTCTATCGGCTCAACGATGGGGAACTGCGGGTCCAGACCCGCGAGCTAGAAATGCGCCATCTGGCAAATGCCTTGCTCAACGCGGCAAACTATCTCGCTCTCTCCATTATTCTGGCCGCTATCATCCTCAGCGTGGGACTTATCATGGTGGCGCATAGTATCAGCGGACAAATCGGCACGCTCTACACTGTTATGCTGGCGGCGGGCACCCTGGCTGCGCTGGTTGGCGCATTGTTCCTCGGCCTGGCTCTCCTGCGCGGGCGCGACCGCTGACAGGCAAACGGACAAGACCTGTGTTATACTGGCCAGCAGCAGGATAGGGGAGCAAGGATGCTCCATCCATAGCAAGCTGGTTCTGGCCATGAATGGTGTTCGTATTGCCCTTGAGGAACAGGAAGATCGCATACTCTCGCCGCTGGCGGCCCGTAGTGCCAATGCTCCCCGCGAGCGGCCCGACACCCCCTGCTTGCTTCGCACCGCTTTTCAGCAAGACCGCGACCGCATTCTCCATTCCAAGTCGTTTCGCCGGCTCAAACACAAAACGCAGGTCTTCATTGCGCCCCAGGGAGACCACTACCGGACCCGTCTGACGCATACGCTGGAAGTGACTCAGATTGCGCGGACGGTGGCGCGGGCCCTGTGGCTCAACGAAGACCTGACCGAGGCTATCGGTCTGGGGCACGATCTGGGGCACGCTCCCTTCGGGCACGCGGGCGAGGTAGCCCTGGCCCGCGTCTACCCCGCTGGCTTTCGCCACAATGAGCAAAGTTTGCGGGTGGTCGAGATATTGGAAAAAGGGGGCCGCGGCCTGAATCTGACCCGCCAGGTGCGCGAAGGTATCCTGTTTCATTCCAAAGCCCGCAAGGATATTATGGCACAGGCCTGGGGTACGGCCAGCACGCTCGAAGGGCAGATTATCAAGGTGACAGACAGTGTGGCCTACATCAATCACGATATTGACGATGCGCTCCGCGCCGGACTGATTCGCATTGATGACCTGCCGGAAGAATGTTTGCGGGTGCTTGGACACTCCCACGCTACCCGCATCAACACAATGGTTCAGGACCTGGTGCAGCAAAACTGGTGGGCCACGGGCGAAGGTGTCCCCCCCGACCCGCCGGTACTCATGATGAGTGAGCCAATTCTCACCGCAACCAACGCTCTCCGCGAATTTCTCTTTCAGCAGATTTATACGAACAGCCGCGCCAAAGAGGACGATGAGAAGGTTGTCAAGATGATAGAATGGCTCTATGAGTATTTTGTTCATCATCCCGATGAGATGCCTGCCGAATTGCTGCGTATCAACCGTGAGCGTGGCGAGCCGATTGAACGCGCTGCGGTTGACTATATTGCGGGGATGACAGACCATTATGCTATCAAAGCCTTTCAGTTCCGCTTTGTCCCGCGGATGTGGGGGAGCTAGAAGAAAAGGAGCCGGAGCTATGAAAACGCTTACAGCCAGCCACGCCCCACCCCTCGCGGGCCAACCCCGCCCCGCCGACGACGTGCCAGGACCACCCCAGGGGTGCTGGACTGCCCGCGACCACGCAACCCTGCCCGACGATGGCCACCGCTACGAGATTATCAACGGAGTGCTCTATATGACCCCTGCGCCCGGCACGGCCCATCAGGCCTCGAATACGCTGATTGCCACCTACCTGACCATGTATGTCCAGTTTCCGGGGCGGGGAAGGGTTTTCGCGGCTCCCTGTGATGTGCAGCTTGCTGAAGATCGTGTAGTCCAGCCCGATGTGCTCGTGGTGCTGAACGAGCGGCGCGACATCATCACGCCCGAACGGATTGTCGGTGCGCCCGACCTGGTGGTTGAGATAGCCTCGCAGCGCACGGCCAGCTACGACCGCTCGGAGAAGCAGCAGGGGTATGCGCTGGCGGGCGTGCCCGAATACTGGATTGCCGATCCCCACGCGCACACCGCTGAGGTACTGGTGCTGGAAACAGCCAGTGGTGAGAATGGGGCCGGGGATGATGAGGGAGCCGCCTACCGTTCGCTGGGGGTGTTCCGCGGGAGCGAGACGCTGCCATCCCGTGTGGTGCCTGATTTTCCCGTGCGCGTCGAGCAGTTTTTTTTGTGAGCCGCAAAGAGAGAGTGGGGAAAGGGATAATACAATGACGCTTGCTCCTGATACACTGGTGCAAAACCGCTATCGTGTGGTGCGGCAGATTGGCCAGGGCAATATGGGCGCGGTCTACGAAGCTGTTGATGAGCGGCTCTCCCACACTGTCGCACTGAAACAGATGCTCATGAGCGGCGATCACTTCAACCAGGCCTTTGAGCACGAAGCGAAGCTCCTGGCCGATCTGCGCCATCCTGTGCTCCCCCGCGTGATAGACTATTTCTCCGATACCAGCGGGCAGTATATGGTGATGGATTTCATTGTTGGCGACGACCTGGGGACCATGCTCAAACAACGCAACCGCCCCTTCCTCGTTGAGGCTGTGCTGACCTGGGCCGACCAGGTGCTCCACGCCCTTGAATACATGCATCGCCAGACTCCGCCGGTCATTCACCGCGACATCAAACCGCAAAATCTCAAACTCACCGCCGAGGGACAGGTGGTGTTGCTCGACTTCGGGTTGGCGAAGGGATGGGCGCGGCTCCGGTCCCGAGACTATCAGCGGCCCACGGCGCGGGCCCGCCTCTCTATGCTGGCGAAAGCTGATGAATCGCAGCCAACGCACAATTTCAATACCGACATTTTTGGCTTTACGCGGCAATACGCCCCCCTGGAACAGATCCAGGGCACGGGGACGGATGTCCGCAGCGACCTCTACGCAATGGGAGCAACGCTCTACCATCTGCTCACTGGCTTCCCCCCGCCCGACGCACTCAAGCGCATCAATAGTCTGGGATACGATAACTACGCACACTATGAGGCTGGCCTGACCACGCTGATTGACTATCTCAAGCGCAATAATTTGCGGAGCAGCGATATACATGACTATGAGCACCGGCTACGGGAGAATATCGAGCAGGCGCGGCTCTATGGCGACAATCCAACCAGCCAGAATGAGCGGGCCGATATTATTGACCAGATTGACCGGGTGTCCCGCGAAGCAATGGGGCTTCCTTTCCACCGGGTGTGTCGGCTGGTCATCCAGCAGCCAGCACCGGCAGGGACGGAGCCAGATGGTCGCACGAGACACGACCCGCTCATCCCCCTTCACGAAGTCAACTCGCAGGTCAGTCGCGAGGTCAGCGGCATTATTCATCAGGCTCTCGCACTCAATGTGGATGACCGCCCCGCGACCGCCGAGGCAATGCGGCGAAAACTCCAGGCCGCACGGCACGCCCCGGCCCCCCATTCTTTGCCCGCCCGCCCCCCTGCCGAAGAACCGCCCGCCGAAGAACCAGTTGCCGGTGAGCTGTTCCTGCCGCCCCACCCGGTTGAGACGGCCCCGCCTCCACAGGGCAAGCCCTCGCCTGTGCTCGTGGCGATTATCCTCATTGTGCTGTTGGCTCAGATGGTGCTTGTCACGGTGAGCCGTTGTGCTCCCGCCCCTGCTCCCTCGCCCCCCACAGCAACCCCGCTGGTGTTGCTCTTCCTGCTGTCCTGGTGACAAAAAACAAAAAAACCACCTCCCGCGGGAGAATAATCCCGCAGGAGGTGTCCGTCTGCACTTCATTTCCCGACACTCATCCCTGCCCGAAGCAAGGACGAGTTCCTGTCAGGGAAAGCCTTACTTCGTAATGACTGGCAGATAGAGGGGGATACCGGTGCTGGAGCCGCGGATAGCGTAGTCTCCCTCACCCTGAAACGGGAAGGTCAGCGTTCCGGCCTGCGCTTCGGCAAGACCCAGTGCTGCCAGCTTCATAAATATCGTGTTCCAGATAACGATCCAGTTGGTCCCATCGTAATACATAGCAACCAGGGTGGCGCGGAAGATGTTGGGTTTCATGTCTGCTGAGATGTTCATGGTGTACAAGGCACCGGTCAGGTCAAGACCAGTCATCTCGTTGCCTTCGGCATCGTAGAAGGTGATGACAATACCACCGAAGAAGGTCTCTTCTGTCAGGCCAGAACCGCCGGGGTTGCCAGGCAGGTCGCCTACGGCTTCTTTCTTCGTCACTTTGATGTAGGCAACACCCTGATCACGCAGTGTGCCGATACCCGTAATCTTGTCGCCTTCTTCGAGTTCTACCTCGTCCTCTTCTTCTGGGAGCTCAATCGCCCCTTCCTCAACCTTCTTCGTCACAATGACTTCTTTTTCGACTTCGGCTGCGTTCTCGCCATAGACACCCATCGTGTAGTGGCCTTTGACCATGTAGGTGTCTGAGGTCGCGTAGGAGTGAGTGAAGCAGACGGTGTCCATATTCATGACAGCCTCAACACCCTTTCCGTGCAACATGCTGCTGCCATCGCCGAAGTCCACCTGGTATTCGTCGTTCTTATAGGCATCGCTCTGCAGATCTTGTTCCTGGTAGGCTGGCTCAATCTTCAGGCAGGCTGTCACCGGTTCATCTACCTTTGGCTCCATTGGCTCAAAGGTGAGGCTCAGTTTGGGGCGAACCTTGACGGTATCCTTACTGGCACTGGACTCATAGCGCATGGTGCCGCTAATGGGCGTGGCCATTGCATCGTAGCTGAAGGGGTAGTTATAGACGTAGGTTTTCTCAACCATATCCTCACCGGCCGGGATTTTTACCATCACTGGCTCGCCACCAAAGTAGCTATCGCCGAAATCCATTTCGACAGTCAATGGTGCTCTGGTGTTCTCGCGTGAGATAGTGAATGTCACATCCTCACCAACCATGGGGTACATTGGTTCATGCGAGAGATAGATTGTCATCATGTGGCTATCAGCCAGGGCAATATCCTGCTGTGCGACGCTTGCCACCGAAGCGGGCTGCGTTGGGTGGGCGGCGCGTGCGGCCTGCGTGCCGCTCAAGAGGAGCAGCGCGAGCACCAGAGCAATACCAAATATCAGAGATACCATGAATGTCTTAAACTGTTTTGTTGCGGTCATAAGCACCTTCCTTCCTTCCTTACAAACTTTCGTCCTGAATAACGCCTGTTATTATAACCGTTACGACTTGTACGACTTGCTTCTTTTTACGTTTGCACGTTCGCACATTTGCTCACACTCTTGCGCCCGAAAAGCCAGTACAACGCCCCCGGCCTGCTTTTTCTACAACCAGCAAAACCCGCCATCACATAGAAGCGACTTTTAGCTGAACAGTATTGTACCATATCCTGCAACCAGATTTGTCGTGAAATTTAACGAATTTTTTGGGGAGATTTTTGATCTGATGATTATTCCAGGATAGGCCTGGACTGCTGGTAATAGAAAATGGATCTGCAAAGTCATTTCCTAGATCAAAATGGTTATAATTTATTGTTACACCATCTCCGGGTAAACAGGTAAACTATCTGTCCCTCACCCCGGCCCCCTCTCCCATTGGGAGAGGGGGGCGCACACGCGGTGGGGATGAGCGCATTGTCCGAGGTTATATTGATTTCTCTATGAAGGATGGTCCTACTCCGCCACGGCAGGCAGACCAGCCAGCGATTTTTTGAGTTCATCGGGGCTATAGTCCAGGTCGCGGAGCTTGCCTTCCATATAGTCGAGGTAGGCTTGCATATCGAAGTGGCCATGCCCGGAGAGGTTGAAGAGGATCGTTTGACCAATGCCTTCTTCTTTGCAACGCAGAGCTTCATCAATGGCAGCTTTAATGGCGTGGTCGGCTTCGGGGGCGGGGATGATGCCCTCGGTGCGAGCAAATTGCAGCCCCGCGGCCAGACACCCAAGCTGTTTTTCGGCACGCGGCTCAACCAGCCCCAATCGGACGGCGTGGCTCACAAGCGGGGCCATGCCGTGGTAGCGCAGTCCGCCGGCGTGGATGGGCGGGGGGACAAAGGTGCTGCCCAGCGTGTGCATCTTGACGAGCGGGGTCAGGTGGGCCGTATCGCCAAAATCGTAGGCATAGGCACCGCGGGTCAGCGTTGGGCAGATAGTCGGCTCCACGGCAATAACCCGCACATCGCGCCCGCCGCGCAGTTTTTCGCCAATGAAGGGGAAGGCCAGCCCGGCAAAGTTGCTGCCCCCGCCAGTGCAACCAATGACAATATCGGGGTAGTCCCCCGTCATCTCAAGCTGCTTCATTGTCTCCTGTCCGATAACCGTCTGGTGGAGCATAACGTGGTTGAGCACACTCCCAAGTGAGTATTTTGTCTGCTCATCTTTAACCGCTTCTTCAACCGCTTCGCTGATGGCGATACCCAGGCTGCCGGGGCTATCGGGGTTTTCGGCCAGAATAGCCCGGCCCGACTCTGTCTGGTCGCTTGGACTGGCTATCACCTTTGCCCCATAGGCCTCAATCATCACGCGGCGGTAGGGTTTGTGGTTGTAGCTCACTTTGACCATGTAGACAATGATTTCCATATCGAAGAGTGCGCCGGCATAGGCCAGGGCCGATCCCCACTGTCCCGCGCCGGTCTCCGTGGTAATGCGTCGGACTCCCTCCTGCTTGTTGTAGTAGGCCTGGACAACAGCGGTATTGGGCTTGTGGCTTCCCGGAGGACTTACCCCCTCCCACTTGTAGTAGATGCGGGCGGGCGTATCGAGGGCTTTTTCCAGTCGCCGGGCTCGATAGAGTGGCGACGGTCGCCACTGGCGGTAGACCATCTGGATCTCTTCGGGAATATCAATAAACCGTTCCTGGCTCACTTCTTGCTGAATGAGAGCCATCGGGAAAAGCGGCGCGAGATCCTCGGGCCCGACGGGCTGGCCCGTGGCGGGGTGCAGCACGGGTGGGGCGGGCGCGGGCAAGTCGGCCTGGATGTTGTACCAGGCGGTAGGCATTTCCTGTTCCGTCAGCGTATACTTGATCTGTTCCAAAATCTTCCTCCTGAAAAAAAACGAAAAGGTCCCCAGAGATTATACGCTATTCTGGCATGATAAACCACCCGCTGGTTGTGGGGGGGCGGGCCGCTCCGGCTCCGGCTGTTGGCGATGGGAACGGGGGAGGGGTGGGCAGGTGGAGCCGCTCACGCAGGGCTGTATCGGCATAGGTGACAGCTTCGGATGGGGCCACCAGCCCTTGCAGGACTGTCACCTGCATACGCTCCAGCTCATCGCGGATAATGTCTTGCATCGCCGGGCTGTTGGGCATGGCCTGGCCACGTCCGGCCTGAGCACGAAAGACGTGGGTTGCCTGTCGTTGCGGTGGGGGGCCATTGATGCCCAGGTTCAGGAGCACTGGCTGCTGTCCGCCCTCCAGCAAAGTTGTTTGCGATTCGCTGCTCAAGAGGTAGGCAATAAAATCGAGGGCGGCCTGCTGTTCGTAGGGGGTACTGTGCGCATTGATGCCAAGCACCAAACTCTGGACATAGGGGCGTGGCGGTTGCTTCTGGATTGTGGGCAGCATCGCTACCCCTAGATTGTCGCTCCAGAGGGTCTGGTAGGTGGGCAGCGCGTGGGCCCAGTCTATCGTCATTGCGGCCTGTTGCGCTTTGACCGCACTCTCCACGGTAATATCATCACGCACAGCGAGGATCTGGCTATCTTGATGCAATCGCTGGAGCCAGCGGAGCCAGCGTTCGGTGCCGGCCCGCCCCTCGTTTCCAAGCACCAGGTGCCCCTCGGCATTGAAGATGTGCCCCCCGTAGGCGTAGAGGTAGCCTATGGTCTTATCGAGCGAGAGGGTGCAGGCCAGTCCCCATTGGCGTGGTTGCAGCTCAGTGGGGGTGGGTTCTGTCAGGCTGTGCGCCATGCGCAGGAGCGTTTCCATATCCTGGGGAGGCGGGTTCACCAGGTCTTTTCGGTAGTAGAGGGCCAGCGTGTCAAACGTAAGTGGCAATCCGTAGAGGTGGGATGTACCATCGAGATCCTGCACTTGCCCGCCTCCGACGGCGGTCGGGAGCAACTGGTTGCGGGTGGCTGGCGAAACCAGGTCATCCAGCGGCAACAGGAGGTTGTCTGCAGCCAGGTCGCCAATGGTGTGGTTGTGGAGCAGCATCAGGTGGGGGCCGCGCCCGGCCATTGTAGCGGCCCGCACCTCTCGCCCAAGCGAGGCCGCAGAGATGGCCCGGGGCACCACCTGCACCTGCCTGCGCGTCTTGTTGTAGCGGTCAACCAGGGTCAACAGGACGGGCTGTTCTGAAAGAGCCAGCGTATGCCAGAATACCAGGGTGAGTGGCTGGTCAGCAGGGAGAGATTCTTCTTGCCAGGAGCGTGGATATTGCGCAGGGGCACAGCCTCCCCCGCTCCAGACTATGAGGCAGAAGAGGGAAGCCAGGAGAAGATGTAGGCCAGGTCGGAATGGAAAGGGGAAGCTGGCTAGTATGAACATCCCTGCTGGCCTCTTCCTGTCCCGCTCAAACCTGGTCCAGATAATCTTTGAGCAATTTTCCAAGACGGGGATGGCGCAGTTTTCGCAGGGCTTTGACTTCAATCTGGCGAACGCGCTCACGAGTGACCCCGAACTCCCGCCCGACTTCTTCCAGGGTGTGGGGTTGCCCATCCGAAAGCCCGTAGCGCATTTCGAGCACACTGCGTTCGCGGTCGGTCAGGTGGTTCAGTGCAGCAGCAATCTGCATGCGCAGCATCCCGCTTACGGCGGCATCGTCGGCATCGAGCGCGTGCGGGTCGGGGATAAAGTCGGCCAGGGTACTATCGGCTTCCTCGCCTACCGGGGTTGCCAGCGAGACGGGGTCCTGGGCGGTGCGGCGCAGGTCGCGTAGTTTTTCCTCGGTCATTCCCAGTTCGCGGGCCAGTTCGGCATCGTTGGGATCGCGCCCCAGTTCCTGGGTCAGGCGACGGCGGGCCACCTGCACCCGGTTGAGCGTTTCGCCCAGGTGAACTGGCAAGCGCACCAGACGCGACTGGTCGGCCAGGGCACGGCTCAGGGCCTGCTTGATCCACCAGGTGGCATAGGTACTGAATTTGTACCCCTTTGTGACATCGAACTTTTCAATGGCCCGCAGCAACCCCAGGCTCCCCTCCTGGATAAGGTCGAGCAGGGGAAGCCCTCGGTCGCGATAGCGTTTGGCAATGCTGACCACCAGGCGCAGGTTGGCCGCGGCCATTTGCTGGCGGGCCTCGTTTGCATCGCGGATGGTTGCTTCGTCGGTATCTTCCGCATTGCCGGCGGCAATGCGCCCCGCCAGATCGCGCTCCTCTTCAATGCTCAGGAGCGGCACCTGGCCGATTTCACGCAGATAGAGCCGCACACTGTCGCCAAGCAAGGCATCCGAGAGGTCTTTGTCAATATCAACATCCCCACCATCGGCCTCTTCCGCGCTTTCGTCGGCGGAATCGCGCACCGGGATACCGACATTCTCCAGCGCATCGAGCACGGTTTCAATCGTCTCGGCATGCTCTTCGGAGGAAGGTAATGCCTGCTGGACTTCCTCAAGGGTTACATAGTCACGATGCCGCCATCGAGCAATGATCTGTTCCATATCCGCAGGGAGAGATGATTGTGCTACTGGTTCTGGTGAAGTCTGGGCCATAGTTTTTCCTCTGGGGACATTTCAGAAGTATCCTCCCGTGGTATTGTAGCATAGTTTACCGGGTGTTTGCTGGCTGATCTTCCCACCGTTTATGGACAACCAGGAGCATTCCCTGTTGCAGCCGCAGGCGGGCCACTGGCTCGCGCAAAACATTGCTGATGCCGCGTGAGCGGGTACAGGAGAGCGTTTCTCCGTTGAGTGGGTAGGCACACCCGCTCAGGGTAATGCCGTGGGCATCGCCACACAGCGGCATGAGCGAAACGGTGTCGCCCACCTGTCCAACAATAGTCGCCTCCTGGCGCACCAGGACAATCTCCTGGTCGGCTTCGAGCAGACGCACGACCACATGGGCCAGTTCGGGCATCGCCAGCAACGCCACATTCGAGAGGGTGTGGTCCCACCGTCCCCCCAGTGCGCCAAGCACATCAATACTCGTTGCGCCGCGCTGGAGAGCCAGCAGCAGAGCCAGTTCCAGGTCGGTTTCGTCTTTTTCTGCTGGATAGCGGATAATCTCTACCCCTTTTGTCTGAAAGTGGGTCAGGGTTTCCTCACCGAGCGAGTCAAGGTCGCCAATGACGACATGCGGCTCAATCTGCGCATCCAGCAGGGCATTGCCGCCGCCATCTGCCGCAATGAGCAGCCGGGCCGCCGAGAGTGCAGCGCGAAAGGGGGGTATATCAACCATCGGTCCATTTGCCACAATGAGACAATGCATAGGGTTTCATTTCTCTGTCTATATCGGTCTATATCTATGGCCGGAGCGTGTGTCCGGCCATGCCTGCTCCCCAGAGATCGGGGAGCAATCGGTCCTCATCCGGGTGCCAGAGGTCATGCACATCGCGGGCACGGCGAAGCTGCCCGAAGCTAGTGGTGATGAAGGTGATGCGACGGAGCCGCGCTGCCGGAATGGGCAGCGGCAGCCGCGCAAGCGGGCCGAGGTGCAGACAGTAGTAGCGGTCCTGTGCTCGCGGGTGGTTCTTCTCATCGGGTAGTAGCTCGCAGCGCGTGGCAATACGGCAGCGCAGAATAGGCGCGTAGAAGCGTATGGCGTGGCGTTCTTCTCCAAACGCCGCCGTCTGGTAGAAAGCCAGGTAGTCGGCCCCAATCTGCCGCGGGGCGCGGGCCAGCGGAATCCGATACCAACCCCTTTCGTGGGCCAGGTGCAGCTCTCGCGGGTGGGTGACAACTGCCACCAGCACCCGCGCATGGTCTGCGGGTTCGCTCATCCTGTCTTTTGTTCTCACGTCCATCATCATCAGTGCTGCTCTCTCTGGTTCTTCCCTGCATGGTACGCATCTCTGCCAATTTGTGCAAACCGCGGGTGTGATGAGGGGGTTCAGGGTGCTGGGAGCGCAGGCAGGATGCCCAATGCTGCTAAGCATTAGCCAGCGTTGCCCCTATCCCGCATAGGAATACAGTGTCTCCGCAAACTACTTGCCCGTTTTCCGATCATTGGGTATCCTGACTTCAGGAAACGATTGGTCGGGAACCTCACTGGGAGGTTCCCGACTCAGCAAATAAGGAGTCACCACATCATGTCCACTCCCTCCATGATACCACCTCTCCCTGAAATGCTGTTCCCGTTCTTCGGCGAATACTTCTCGCGCCCCATTCTTCAGCAGTCAACAACCACCTGCTGAAGCAGGTGGCTTGCCCTCGCCCGAAGGCAGGGCTTCAGGGGAGGTTGACAGCTCCCCACGGCTCCGTAGAACCGTATAGCGATTGCGAATAATGTTCGCTTGTACA
>DAOTUE010000076.1:0-8805 GCA_034436975.1 Chloroflexaceae bacterium
CCTGTACAAGCGAACATTATTCGCAATCGCTATACGGTTCTACGGAGCCGTGGGGAGCTGTCAACCTCCCCTGAAGCCCTGCCTTCGGGCGAGGGCAAGCCACCTGCTTCAGCAGGTGGTTGTTGACATATCTGCTCTCTGCCCCCCACCCCTGCCGCTCCCAGCGGGAAGGGGCCGGGATGAGGGCAATAACTCCAAAAAAATTTTTTCGCCTTCGGCGCGAGCAGGGGGGCACAGCCCCCCTTGCAACCCCCCTCCCGCCGGGGAGACCCGCCCTCCCTGCACCCACAGCTCTCAGATTGACAGCGTCTCAGGATTCAGGCACACAGGACACAGAATCCCAGGACACAGAACACACGTTCGGAGGAAGGTGTCGGGCGGGACGGAAGCCGAGAGCAAGGTTGCGGATGTCGGGCGAATTATTGCCACGGTTCGACGCACGCAGATAGATCGACTGATAGTACCAGCCGCCCCCGAGTAGAACAAGTGTTCTACCAGCAGGATTGTTCGTATTTTCCCGCCCGTCCGTCGGGTCATACGGATAGGGCTTGAAAATACTTCCCGTCCACTCCCACGCATTGCCTGCCATATCCTGCAATCCATCCGGCGTTGCCCCCCGCGGAAACAACCCCACCGCTGTTGTTCCTTCAGGGTTTTGCCCGTAGTTTGCCCGCTCACCATCTGGCTCTTCATTCCCCCAGGGGTAGGTGCGGCGCGTGTCGCGACGGGCCGCATATTCCCATTCCGCCTCGGTTGGCAACCGGTAGACATACCCCTCTGGATTGTAGTCCTGATGCTGCGTGAGCCAGCGACAGAACGCCACTGCTTCGTACCAGGAGATGCCCACAACCGGGTAGTTCGGGCGGGCAATGCCAAATTGTTCATGGTTCCACCACTCCGGGTGATGCTTGTGGTCTCGCTTCTGCCAATCCGTCAGCCCCTCTGTGGCTTCATCGTCCCGCTGCAGCCACGCCCGCCCCGCTTCATCCCACCAGGAACGCTCTGGATTATACCCATCGTCATCAATGAATAGCTTGTATTGCGCGTTGGTGAGAGGGTAGCGGGCCAGTTCAAACGTCTCAACCGTGACTGGCTGATCGTTGATCTCATCATCATCTCCCACTTCCTCTTCTGACTTGCCGATAACAAACGTGCCGCCAGCAATCTCAACCATTGCTGGCGGCAGGGTAGCCACGCCGGGGCGCGGGTCGCCCACTGCTGTCAGCACGTCCGCCGCCTGGAAGCGCACATCGCGGGGGGCCGCTGCTGTTTCCACAATGTCGCCCAGCAGCAGAGCCGCGGTCGTGTCCCCTTCCCGTGCTCGCGGCTCCAGCATCGCCACCGCCTCGGCATAGTTTCCCGCGTCAATCAGAGCCTGTGGCGGGTCGGGGGTGGGGGTGGGCGTTGCTGTTAGCAGTTCGGGCGTGTCCGTGCTGGTTGGCGCCACAGTTACCGTCTCCGTTGTCGCGCCTGCTCCCTGCTCTGCATTCCTTCCCCAGGGCCACAACTCTTCCCCGCGCAAGAAAAACGCAACGGCAAGCAGCACCGCGCCCACAATAGCGAGACCGGCAGCACCCGACCAGCGACTCCTTCCGTGGTTCGGGGGTGGGGCGGGCGGCACATCGTCGGGAGGGGGTGCGGGGGCGGGCCGCACATTGTCGGGAGGGTTGCGGGAGAAGTGGGTGGGGGGGAGATCGTTGGGGTGATCTTCAACGGACTCGCCCCACTCGCGCAGCACCTTCTTCTGATGGGCAATATAAACGCGGGCTTCGGCGATGCTGTTGGTAAGCGCGGGGGGGCGCGTAGGCCGAGCCGCCGTGCCGGGCCTGCTGCACAAGGAGGTTGGCCAGGTTGTCCCGATGTATCCTGAGTAGCTCCCACTGTTGGTCTATCTCTTGCTGGGTGGGCATTGGGCAAATACTCCCGATAATGCTAATACCGCCGGACCTATCGGATTGTATTGTAGCATATTGTGATGGAATGAGTTAGGAAGCAAATCAGCGTGATGCAGAAAGGATGTCTTCCGATGACCTACAGTGATTTCACGTTGGATACAGTGCTGGAAGCGTTCCAGGTGACACCAGTCCAGGCAGAACTATTTCCCGATGTTCCCACGCTCGACGTGCCATCTCTGTTGCAGGAGGTCCTGGACGAAGGATTGTCGCTGGCATACATCAGCGACAAAGCCCGTTCGGAGATTATTATTATGCCTATCCTCTCACGGTGCGAAAACACTTCCGCCGGGCTTTTTCAATTTATACCATGTTCGCCTGAACAGTTGGAAAAACCACAAAGGCACGGAGTACACAAAGGGAACCCCTTTCACAAAGCCTTTGTGCCCTTTGCGTCTTTGTGGTTTTTTCCGTGTTTATCCGGAGATGGTGTTACAACCTGAACCCTCCTGTTGCCGCACCCGCTGCACCACAGCATCGCCCACCTGCGTGGTTGTGGCGACCGGCTGCCCCGGCCTGGCCACATCCCCGGTCACAATTCCTGCCTCAAGCGTGGCATAGGCCGCAGTTTCCACCATCTGCGCTTCCGCTTCCAGGGCCAGCGAATGGCGCAGCATCATCGCCACGCTGAGAATAGTGGCCAGCGGATTGGCGCGGCCCTGCCCGGCAATGTCCGGCGCGCTCCCGTGGATTGGCTCGTAGAGGCCCATGCGCGTGGGTTTGTCGGTTGCTTCCGCGCCAAGCGAGGCACTTGGCAGCATCCCCATTGAGCCGGCCAGCATCGAAGCCTCGTCGGTCAGAATATCGCCAAACATATTTTCGGTGACAACAACATCAAAATCGGAGGGCCGGCGGATCAGGTGCATTGCACAGGCATCTACCAGCATCACGTCAAACTCCACATCGGCAAATTCGCGTCCCATCATGCGCGTGGTGATGCTGCGCCAGAGCCGGCTGGTCTCCAGTACATTGGCTTTGTCAACCAGCGTCAGCTTGCCCCGCCGTGTGCGGGCCAGTTCCGCCGCCACGCGGACAATCCGTTCAATCTCCCGTTGCGTATACAGACACAGGTCGCTGGCCCATTCCCCTTCCACGTCATCAAATTCGCGCCGCTTTTCGCCAAAGTAGATCCCGCCGGTCAACTCGCGCACAACGACCAGATCCACGCCTTCCAGTCGCTCCGGGCGCAGGGGCGAAGCGTCGAGCAGATGGGCATGAACTGTCACCGGACGCACATTGGCAAAGAGGCTCAACGCTTTTCGCAAGCCGAGCAACCCCTGCTCCGGGCGCACCGTGGCATCGGGGTTATCCCACTTCGGGCCACCCACGGCCCCCAGCAACACCGCGTCACTGTTGCGACACAGCTCCAGCGTGGCATCGGGCAGGGCCGTACCCGTGGTGTCTATGGCAATGCCACCAATCACCCCCTCACCAGTAAGAAACCGATGGCCTGAGCGGGCCCCGACGGCATCGAGCACCTTCAGAGCTTCCGCCACGACCTCCGGTCCGATCCCGTCTCCGCCCAATACCGCAATATGATAATCCATACATCCTCTCAACTATGCTTCTTGATATGCTTCTGCATTACGAGCGCGGCTTGCCAAGCCCGGTCAGGTAGGTTTTGACCAGGGTTCTATCGGCCAGTTGCTCCAGCGTCAGCGTGTCGGCAACCGCTGCGATGCTTGCCCAAGTCGGGTGGTGCGTACACGTCAGCCCAAGTAAATCTATAGCTTCCATCACGAGAATATCGGGGCTTGCGTTGGGCAGCAGCGCACTCTGGGTATGCACCCCGTCGGCAGAGGCAACAAAGGCGGTGTGCTTCCACGAGCCATCGGCAAAGATGGTATAGGAGCGGAGCACCCCCTGGAGCGGGGGCGAAAAGACCACAAACACCCGCGCCGCCAGTTCGACAATCCAGCGCGTTTTCTGTTCCGCGTCAGTCACGGGCTTGCTGTCATAGGCCAGTTCACGGTCGCGCAGCATTGTGAAGGGGGGATAGTGCTTGTTTTTTGCCTCAAACTGGTTGTCGTCTATGCGCTGCATTGAGACAAACACATCATTGAGCGTGAGGCTTTCGCGCTCGATATATTCAAACACCTGATACATGGTTTCGAGAAAATCCCGCGCATGGGTCTGTATCGTGCTCTGGATTTCCCGGTCGGCGGCAACCGCCTTGTCTAGCCGCTGAAATGCTTCTTTTGCCCGTTTCTGTGCTTCCAATCCCAATGTGATCATAGGTCACGCTCCCCCGATTTCCTTTCTCATATTTCCCAGGTTCGCTTTGGTCATGATAGCGCAGGTTCTTGCAATACTTCAAACACCACGCGATGAACGACCGCACGGAATATCCCCCAGTCGCGCCAGTGGCCGTCAAGCCCCGGATCGGGCTTGCCAACGGAAACTTGCTCCAACGCTTCTGCAACCGCCGGTAACTCCTGGGGCCAGACCATCCGAAACTCCTCAATATCTTCTTCGTCGTCCTGTGGTTCCAACGTTCCCCCCACCTCGTCGAGTAGGAGCGCAAAGGTGTAGAATTCGCGGGAGAGCGCGTCGGGCGGGGCCGGGGGCAACACGCGGTAATCTATCACGGCAAGAAACCGCCGGATCTCCGTCTCCAGGCCCGTCTCTTCCCACGTTTCGCGCAGCAGCGCATCCTCAATTGATTCACCTGACTTGATCCCGCCCGTGAGCAAACGGTGGCCTTCGGGGGGATAGAACGATTTTCGCGCCGTTATCAGTTTGCCGTCGGTGCGTCGCACCACCATACATACCTCACCGATCCGTTCTGCTTTATTCAGTGGGGCAAAATCGTTGTTCGGTATCTCGACCGTTATTCGCCGCGGTACCCCATAGCGTCGGGCCAGCGCGGTAATCTCTGCTTCTCGTTCTGCTGAAAGTGGCATCTTTTCTCCCTACCTGGTTTGTAAAAATTTGGAGCCATAGCCCTCTTGCGTTCACTTCCATTATACCGCCCTTGAACAGCAGTAAGCATGGCATGGTTGCTTCACCCATTCAGAAAAAAACTGGCTCCTCGGCAAAATCAGAGAAATCTTCACAAAAATGGGCAAAAAGAAGGTTTTAAAAAAGTTAAAATCGGGTACCATGAAAGAAGAAAGGAAGATGTCCAGATCTTTTGAGAAAAAAGGTAAAAAAAGGTTCAAAAATTTCCCGAAACGGTGTATAATAAAACTCCCTCTCAAAAACGGGGAAGCAGAAAGGGTCTTTTCTGCTTGAAGGTTTTGCCCATGTTCGCCATTCTATACGTGTTTGGGAGTGGATACAACATACTGAGTCGTGTAGCAGAGATGAAATAGACTGCTGGCCTGAGACCTGTCAAAAAAACACACGCAAACAGAAGGAGCTCCTGAGATGACTACATGCGAAAGACTCCAGGCAGAGGTGGCCCGATTGCGTCGGCGCGTGGTGGAGCTAGAGCAAGCTGTCACCTGCTTCCAGTATCAGCGCGTGGATGATTATCTGTTGTACCAATCTCTCTTTGAGCACTTGCCTATCCCCGTATTGTTGCTTGATGTGAATGGATTCGCTGTTGCGGTAAATCGAAAGACGGAAGAAGTTTTGCAAACCTCGGCAGAAACGATTGTCGGGGTCTATAACATCTTTGAGGACAAAGAAGCCGAGCATCAGGGCTATACCGAATGTGTGCGGCGTGCTGTGCGCGGGGAAGTTGTGCGAATGCCGCCGGCCTCCTATCAACTCGACATGCAGGACGACAAGGGAAACCCCAGAAAACAGGCCCTCTGGACAGAAACAACCGCTTTTCCTCTCTATGATGAAACCGGCACCGTGCGCTATGTTGTGCTCAGTGGTCTGGATATTACCCGGTATAAATGGGCCGAAGAAGCATTACGCCGAAGCCAGACGATGCTCGAAGGGATTATAGACAATGCTCCCTCGGCTATCTATGTCAAAGACAATGAAGGAACCTTGCTGCTGGTCAACTGCCCGACGGCCAATCGTGTCGGGTTGAGCCGCGGGGAGATTGTGGGGAGAACGGAAGAAGAATTTTTTCCTGCTGGCATCGTGGCCCGCTTTCGGATGCACGAACAGCAGGTGCGAGAAACGGGCAAGCCCTTTGAGGTCGAGGAGGATATTCCGCTTGAAGATGGGGTGCATACCTACCTGACCACGCGCTTCCCCATTTTCGATATGTCGGGGATCGTCTATGCCATCGGGACCATCTCTTCCGATATTACCGAGCGAAAGCAGATGGAAGAAAACCTCCGTGAGAGTGAGCAGAAGTTTCGCAGCATCATTGAGCAGTCGTTCGATAGTATTGTTCTGGTTGGAGAGCAGGGGCAGATCATTGAGTGGAATCAGGGAACCGAGCGGATAACAGGGGTGCGGCGGGAAGACGTACTTGGAAAGGATGTCTGGGATGTCCAGTTTGGGCAGATACCCACAGAACACCGAACCGCGGATGGGTATGAATACTATAAAACCAGTTTTCAAGAGTTGCTCAAAACGGGCCAGGCCCCCTGGTTCAACAAGCCGCTGGAAAACGAAATCCAGCACCCCGATGGCACCCGCCGCTATGTTCAGCAAGTGGGGTTCCCTATCAAAACGCACCGGGGATTTATGATGTGCGGGTTTACCCGCGACATTACAGAACGCAAGGAAGCTGAAAAAACCTTGCAGGAAGCGTTGGAGGCAAAATCGCGCTTTCTGGCCAATATGAGCCACGAAATCCGTACCCCGCTGAATGCCATCATCGGGATGACGACGATGCTGCGGTATAGCAATATGTCGCCCCAACAATACGATTTTGTTGAGACGGTGCAGAGCAGCGGCGATACGCTCCTCGCCCTCATCAACGATATTCTTGATTACTCCAAAATTGAGGCCGGGCGGCTCACCGTTGAGAACCGTCCCTTCGATTTGCGAGAGTGCATCGAACAGTCCCTTGATCTGCTTGCGGCAAAAGCGGCAGAAAAACGGCTTGATCTGGCCTACATCTTCGATGCTCCCGCGCAGTTTTTCATTGTTGGAGATGAGACACGGTTGCGCCAGGTCCTCATCAATCTGCTTGGCAACGCCATTAAATTCACCGATGTTGGGGAAGTGGTGCTGACGGTTGAGAGCGAGATGCTCGCCCCCACCACGCCGGCGGACCCCGGCCCGGCCCGGGACAATGCGCCCCTCCGCCACCGTATCCATATGGCCGTCCGTGATACGGGTATCGGGATTGCCTCGGAAGCCATTGGCAAACTCTTCCAGTCCTTTAGCCAGGTAGACAACTCGATGACGCGCAAGTATGGGGGGACGGGCCTGGGGTTGGCCATCAGCAAACGGCTTGTTGAGATGATGAATGGCACCATTCGCGTTGAGAGTGTGCTCGGAATAGGATCAACGTTCCACGTTACGATTGAGGCCGATGTGCTCTCCCCTGAGCAGGTGGCAACGATTGTTCAGCAGGGGGGACATGCGCAAAAGGAACCATATCTCTCCGATGAATCGCTGGCGGTCCTGGGTGGACGGCGGGTGCTCATTGTAGACGACAGCATCACCAGCCGGGCTATTCTGCGGCGGCAGGCGGTGGCGTGGGGAATGGTTCCGCAGATCACCGCTTCGCCAGGAGAGGCGGAAGAATGGTTCAGAAAAGAAATATCACAGGGAAGAACGTTCGACCTTGTTATTCTCAATCTCTACAGCCCCGAATACAACAGCCTGACGCTGGCACAGGCCCTGTCTCAGGAGATGCTTCTTTCTCACAAAGGGCCGGTCCCGCTGG
Source organism: Chloroflexaceae bacterium (assembly GCA_034436975.1). Taxonomy (GTDB): domain Bacteria; phylum Chloroflexota; class Chloroflexia; order Chloroflexales; family Chloroflexaceae; genus JAAUSY01. Next base: position 7,702 of record DAOTUE010000076.1, read on the forward strand.
TGATTATCACGTCAATAGATAAATGGGTGACGACAACGCAGCATAGCGAGGTTGCGGTTGCAGCCTTTTTGACCCGGCCCATCCGCCCATTGCAGTTGCAAGATACGCTGGTCCGCATTTTGTCGGGGCAACGGGTTGATGACCAGAACTATTGCCGGGCACAGACGATTGAGACGCGCCTGGCTTCGCTGCGGGCCGCCCTCCCGCAAACCCACGCCTCGCTCCGGATTTTGCTGGCCGAGGACAACGAAGGGAGCCAGAAAGTCGCGCTCAATTTCCTGGGGCTTATCGGCTACCAGGCCGACGTTGCAACAAACGGGCTTGCCGTGTTGGAGGCTCTGAAGGAGCAACCATATGATATTGTGTTTATGGATGTGCAGATGCCAGAGATGGATGGGTTGGAAGTGACCCGCCATATTCGCAATACCGTACAGAGCGACCAGCAACCCTGGATTATCGCTATGACCGCTCATGTGATGGAGGGAGACCGCGAACGGTTTCTCCAGGCAGGTATGAATGACTACATCAGCAAGCCAGTCTGGATTGAAAGCCTGGTTGAAGCATTGCGGCGGTTTGTCCCCAAATCTGATATTCGCAAGAAGCATCCGTTGAATGCGCAGCACGCTACGCGGCGCGCTCCCGCTCCCCAACCAGACGCGGTAAATCCCGCTGAATCTGACAACCCACTCGACCAGACGATTACCCACAAGTTCCTCAAATCGGTTCAGAAGGGGGGGACAATAGTTATGCAGGAAATGGTCCAAATTTTTCTCAAGGATATGAGCGAACGGCTCGAAACCATGCAACAGGCAACGGAAGAGAACAACCTGCAACAACTCAAAACGGCGGCCCACTCGCTCAAGTCGTTGAGTGCGCAGGTAGGTGCGCTCAATCTCTCAGAGATGAGCTACTATCTGGAACAAGTCGAACTGCCCGAAGGAAAAGACGCTCACAACTTCGTGGCGCAAGCCACAAAAGAATACGAACGAGTGCAAGATGCGCTGATAAAAGAACTGAACAACCATCTCGCCTGTGATTCTTGAGGTTCGCGGTGTTCCTGCAAACCCGTCGCTTCCATGCTATAATTTTTAGAGAACGACTTAC
>DAOTUE010000077.1:0-12756 GCA_034436975.1 Chloroflexaceae bacterium
CGGGGGGCGAACTTCCCGCCGCAAGCCATGCTATCCCACCAAGTGGAGCCATAACCGCTCCGCTCAACAATGCTATCTGATCATGGGTTTTTGCAGCAGGCATCCATATTCCTTACAAAATTCTTCACCCAGAGCGCGAATGCGTAATCTATTACGCGATCTTTGACCGGTATGGTATGATATGTCTTGCATCGCTGGAACATGTGACGTTCAACAGGGTGTACCTGGTTTAGAATATCCAGCGATAGCAGAGAGCGACGACACATCTCCATTAAATCGTTGCCGGCATCGGCATTTCTCGCCGTGTTTGCCAATAGGGAAGCACAAGTGCAGGGTGTCGGTGTCGGCGATGATCTATCCATTCCCCCCCCTGCCCCCTATTCCTTATTTCCTACTCCCTATTCCCTAACCCCTACTTCCTATTCGTAGAAATCGTTAAACCCATCGGTATCAAGCCGTTCAAGCATACGTCGAACTTTGGCCGCGCTCTGTGGGCCATACCCTCCACGCCAAACATCCCCAGGGTTTCGCGCAGGCTCCGAGTTATGTGTCCCATCAACAGGTCCCTTTCAAAAAGCATCGTGCTGTCGTTGTTCGTGCCTCATTATTCCTCAAGATACCACAGGTCTGGGGAATGAGGCAATTCTGGCCGTATAAACTCGCCGCAAGCCACGCCACTTTAGTGGCAGTGGTTAGGCGGGTTTCTCAAAAGGCTTTAGCCCGCCGAATAGCGAAAACTTTGATTACATTCCAGCATGCGGCCTGCTCAGCGTGGTAGACAACACCAGAATAAAAATGATATAATAGAATATCAAAGAAGAAAAAAGAAGGAAGATGGTCGTATCTGGCAAAATCGTGAACCTGCTCGGAAATCCGGCAGATCAGGTAGGATAGCCCTTTCAGGATGGTCCTTTTGGAGCACACCTCGAATATGAACCAGGAGGTGGACATTCTCTTGATAGAGGATAGTCCGAGTCAGGGTTTGCAACTGCAACTCCTCTTGCAGCGTGCCGGCTTCAAGGTTCAAATTGCCACCGACGGGGTTCAGGGATGGCGGCAGGCCCACGCCAGCCACCCTCGCCTGGTGCTTCTCGATGTCAATCTCCCCACGCTCGATGGGTTTCAAGTGCTCACGCGGCTCAAGCGAGACCGCACAACATCCCATATCCCCGTGGTTATTCTCTCAACAAGCAACCACGTCAGCGATGTGGAGCGGGCTATTTCGCTTGGCATAGATGATTACTGGGTAAAAGGCGACCTGTTGACGGAAAAGAATGCAGCTCACCTCTTTTGCGATTCGCTCAACCAGATTATCAACATCAATGACGGCGGTGCTTCCTCCACCCGCTGAAGCAGGTGGTTTCCTGCGCCGCCGTTTCTATGAACATGGGTGGGGTAGCGTAGCTGTTCAGACTCCACGCACTATCGCGCACCCTGACAGAATGAAAAACGGGTATTTTCAAGTGAGAATCAGGGGTATTGTTCCTGGGAGCGTGGGCATCTTGCCCTCCCCAATGTAAGCGAGATGCTTGCGCTCCCAGGGTTTGCCCTCAAACGTGAACCGTTACGAGGGAGCATGCTCCCCTCCTCTTTCCCCACGACGCACACTTCCTTACCCCACGCATCGGGCCTCACGATTCCACTGGATAGCCGCGCCGGGCACGCCGCTGCACCGTCTCACGCACCTTTCGGACCGGACTGGCCCGTTCGGGCGCATAGTCAGGATCATACCAGGTCTTATTTTTGAGAATGTCACGGACCGTTGTCTCTTTCAGATGAGGAAAATCTCGCCAGATACGGGCAGCCGACCACCCTTTGACCACATGGAGGTAGCGCATTTCGTTTACCTCCTCTCGGTTTGCTTTGCGATGGCCCCTTCCCGGTCGCTCCTCTTGATCCTCTTGATGATGGACAATGGGAGGCATATCCATCGGGTTATAGTCGGGTGGAACAGGCGGTGCTCCACAGCGAGCACGGTTGCGCTCATTCTGAGCCAGCGCAATCTCATACGAAATCTGCCCCAGGCGAATCCGCTCCGAGACTGTCAGACCATTTGCACGATACAGGGCCGCCTTGTAAATTGCCTGTTGTTCTGAACTCAACATGGTAATGCGCTTGAGCGCGTTGTGTGCACGTTCTTTCAGGTTCGCATGCAATGCCATAGTGTTTTTCCCTTCATTCACCTCAGTAGAATAGTTTGAGCAAGCAATAAGAAGAGGGTCAAAAGGGAGTGAGCGTGTGCTGTTTCCGCTCGTTTCCTTTTGACCCTCTGACTTCCGCCGTGTCCCCCGCCATTGGTGCCCAATCCTGGTGCCCAATCCTGGTGGATTTTCGGTGGGCCCCCTGGACCACTGTAATAAGGGAGAGGCCTGGGCAGGGGAGTTGTTTCCTGAGTTCGATGCTCTCTTCTTCCGCTTTCTTCTATGATGATGTCCAATTAAAACCAATGTATTCTCCGTTGCATCAAGGGAAGGTCGCCCTGGTGGGAGGGGGGCAGCAATCATAACAACCCCATTGTTGCTCCTTTTGTGGATGCAACGGGCATTGCTGCTTGTGTTTACTACATACGGTAGTATTTCTGAGGAGACCACGTCCCCCTCCCCTTCCGTTGGTTGCAAGAACAATATATTCTCGCAACCAATTAGCTCAGTTTCGTTCGTCCGGTGGCAGGAAATAGCCGCTAGTTGCGTCCGATGCTCGCTTCTGTCAGGAGCCGCTCAATGCGGGCAACCTGGGAAATGGCCTGCGCCTGCCATTGCGCCGTTTTTGCAATGATAGCTTCGGTGAGTTCCTGGTTGCGGCCTGCTTTTTCCTGGGCCTGTTCCAGGTTTGCAATGATTTTCTTCAGAAACGCACTGGCCGTGCGGGCCGCTTGCTCCGAATCCTCGCGTTTTGTGGTTGCCCCAACCCCCCAACGCCCCTTCAGGGGGGTTGCCTTCGCCAATGAAAGGTAGAGCTGGATTTGCTCCAACCTGGTCTGTGCGTCGGCATTCAATCGGGTTGCATCTGCCAGCATAACAACCGCTACCCCGTTGTTCTGATACACCTTCTGGCGGGCCAGATCAGCTTTCTTCTGAGCTTCCTGCAAAAACTTTACCGCCTCCGTTGCTGCATCCAACGCCTCCTTTCGTTGGTTCTCCACCTCCGTTGGCCATTTCAGTTGCGGTGTTGGCATAGGTGCCACTCCTTCTCCTGGTTGCGCCGGTAAGATACCCCATGAGTTCCCACTTACGAACAATAGCCTCACCGATCTGCCAGAGGATAATCGGTGTCCCAGCAGCGATGAAAGAACGCCATACCGCGCCTTCGTAGGTCTTCCAATTGATAGGTTCATTCGTGCCATTCTTTCTTTCCTGTTCAATAGCATGAGACTCAATTGCAACAGGGACGATGGTCAACCCGACCCCTACTGCAACTTCCAGCCACTCGTGATCGGGCTTGAGCCGAAACCGTCGTTCTACCAGGGCCAGGGCCAGGGCATAGCTCGCTGAAAGGGCCATAACCCGCACGGGGACTTTGATCAACAGGCGATAATCCGTATCCATCATAATGCTTCCACTCTCCTTTCGTATTCACCTTACCATCGGGACCCGGAGTGTTCCGCGGGTGCTTCGTGGGTGCTTCGTGGGTGCTTCGTGGGCTTGAAATCTTGCTGGTTCCTAGTATACTACGCAATATAGGAATTCCGCGGTTTTTGGAAGTTGTCGGATATACAGGTTTCCAAAATCGTTGGAAAAGGCTTTCACAGTTATCGGAAGTTTCTTTATGCATCATGGGGAAGTGCCCCCACGGTCTCAAGTTCAGGAACAGGCTACCCGGTAAGCGGTGCAACGCTATTCAAGGGGGCCTGTTCTTCAATTTTGTCCCATTATTAAGAATAGCAAAAAACTGAAATTCAGGCAAATGTTGACTTCACCGGGCCTGTTCAGGGTCAGGGTCAACACTCATCCATCCATTCCAGGCAATCCAAGCCACTTCGAGGCACGACCGTCGGGGGGGCTACTTCTGGTCCTGGCATTGCGTGTATCTGGTTTTCCCTCTGGCTCCGAATAGTTTCACCCTTCCACCTCGTAGCGGTGGAGATCCGTCGGGTCGTATGGGTGGGGGGAAAACTCGACGGCCATTGTATACTCCAGCGGATAGAAGACATGGGCACAGCGTGGCGCAATTTCCACCAGATCGCCCGTCTCCACAATCATTTCTTCAGTTTCGTTGCTGTCTATATCCTTGAAAACGGCGTGAAGCTGGCCTTTGATAATGTAGAGATACTCATACTTCTCAGTGTGGTAGTGATTGCCCCGCGCCACGCCGGGCCGCTCTTGAAACTCCAGGTAGGCCAGATAGCAGAAAGGGGTGTTGCGCACAATCTGTGCGATCTCGCCCGCAGGGGTCATAATTCGCCCCCCGTTTACGACCTCATCATCCAATGGTAGTGAATAGACCTCAAACTTTCTGATTGTCACCCCCGTAAGAGCCATTGTTCCAGTCCTTTCCCATGCACCCCGACACTGCTGGCCGGCGTGCTCAGACTATTGTTTTCCCATGTTCTGCCGCAACCGCCCCTTGAGCCACCCTTTGAGCAACCCCCTGAGCGAAATAAGGTCAGGTTGCAGACAGTGTATGGCCGGTACAATGAACACCCCAAAGAAGAGATAAAAGCTGATAGAGCTATCTTGTGCAAGAAACGAAGGAGCAAGCGTGATGAGTGCTCCCAGAAAGAAGGCCCCCAGAAAACGAATGAGGATATGCTCGAATATCGCAAGGGCCACAAGCAGCACAATGGCCGCCATAAGAGCCATGAAGAGCGGGATTGTGCTGGAAGCAGCTCCTATACGAACACTGTTGCTGGTGCCGACAATACTGGTGCCGATAACGATGATCAGCAACCCGCCAGCCAGGAGCAGGCCCGCCAGCCGCGTCCGGTGCGCAAGAGCCACAATACCCCCGGTCAGGGCAAGCAGAGCTGCAACCAGGATGATGAGGGCCTGCAAGGCCTGGTTCATCTCCCATCCATTTTTTGCGGCCCACAGCAGTAGCACCCCTCCCCCGATGGCGGGGAGAGCCGCGACAACCAGCCTGGTCATTATTCATGCTCCTTCGTGTTTCTATGCATTATCAGCTTTTCAGTTTGTAATCGTTCGGGGGGGGGATAAATATAATCCTTCAGAACAAGGAGTATCGCTTCTGAGATCGCGGGCGAAGCTTCCCCCTCCCATCCCTCCCCCCGCTGGGGGGCGGACAGGTGGGGGGCTGAACAATTACCCCTCTCCAATGTTGACCACTTGTACCACTTTCGGGTGCAAGTGGTCACGTTGGAACCTACATTTAGAGATGCTGCTCAAAGTATTTATCGGCTTCCTGCTCGGCTTGTTCCTTGCTCCATCCATAGCGTTCCTGGAGTTTTCCAACTAGCTTATCTTTGTGGCCGGCGACCTGCTCTATGTCGTCATCAGTCAGTTTGCCCCACTGAACACGAACGTTGCCTTTCAATTGATTCCATTTCCCACGGATAATGTCCCAGTTCATAGCCATAATGTGCTTCCTTTCCTTACTATAATTCCGTCTATAATTCCGTTTTCCACATTGGTTCGTTGTGATACTTCCTTGCTACAATACGGTTGCAATATCCGTGCCAGGGATGTTATATCCGTGCCAGGGATGTTACTCCGCCCGGTTCGGGCGATACTGGATGGCTTCGGCCAGGTGGTTGGCCCGGATATGCTCATCCCCGGCGAGGTCGGCAATGGTGCGGGCCAGCTTGAGAACCCGATGGTAGCCGCGAGCCGACAGGTTGAGCTGGCGCACGGCAGCTTTCATCAGGTTTTGTCCGCTATCATCCAGGGGGCAACATGCGCGGATTTCTGCCGGGCCCATGTCGGCATTGGAGAGAAGTCCACTCCCCTTGAATCGTTGCTGCTGGCGGGTGCGGGCCGCGCACACCCGTGCGCGGATAGCCGCCGAGGGTTCCCCCTCCTGCTCACTGCTCAGCTTTTCATATTTCACTCGTGGCACTTCAATATGGATGTCGAAGCGGTCCAGCAGCGGGCCGCTGATGCGCTTCTGGTAGCGGGCCACGGCCGAGGGGTTGCAGGTACATCGTCGCTCCGGGTCGCCATAGTAGCCGCACATACAGGGGTTTTGCGCGGCTACCAGCATAAACGAAGCGGGAAAGGTCACGCTGCCGGAGGCCCGACTCACGGTGACAACGCGATCTTCGAGTGGCTGACGGAGCACTTCTAGCTTGGGGCCGAACTCCGGCAGTTCGTCAAGAAAGAGGATACCGCGATGGGAAAGGGTAATCATTCCTGGTTTGATGCGGCTCCCTCCCCCGACAAGCCCCGCCAGCGAGGTGGTGTGGTGGGGAGCACAGAAGGGACGTTGACGAATGAGCGGCGTATCGTTGGGAAGTTGCCCGCTCACGCTATAGATCTTGGTTACTTCCAGAGCTTCATCCAGCGTCATTGGTGGCAAAATAGAGATCATCGCCCGCGCCATCATCGTCTTGCCCGCCCCCGGCGAGCCTGTCATCAAGATGTTGTGTGCCCCCGATGCGGCAACTTCCAATGCCCGTTTGACATGCTCCTGCCCGCGCACATCGGCAAAATCTGTGGGATATTCGACTTCCTCACTCCCGAAGGGCACATCGGAGAGGTAGGCGTGCAGGGGACGCTCGCCGGTGGCGTGGGCCACCAGGTCGGCCAGTGAGCGCACTGGCACCACGGTTACGCCTTCGACAAGGGCTGCCTCGGCTGCGTCCTGGTAGGGTACATACACCGTTTCCAGGGCTTCGGCCCGCGCAATGGCGACCATCGGCAACATGCCGTCGGTGTGTCGCAGTGTCCCATCAAGCGATAACTCACCGAGAAAAACCGACGTGCTCACGTCTCCTGCTATCTGCTCGGAGGCCAGCAACACCCCCACAGCAATAGAAAGGTCGTAGGAGGGGCCGGCCTTCCGCACGTCGGCGGGGGCCAGGTTGACGGTGATGCGCCGCGAGGGAAACATCAGCCCGCTGTTGCGGATGGCGGCCCGCACTCGTTCGCGGCTCTCCTGCACCGCCGTATCGCCAAGCCCCACCACCGTGAAGGCGGGCAACCCCTGGGCAATATCTACCTCAACCTCAACCAGCATCCCCTCCAGGCCATTCAGGGCACAACTGTAGACCTTTGCCAGCATTGCTCTCCCCCTCTCTCTGCTATCAATCCTCTATCAATCCTCTATCAATCCTCCCCTGTGTCTGTTTCCATTACCTGCACCTGCTCCCACTGAAACGCTGGCAGAGCATAGCGCAGAAATACCTGCATTCCTTCGAGATCACGTCCGTCCAATGTGTAGCGCAGGCTGCGGAGATATTTGGCACACACGCCGGCGGGTAGACCGAGCCGTGGCGCGTAGGCCAGCGCAATTTCGTCAATCGCGTTCAGCCCCTCAGTGCGGGCTGAATAGAGGGCCGGGATAATGCCCGCGGCCCGCACGGCGTAGGCTGTGTCGGCCCGCACGGCCCACACGGCAAAGGTAAAGGGGAGACCACTCAACTTGAGCCATTCGTCTCCCAGGTCGAAGCAGTAGGGCAGCCCTCGCCGCCCGATGTGCCGGCGCAGCACTCCCTCAAACAACGCACGGTCCCCTATCAGCAACGCTCCCTCGCACGTCATCAACATTGCCTCCAGGTCTTGCGGCTGGCTCTGCCATTCGGGGGCAATCTGGTAGGAACGTTCGCAGAGCACCCGCAGCAGGTTGATGCTGGTGGCCGAGTGGTTGGTAAGCGCAACAGGCAGGCCATCTAGCTCACGGGGGTCGGGCCGCCACGAAAAGAGCAGCACGCTGTTGACCGCGCCAAGCGAGGCAATAGACAGCTCTGGCACAAGCAGCAGTTCATCGGTGTGGAGCGCAAACTCGTAGGAGGAGATGGGACCAATCGCTACCTCTCCATCCAGCAGGGCGCGGTTGATGGCAGTGGGCACGCCGTGCGCTCGCGGGAAGCCGGGCAGGTAGCGGTCAAAAAAGTATTCGATTGGCTGCGTATTGAGGTAATCTATCGTTCCAATAGTCAGCATAGGGTTTCCAGGAGAAAAAACCGCAAAGGCACAACGGGCACCAGGTTTTGTTGAAAGCATTTATCTCCTTGTGTTCTCCGTGTCTTTGTGGGAAAACTGTTTATCCGAATATAGCCGAATATGGTATCAGGCGTAAACCTCAACATTCTGGTAGAGTGCGTCGCGCTCGACGGGCACGCGCCCGGCCGTGCGGATGAGGTGGGTCAGTTGCCCGCGGTCCATGCTTTGCTCGGTGCGGGCCCCCGCATCGTGGTACACCCGCTCTTCAACCACCGTCCCATCAATGTCGCTGACCCCGAACGAGAGCGAAAGCTGTGCCAGGCGTGGCGTGAGCATCACCCAGTAACCTTTGATGTGGGGGAAGTTGTCGAGCATCAGACGGCTTACAGCAATGTTGCGCAGGTCCTCAAAGCCAGTAGTAAACCCCAACTTGCGGATGCGCCCCAGGTTATTGTTTTGCGGGTGGAACGCCAGCGGTACAAAGGTGATAAAGCCGCCAGTCTCGTCCTGCTGCTCACGAAGCTGGATGAGGTGGTCCACGCGGTCTTCGGCCTGCTCAATGTGCCCATAGAGCATGGTTGCGTTGGTGCGGATGCCCAGACGGTGGGCCAGTCCGTGGATGGCCAGCCACCCCTTGCCAACTACTTTCTCCGGGCAGAGCTTGCGCCGCACCCGCGGAGCAAAGATCTCCGCACCACCGCCGGGCATTGCGTCCAGCCCCGCATCGCGTAGCGCAACCAGCACCTCCTCCCAGTCCATCCCACAGATCCGTGCCAGAAAATCAATCTCCACCGCGGTAAAGGCTTTGACATGCACCGAGGGAAAATGGGTTTTTAGCTCTCGCACGAGACCACAGTAGTAATCCATCTTGAGATCGGGGTGTAGCCCCCCGACAATGTGAAACTCGCGGGTGCGCTCGCTAAAGGTCTGCTTCGTGCGTTCGATAATCTCCGGCACCGTCCACAGGTAGGCATCGTCTTCATCTCCATTGCGGCGAAACGAGCAAAAATTGCAATGGACCGCACAGATATTTGTCGGGTTGATATGGCGGTTCTGGACAAAGTAGACGCGCTTTTCATTGCGTTGCTGGTTGGCATAGTCGGCGAGGACCCCCAGGGCCAGCAGGTCGGGTGTTTTGTAGAGCCGCACCCCATCTTCAAAACGCAGCCGTTCGCCTGCCTGCACTTTTTCAGCAATATCGGCAATATCTGAATGAGCAACAAATTGATTCATCTTTCCTATCCTGCTTTTTCTTTCTTTTTGTCCTTCAATACGTAACGTTCAATACGTCATTGTTCAGCCCCCCTCCTGGCCTCCCCCCAGCGGGGGAGATTGGGAGGGCGGGCTGCATCTCCCCCCTATCCCCTATCCCCTCACGGCAAGGCGGCCTCATACTCGCGCACGCCGAGGGTAACGCCGGTGCCGCGTGGGACCCACTGATCGCTGCCCGGTACCATGCTGACCACCGTTCCTGGCGCAATCTGGTCATAGTTCGGGAGCTTGTCTCGCCCCTGATAATCTGTCCACGACCAGTATACCCCATCGTTTGCTTCAAGCAAGTTGCGGGCATCCTCTTCGCTCTTGCCGCGCAGGTCGGGCAACCACACTTTGTCGCCCACACTGACGACTATGCGCACCGTGTAGCCCTGTTCCACGCGCATCCCTGCGACTGGCTCCTGGCGAATGACAAACCCTTCACTTACCTGCGTGCTTGGCTCCTGGATAGCCTCAACATGCAACCCCATCTGTTCAGCCTGCTGGCGGGCCGCGTCGAACCGTTGCCAGGTCCAGTCGGGCAACGTGACAACCACCTGCTCGGGCCCCAGGCTGAGCACATAGGTGACAGGCTTTCCCTGCTCAATTTCCATCCCGCCGGGGATTTCCTGGACCGCCACCAACCCCTGGGGGATACGCTCATCATTGCGCGGTTGCCCCCGCACCGGGATGAGTCCGGCTGTTTCCAGGTGTTGGCGTGCGGTTGCTTCGTCCATTGCGATAATGTCGGGGACGACAACCAGAGGGATTGGCGTTGCGGTCGGGGTTGGTGCGGGGGTTGGTGTGGGGGTGGCTTCGGCAGGCGGACGGGTGGTATATGGCCCCCCCGGCACCGGCTGTGGTTGCGTGATGCCTGCCAGGAGCGGATCGAGCATACCGCTGCTGAAGGCCAGCACCAGCGCAATAACTCCGACCAGCATAATCATCCCGACAATAAAGCCGCCACATCCAACTCCCTGCTGGCGGGGGGCTTTTTGCATGGGTGTGGCACGAGGCAGCGGTATTGATGTTCCTGTGGATGGATAGCTTGTTCTGGCAGGGGCATATGCGGAGCCAGCGGGAGGCGGGTAGCGCGTTGGCATAGATGAGGGCTGGGTGGGCTGGAATGCCAGCGACTGGTAGGAACGCAGCATATGGGACATCTCCTGAGCATCGGCTGGCCGCTGCGCGGGGTCTTTGGCCAGAGCCTTGAGCAAAATAGCCTCCAGGCCCGGCGGGATGTAGGGGTTGCGTTTGCGCGGGGCCGGCGGCGCAGTGTTGACATGCTGCATCGCCACCGCCACCGGGCTATCTCCGGTAAAGGGCAACCGCCCGGTGAGCATCTCATAGAGCGTCACTCCGAGCGAGTAGAGATCCGAGTGGGGGGTGGCCTTTTTTCCCTGTGCCTGCTCCGGCGAAATGTAATCAGCCGTTCCGAAGGTGATGCCCGTCTGGGTCAGCGTGGTACTCAGATGGCTCTTGGCAATGCCAAAATCGGTAATCTGCACATACTCACCTCCGTGCGTCACCAGGATATTCTGGGGCTTGATGTCGCGGTGGACCAACCCCACTTTGTGAGCCGCCGACAGCCCCTGGGCAATAGCTTCGGCAATGGCGACGGCGTGAGCAACATCCATCGGCGCATCGCGGTTGATCAGCGTTTTGAGGTTGAGGCCGTCTATGTACTCCATCACAATGTAGTGGATGTCGCCATCCTGACCCACGTCGTAGACACTGACAATGTTGGGATGGTTGAGGATAGCCGCAGCCTGGGCCTCGTGCTGAAACCGCGCCAGGAAGTCGGAATCATTTACATAGTGACTGTGGAGCACCTTGATAGCAACGGGGCGATGCAACCGTTTATCGCGCCCACGATAGACCGTCCCCATCCCCCCATCACCAATTTTTTGTTCAATTTCGTAGCGACCATTGAGGACCGTGTTTACCATAAATTCCTCATCTTCCCGCCTCATCACCGGACCTTCAGGGAAAGACAGGCTTCTTGTATTATAGCATGAGCCGCGCCTGTCAGGACGTGGTTTTCTTTCCACCTTCCATCAATCGTGGCAATCGTGGCAATCGTAGCAATCGTAGCAATCGTAGCTCGAATATCCATTCCCCGACGGTCGTAGCACAGCGGGTGGCTCAGGCTCCTCCCCCTTCCACTACCTTGATCTCCTCCGCCGTCAACCCATACAACCGATACACATGCGCGTCTATCTCCGCCTCCAGTGCCGCCACATCCGCCCCCGCATCCGCCTGCTTCGCCGCCAAGATACGCTCCACGAGCTGCTCAATGGGCTTGCGTTGCTGTGCCGTCGCCGCGGGGATGGGGATGTGTTTTGTGTAAATTGTCTGCATCGCGTAGGCTCCCCCTTGTAACTTAGAAGCAACTTTTCCTAGAAAAAACCATACCACTTTTGAATTAAGAATTGCTAATAAGTATGCGGTTGCATTTGGAATAACAAATGTTTTATTGTTTGAGTAACTACCAGTGTCATCCCAAGCAAAAGCCTGATATGTTGCAATCTCTTGATAAAGTATCTTTTGGATTATAAAGCGTTCTTTGTCACCAGGACTTGCTTGTAATTCATACCACTTTAACCCTTTAACAGAACGTTTTATTAACTTATTCTTATATTGTGAAAGATGGTTCAGTATAGCGGGATAATCTTCTATCTCAATACCCCGTTGCGTAAAGATAAGCCACAAATCAGATGATTGAATATACCATCGCTTTACATCACGCCCCCGTAAGAAGGGCTTGAGTATCTCTGCTGATGATGGGTGTTCAGCAATGAGTCGATCCCGTGTTGCTCGATCTACCACAAACGCCTCATTTAGCCCTGTTTTGATACCATAGTAGAATTGCCCGTGTACATACTCGCCAAGCGGTGTCCCCGCTTTTCGCAGTTTCTCCAACAAGCGCATTATTGTTGGGGGTTCTAGCTGCCATCCATCTGCCGTCAATTCCTTTTGATCAAGCGCAAAACTCTCATCTACAAACAGATGATTAACCGTTGTTACATCTTCGCTCGGTTGCCAATTCAGGGCTTGCACCTGATGCGTTGTGGATGGTTTCCCCTTGCGAGCAACGATAATGCTTGGATAGGCAATAGCGGTAAATACCGGCGCATCCCCAAAGTCTATCACCTGAAGGATCGTCGCCTGTGTTGCCAGATACTGCCGCAGCTTTTTCCCATACCCTGCCCGAAAGTACTTGTTAGACGAAATGAACGTCAAAATACCGCCCGCCTTGAGCAACTGCATACTACGCTCATAGAAATAGACATACAGATCAGCCACCCCCGTATAACAGCTATAGGCTGCCTTGAACTGTTCTTTGAACTCCTTAATTTTCTCTTGACGTACATAGGGCGGGTTGCCTAGCACCACCGCAAAACCCTCATCGGGGCGCATGCTAAACATCCACATTTGGTCAAAG
>DAOTUE010000078.1:0-15371 GCA_034436975.1 Chloroflexaceae bacterium
CCAGCGAGCAGCGAAGCGTGGATATATATTGCGATGATCCGCGTGATGGTGCGGCGATTGGCTCGTGAATGACCCTTTTCGGGGCTTGGGGACATTTCCCATTGGAAAGCCTTTCAAACAGTTTCTCAGCACAACGTGTTTAAGAAAAGCAGTATATTTTTGCTCTATCTCCAGGAGTTGCGAATGGTATTCACTCAAAAGCTGTGAACGAATTTTCCTGTAATCTGCTTCGTCCATCATGACATATTACGAAGTTTCCTCCAGGAGCTTAAAGAACTGAGAGAGTGTCATATCAAGTGACCTGGTTATCTTATAAGCAGTTTCAATGGTAATTGTTTTCTCACCCCGCTCAATAGAGCCAATATAGGTGCGGTGTAGCCCGCACCTGTTTGCTAAATCTTCCTGAGATAATTCTTTGTCAGTGCGTATACGACGAATTAAAATACCGACTCGCTTCGCTAGATTGTTCGATACCATGACGTTGAGTGTAGCACAGTTGAATACTAAAGATCTACAGACTAAAGATAGCACTGCATCACTGCATCCCCGGCGGTTGCGCAGAGCGGTTCGGTGTGCTATCATTCATATACCTGCCTTTTTTGTGCGTCGCCTGAAGGAGTCAGGCAAATTGCAGAGAGTTAGCCAGAAACAGTCGCTTATGTTTTTGCTGGAAGACATTACGCTCATTGTTTTGTTCCTGACCCTGGTCATTGTCGCCGTCACCTGGTATTACTATGCCCGCTCGTTGGCGGGGCTAATCCCACGCCGCCGCCGCCTTCCCTCGCTCGATCTGCTGAAGCCGGCTCTAGGGCGCGGGGCTGAATCCGGCCACGCCATCCACATTTCTCCCGGTCCGGGCGAAATTGGGAGCAGCAACACAATGGGCGAAACCACGGTCGGGTTGCTCGCCGCCGAGCGCATAGCAAACCAGGCCGCCCTCAAGGGGACCCCCATCCTCGTCAGCAGCGGTGATGCCGTTGTCCATCTTGCCCTGCGCGGTATTCTCCGACAGGCCTATCAGCGAGCCGGACGGGCCCACGATTACGACCCGGCCAATATCCAACTTCTTGCCCACCAGAACGCGACCGCCTACGCGACCGGGGTCATGACGCTCTATTCCCGGCAGCCGCTTGAAGCCAGCCAGATGATAGGTAGCTTCAGTCACGAATTTTTGCTCTTTGCCGAAGAAGGGGCCAGGCAAAAGGTTCCCCAGGTTATGGGGGCAACCACCATCGCGGCCCTTCCTGTTATGATGCTCAATACGCCATCAACGTTGATTGGAGAAGAAATTTTTGCCGCAGAATCTTACCTTTCCGACACCGCCCCTCCTCAGGCCCGCCTGATGACCCAGGATATGCTGCGGACGGTGGTTATCTTGTTGATTGTGTGTGGGATACTCTACAACTTGCTTCGCCCGTGGGTACAGCCCTGGGTTGAACTCCCACCACTCCCAGGAATATAAGCGTATGTCATCATCACCTGCTCCATTTTCCAGGGAGCCGCGAACATCCTTATTCAAAGACCCGAAACGCCTGGTTTCTGTCGTACTCCCGATGATTATCGGCGGTGCCACCGGCTTGATAGTCTTCATCGAGTCCATTAGCAGCGGGAGTTTCATCGCCCCTATCGCCTTTTCGCTGGTAGAGTGGACCGCAACCCTGGTCGCTCTGGCTCTGCTTGTCGGCTTGATCAGTGTCACCAGTTCGCACATTCGGCGGGTCATTAGCCGCCGCGAAGACTGGGGCTACAGTGTGATCTTGCTCCTGGCTATGGTTGCCGTCATTCTTGTTGGCATCACGGGCATTCCCGGCCTGACAGTTGTGCTACCACAAAACCTGGCCG
The DNA here is from genome assembly GCA_034436975.1 of Chloroflexaceae bacterium. GTDB lineage: Bacteria > Chloroflexota > Chloroflexia > Chloroflexales > Chloroflexaceae > JAAUSY01. Next base: position 1,843 of record DAOTUE010000078.1, read on the forward strand.
AGCAACCCATCCGTCGCTTTTTCCATGCGGTGTATGAGCCGCTAACCACCAGTCTGCTTGCTCTCCTGGCCTTCTTTAGCCTGAGCACTATCATTCGGGCCTTGCAACGGCGCAAGGCAGAAGTTATCGTTATCACCAGTGTGGCCCTGGCTGTTCTCATCATTCAGCTTCCGCCTGTCGCCTCGCTCCCCATCCTGAGCGATATATTTCAGTGGATCAACCAGTATATCGCTCTGGCCGGTGCGCGTGGCTTGCTGATTGGTACGGCCATCGGCACGCTGGTTGCCTGTATGCGGGTCCTTCTTGGATTTGACCAACCTTATCTTGATAATTAGCGGTTAAACCCCTGTATGAAACACCTTCCACCCTGGCTGAGAGATGTCCCATTACCCCCGCGGGTGCCACCACGCTCTGCTGGCAATGCGCCCATTCCCCCCGACGAAGATACGCCGGGGGACGTGCCCGACTGGTTGCAGAGCCAGGCAGCCTCCACCCCGGAGCCAAACCTCCCTCTGGATACCATTGTCCAGTCTCCCGACGCACCAGATAGTGAGCCTATTCCCGACTGGTTGAGCAACTTGCAAAGCGAACTGGAAAGCTCCGAAGAGCCATCATTGCCAGGACAATCGTCCCCAACAACCTCACGCATCCGCCCGGCCGTTGGTGCCACCGACTGGTTGCGTAGCCTGGGTATTGAAGAAGAAGCCGAAGCATCGGACACCGCTGAAGAGGATGATGAGCAGGAAGTTCCCGACTGGCTCCGCGACGTATCAGCAGATGAACTTGAACAGGATCTCAAGGAGATGGGTATTGAACCTTCTCATTTTGAGTCCCCAACTGAGCCAGATCCCCCTCCCCCTCCCCCTCCCCCAGAAAAACCAAAAGGGAACATTCCTGGTATTGAGCCGTTCCACTTCGATCCATCTGAACCGCCTGAACAGGCCAGACCGGCATCTCCTGCTCCTGAGCAGATGCAGCCTCAAGATAAGGAACCATCCAAACCATCTGCCCCTGAAGCCGGTGTCCCCGACTGGCTCTCCGGCGTGGGAGACGAACCAGAGAAACCCGCTGCACCCGACACGGGCGGTGTCCCCGACTGGCTTGACGGCATAGGAGACGAGCCGGAAAAACCCGCTGCACCCGACACGGGCGGTGTCCCCGACTGGCTCTCCGGCGTGGGAGACGAACCAGAGAAACCCGCTGCACCCGACGCGGGCGGTGTCCCCGACTGGCTTGGCGGCGTGGGAGACGAGCCGGAAAAACCCGCTGCACCCGACGCGGGCGGTGTCCCCGACTGGCTTGACGGCATAGGAGACGAGCCGGAAAAACCCGCTGCTCCCGACACGGGCGGTGTCCCCGACTGGCTTGACGGCATAGGAGACGAGCCGGAAAAACCCGCTGCTCCCGACGCGGGCGGTGTCCCCGACTGGCTCTCCGACGTGGGAGACGAGCCGGAAAAACCCGCTGCTCCCGACGCGGGCGGTGTCCCCGACTGGCTGAGCGACATAGGAGACGAGCCGGAGAAACCCGCTGCACCCGACGCGGGCGGTGTCCCCGACTGGCTCTCCGACGTGGGAGACGAACCAGAGAAACCCGCTGCACCCGACACGGGCGGTGTCCCCGACTGGCTCTCCGGCGTGGGAGACGAACCGGAAAAACCCGCTGCTCCCGACACGGGCGGTGTCCCCGACTGGCTCTCCGGCGTGGGAGACGAGCCGGAAAAACCCGCTGCTCCCGACGCGGGCGGTGTCCCCGACTGGCTCTCCGACGTGGGAGACGAACCAAAGAAACCCGCTGCACCCGACGCGGGCGGTGTCCCCGACTGGCTCTCCGGCGTGGGAGACGAACCAGAGAAACCCGCTGTTCCCGACACGGGCGGTGTCCCCGACTGGCTTGGTGGTGTGGGAGACGAACCAGAGAAACCCGCTGCTCCCGACGCGGGCGGTGTCCCCGACTGGCTTGGCGGCGTGGGAGACGAACCAGAGAAACCCGCTGCACCCGACGCGGGCGGTGTCCCCGACTGGCTTGGCGGGGAAAGTGAAGAGAAAGCTGCACCATCCAGGGATGCAGGTATCCCCGACTGGCTGAGTGGAGTTGAGGAAGAGAAACCTGCACCATCCAGAGAAGCCGGGGTCCCCGACTGGCTGAGCGACGAAGATGTTTCCAGTGAATCATCATTCCTATCACAAGACATCCCCCCATGGTTGGCAGGGGAAGACAGAGAAACAGGAAAAACTCCCGCATCGCCACAGCGTGACACGGGCTTACCTGAGTGGTTGCAAGGGGCAGAAACAGATACTGCCGAACCGCAGAAACAACCGTCTGCTCCTGCCGAGCCACCAGCGGTCTCTACCGAGCCGCCGGGCGATTTTGGCTCCTGGTTTGATGAGGGGCCGACCGCCGCGCCTATCGAGCCGGAACCAGGCCAACCCCAACCAGAGCAACCATCGGCAAGAAAAGGGGGAGAGAGTAGCGAGTTCTTTGGTGGTGCCGACCTCCCAAGCTGGCTTCGTCCGCCGGAGCCAGCGGCCCGCCGCGAAGACACCGCCGAATCGCGGAAAATAAGCTGGCTGGCAAATCTGGGGACAATGGAAGAGGAAGAGACGGCAGAAGAAAAAGCCGAAGCTGCCACACCCGCGGTAGCATTTCAGCCACCATCCTATCCCCGTAGCCCGGCCCGTCTTGCCGCAACTGATCTCCTGAAGCAACTCGTTGCATCGCCCTACCCGGAAACGCCGGACCCGGCCCCGGCTGCGGAGCCAACCCTATGGCAAAAAATCGGGCTTGACCGTCCGCTCTATGTTGTGCTCTCGCTGGCTCTCTTGCTAGGGTTGCTCTTTCCGGTATTGACAACCCCTTTGCAAGAGGAGGCTATCTTTGCCCCCGGTTCCACGCCATCGCTGGCCAGCACAGAAGACCTCTCAACTCTGATCAATTCCTATACGGAAGATGATATTGTGATGATTGCCTACGAGTGGGACATCCAGCGGCGCGGCGATCTTGCGCCCCTGGAGCGTATTGTCACCCGCCACCTGATGGAGCGCAACGCCCATATGATCCTGCTCAGCACGGACACCCAGGGGACCATGCTCTCATTCGACTTGCGCGACCGACTGCAACAGGCCGGCTATAGTGGTAAGGGGATAGACTACGTTCTTCTGGGCTACCGCCCCGGCGGGGAACTGGCCCTGCGAGCTATTGCCCAGAACCTCCAGGCTGTGATGCGTTCGGACTTTGCCGGACGCGATGCCACCCAGGGGGCCCTGGCAACCGACCTGGCGACCGGCGAGCCGCGTCTGGAGACAATCCACGATCTCTCAATGATTGTTGTCATTGCCAACCAGGCCCAGGATGTGAGAAGTTGGATCGAACAGGTTCACCGGATTGCGCCCCAGGTCCCGATGGTCTTTCTGCTGCCCTCAGAAACGGCTCCCATCGTGCAGCCATATCTCGACCAACCCGGCATCCTGCACCTGGTTGGCAAACAGGGCGCGCTCGCCTACGAAGCACAAATCAGTACAACCAGCGAGGGACAGAACGCTATTGCAGCAGAAAGCGGTCACTACCATTTCACGGTGCTGATTTTTCTCATCCTGACCATAGTAGGGGTGATTATCCAGACGGTTATAGCAAAAGGCAAGCAACCTGCGGCAACCGAGAATAAGGGCGAAGGAGGGACAAAGTGAGTGTCCAGTTGCTCATGGATCTCGTCGCGGTCATCCTGACCCTGATGGTCTTGAGCCGGATTATTGGCGACAACCCGATGTTCCGGGCAACACAATACCTGTTTATCGGCGTATCGTTGGGATATGCGTTTGTGGTAGTGTACCACCAGGTGCTCCGCCCGGCCCTGGGGCAGATAGGCGGAAACCTGAGCACCCCCGGTGTGTCGGTGTACCACGCTATTCCACTTCTGTTCGGCTTGCTCTTGCTGCCGCGCATCATCGGGCGGCAACGTCTTTCGTGGCTGGCCAATATCCCGCTCGGTCTCATCTTTGGCGTGGGGGCCGCGCTGGCCCTGAGCGGGGCAATGGTCGGGACACTCCTCCCACAGGTGTCCGATACCGTCAACATCTCACTGAGCGGCTCACCAGAAAAAATCGCCGGGACGATTGTGCTGGCCCTGGTGGTGCTGCTAGTGCTGAGCTACTTCTATTTCACCATCCCGACGCGCTCCGGCCTCATGCGGGTCTCCCGTGTCAGTGCCAATATGGGGCGGTGGGTGCTGATGGTGACATTCGGGTTCTTTTTTGCCGGATCCCTGCTGACCTATCTCACGGCTCTCAGCGACAGGCTCCAGTTTCTGGTTGATTGGGTGAGGAGAATACTACCGGGATGACAGACGAACTTGAATCAATTCTCGTTGCCGAAATCGGTAGCGTCACAACGCGGGTGGTGCTGGTAGACGTGGTTGAGGGGGAATACCGCATGATCGGGCAGGCCGAAAAGCCTGGCAGCATCGAACCTCCCTTCCAGAACGCAACCATAGCCATCCTTGAGGCCACAGCCCAGATAGGCGAGACCACCGGGCGCAAGCTCCTGCGCGAGGGCCAGTTGCTTATGCCCCAGACCAGTGAGCGCGACGGCATCAGCTCTGTTGTGGCAACAACCAGCGCGGCAGGCAACCTCTCGCTCGTTATTGTCGCCATAGCCAGCGACATATCCGCACGGAGTGCCTTGAACGGTTGCCGCAGCACCTACACCAGTGTCTTACAGGTTATCACGCTTGACGACCAGGAAAAGCAACAGATGGCAGGCTTCTTGAGTGTTCCACCTTTGCGCACAAACCAGCGGCGACAGCGGGCAGCATCACATTCCGCCTCCTGGGTTGAGCGTCAGGTTGAAACAATGCTCGCGCTCAACCCCGACGCGGCCTTGCTGGCCGGCGGGCTGGAGGGGGGGGCAACTGACACGCTGCGCCGCCTGGCCCACATTGTCGCGCTAACGACCTTTCGCACCTCGGTTGACACCCGCGGCCAGCAATACCAGGATACCACCCGCTACACGGTTATCTACGCAGGCAACACCGCTGCCCGTGACGACGTTCGCGCCATCCTCAACGACCATGCAGAAACCATCGTTGTGGACAATGTGCGCCCATCGCTTGAGCAGGAGCGGCTCGAACCGACACGCCAGGCTATAGACCAGCTCTACCAGGAGCGCATCCTGCCGCGGTTGCCCGGCTACGCCGTACTCAACGATCTCTGTCATCCCCCCATTACCACGGTCGCGCAATCCACAGGGTTGATGACGCGCTTCTTTGCAAAACGTCAGCAGCGGCAGGTGCTCACGCTTGATGTCGGCTCCACCAGCAGCAGCGCATTCCTGGCCGGGCCAGCGTATTATCAACCGGTGGTGCGGGGCACCTGCGGCGTTGGCTATGGCATAACAACTGTCCTGGCCGAGCGGGGGCTTCGCGCCATTGCCCGCTGGCTCCCCTTCCACCTGGACGAAAAAGACCTGCTCCACTGGATGCTCAACAAGATGATGCGCCCCCATGTCATCCCATCCAGTCGTGAAGATGTCTTGATTGAGCACGCCGTGGCCCGAGAAGCCCTGGCCCTGGTGCTTGAAACGCTGGACATAGAAAACCTCCAGTATGATCTGGTCATAGCGGCGGGCGGGGTGCTGTCCCATGCTCCCCACCCCGGACTGACGGCCCTGACGCTCCTCGATGCGCTCCAGCCAACCGCCGAGCGGAGCGAACGCGCCATTGATCTCCATCTCGATCTGCTAGGATTGTTGCCCGCCTGCGGGGCCCTGTCCACCATGAAGCCAGACGCAACCGCGACACTTGCCGACCGCGATTTCTACCAGAATATGCCCCTGGCAACCTGCATCATCCCTCTGGGAGAACACCGGCCCGGAAAAATTGCCCTGGAAGCGGAATTGACCACGACCTCCGGCAAAACGTATCAAGCGCAGGTGCAGCATGGGCAGATAACCCGTCTTCCGCTAGAGCCAGGCACCCGTGGACAATTGACGCTCCGTCCCGCCGCCGGGGTTCGCATTGGCCGCAATGCGCCCGGTGCCGAAGTGAAGTCAGACATTGCCGCTGTTGGCGGCAGTGCGCTGGGAGTTATCATAGATGCTCGCGGACGGCCCCTCCCGCTGAAAGAAGATGCCAGGCAGCGGTGTGAGCAACTCTGGAGCTGGCTGGTTTCGCTTGGCATTGAGCAGGGCCCGAGTCCCTATCTGGAGAGCGTGCCCGCCGAAGCGGGTCGGTCTTCGGCTGCGTTTGATGAGTTTCTCCCCGGAGAATCAACCCTCTCACTTGACGAAGTCATGGGAGAACCAGCCGGTACCGATGGACAAAACATTGTCCCTCCACCTGCTGCTCAGGAACCGCCACAGCAACCCGCCCAGGAGCCGCCACAGCAACCCGCCCCCCCCTCTCCCGAACCACAGCCACAGCCGGAAGTTGGGGGCCAGAGCGGCTCTGGCAAACGGATTTCCCTTGCTGACCTGATGAATGAAGAACAACAGAAGCCGGCCCGACAACCAGCACCAGAAAAACCGGCAAAGCCAGCAAAGCCCTCAGCATCACACCCCGCACCCGGTAGCCTCGATAGCGACCTGGCCAGTCTGCGCGAAACCGTAGGCAAACCTGAAAAGAAGAAGCGCGGATTGTTTGGGAAAAAGAAATAACGACATCGTGTGACTGTTCACATTTGGGAGTAATCCCCTGGGAGCGCAAGCATCTCGCTTGCATCCGTGCGGGCAAGATGCCCACACTCCCTGAACCCTGAACCCTCTCGACATCGTGAGCAGTTGCGCCAATATCTTTCGCATGCTATAATTTCCTGTTGTTACAATCTTTAATACTTGTAGAAAACCTTCCTGCTCCGCCCGGCCACAGTGTTCGCACCGCTGTGTTTCCCTTTTTTGCTCCAGGCAATAGGGGATTGCCCACAGGCGGGGCTTGGAACCAGAGGAGGAATAAGTGCGCGAACGTATCCGTAACTACGAAATGATGTTCATCATCAGCCCCTTGCAATCGAACGAAGAGCAAGTTGCCGCAACCATTCAGCGTATCCAGCAGACTATCGAAGCCCAGGATGGCAGCGTGACATCCATCAACCACAACCCCCCCTGGGGAAGACGAAAACTCTCCTACCCCATTCGCGCCTACGCCGGAGGCGAGGCAAGCCGCCGAAATTTTACCGAAGGGTTTTATGTGCTGATGCACTTCACCATTGGGGCCTCGAAAGTCTCCGAAATTGAGCGAACGATTCACCTGACTGACCACATTCTCCGCCATCTGATTACCATCGTTGAGGAACCGAAAAAGCCTCGTTCGGGGCGTGGCAGCGATTTTGCCTATGAGGAAGAACCGGCTGCGCACAAGGATGATGGAGACGAGGAATATGACGAGGAGGAGGACGAAGAAGACTACGACGAGGACAACGAGGACGAGAAGGACGCTCAACACCAGTGACGAAAGATAGGGAGTATGAAAGCGGAAGAACAGGCAGAATACTATGACAGAACCATCAAAACAAACTCCCAATAGAGGGCGAACTGCCCCTCAGAAACAACGCAAACCCCAGAAGAAAAAGCAGCGACAGGACCATATTCCAACAGTAAAAACCACGCGCAAAACGCTCTCGAAGAAACGGCGTGAAGAGATGCAACAGCGCATCCTTATCCGTGTCGTGTCGGTGAGCCTGATTATTTCGGTCCTGTTGATCGTCGCCGGAGTTTTCTACGACCGGCTATGGGTGCCCAACAAGCCTGTTGCTCAGGTTGGGCAGGAAACACTCACCCGCAACGAGTTTCGTCAGCATATGCAGCACACGTTTGCTCAGCAGATTGTCCAGAACTTGCAAATGGTGGCGATGTTTGGCGATCAGGAACAATTGCGTGAACAATTTGCCCTGCGTAGCCCGATTATTAGTGAGGGGTTTCGAGCGATCAACCGCTATCCCTTTGAGGATATTCGCCAGGGGATCGATCAGGTGCGAGAGCAGTATGGGTTTGATACAGCCCAGTTGACTGATGAGGTCATTCGGAACTGGCAGGACCGCCAGCTTCTCTACGATGGGGCCGCCGAGATGGGTATCCAGGTCAGCGGTCCGGAGGTCGCGCAGGAGGTCAATCAAAACCTCGTAGACGAGATGGGGTTTGCCTTTCTCCCCGCATCGCAGCAACCAGACGCGACGGGAATGATAACACCAACCAGTATGCTGACCCCGACCCTGCCGGCCACGCTGCCGCAGACAACGACGACGACACCAGCGGCTATGGCTCCGACTGCCACCCCTCCACCCACGCAAACGCCCACCGAGAGACCAACGCTTGAGCCAACAGTGGCCAGCGAGCGGGTGCAGGCGATTTTTTCCGAAGCCTACAAGCTGTATCTGGATGAATTGAACCAGGTTTCGGAGCTGCAACAGGTCAGCCTCAGCCCTCAGTTTACCGCCGGGGAGCTTCGCGTTGCAATGGAGCAGAGCTACCGCTATCAGTACGTTTCGACAAAAGTCAGGGAACAACTGGTGCCCGAAGAAACGTTTGTGCCCGATACCGAGCCGGAGCGGGTGACGGCCCGCCACATTCTGCTCTCGGTTGAGGTGCCTCCCGATGCCAGCGAAGCGGAGCGCGAACGGGCCTTTAAGGAGCGCAAAGTGGAGGCACGGTCGTTGGTGGGCAAGCTACGAGAGGGAGCAGATTTTGCTGAGCTGGCCAGGGAAAGGTCGGAGGACCCCGGCTCACGCGAAGAAGGAGGCACCGTTGGCTCGTTCGACCGCGAAGGGAACGTTGGCGAGGGCAGGACACTTGTCCCCGAATTTGTCGAGGCAGCTTTTGCCCTTGAAGAAGATGAGATCAGCGACCCGGTGCGGACCCAGTTTGGTTGGCACATCATTCAGGTGACAGACCAGACCATCCCATCAGAAGAAACGCAGCTCAGCCGGGCCCGCCAGGAAGCGTTTGACGAATGGCTCGAAGACTTGCGCGAGCGTGTGGAAGTGCGCCGCTTCCCGATGAATACGCCAACCCCGACCATTCCAACGCTCAACCTGACAGAAACCAGTATCGCCCCGACTATGCCGATCACGACAACCACACCCGCGATCAGGGGGACGCAGGTCATAACTGGTGGGGAGACCACGGAGCCTGGAGGATAGGCGCATGCAACAATGGAAGCCAGAAGCCACGCCGGGGTTGTGGGTCGGCCTGGCACTCCTGCTTGTCACCACAACGGCAACGGTCTTTTTTGCTGTGCATCTGGCAATGGTACTGGCCCATCCCCCGGAAACCTGGCCTGTTAACCTGGAACTCTACGGGATCTATGTTTCTCTGGCAGGGTTTCTACTGATGACTGGCTTCCTCATCTATCGCGTTGCGGGCCGCCTCACGCTCTCCTACGAGGTAGACCGCAACGGGGTATACATTCTCTGGATGGGAAACCGCGCCGTTATCCCTATCGAAGCCATCGAGCTGATTGATATGGGCATTGTGCGCCCAAAGTTGCCGTGGAGGTGGCTCCAGGGCATTGGCTACTACTGGGGGCAGGGGCAGAGCAGCGAGGGAAAACCGCTACACCTCTTCTCAACGCGCCCCCCCCGAAAATCGCTCCTGATCCACACGCAGGATGCTTCCTACGCCATCTCCCCTGTTGATCGTGATGGGTTTGTGCAACACCTGGAGCAGCGTCGTCGGCTTGGGGCGGTCAAGCCACTTTCGCCAACCCACCACTCCGGGCGCATCCTGTTCTATGCGTTCTGGAATGATCGGGTGGTTCGTGGGGCCTTGCTCCTGGCCTTCCTGCTCAACCTGGTTATTCTTGGCTTTCTGGCTGCTCGCTACCCCCATCTCCCCGATATGGTGCATATGCGCTTTGACGCGGCCGGCGAGGTGGCCGAAATCCGCCCGCGCCACCAGGTGTTGTTTTTGCCGCTTGCCGCCTTCGGGCTGATGGTGCTGAATGTGGGGGTGGGGCTGGCTCTCTATCGGCGCGAACGGACGGGAGCGCAGGCGTTGCAGGTTGCCTCGGTCCTGGTGCAGGTGTTGTTCGGGGTGGCGGTTTTTTTGATTGTTTTTTGAGGGGTGATTGTGAACAATTGAACGATTAAATGCCTCATGGCATGGCTCAATCGTCGGTGCTCATCACCTGCCAGAAATCGGGAGGACGCATACGCGAGTAGGAACGCTCATCCAGAAACGCCACAAGCCTCTTTACCCCCGGAAATTCTTTCTTGAAATTTTCAGTGAGAAAAGCCAGCAAATTTCCTCCAAGTTCATCGGCAAACGATCCTCGCAAACACCGCTCATACCAATGGTCAAGATTGCGTTCTGAAACAATGCCGCGAACCCGTTTTCCCCACCCGATTTGTCTGAGAATTGTTTCAATAACCGATTGTTCGGCAGTCTTGCACACAATGATAATATAATCGCTCTCCAGGGCAATCGCATCTAAATTCAGAAAGATTTCAAGACTCTACGAAGCCCAATAGTCCTTGTAGTCAGATTTTCAGTTTTGCAAACAAGTGTTCTGCATAAAGAAAATAAAGTGAATCCGCAAATCAAACAGCAATACCCCATGTAGAATTTAGATGCGATTGCACTGCCCATGTTAACTGTATATCAAATATTCTGACTTGTCAATCAGAATGGTGTCGGTTCCCTCCGCTTCGTCCCACGCATCCTCGCCGAACAGCAGGTAGCCAGGGATGGGGCGGATGGCGCATCGTGCTCACCTCGTGACAGTGGCGGGCGCGGCTCGACCCGTTGCGCCCCCGCCTCTCGCCTCACGGCCTGGTGCAGGAGTATCTCAACCGCACCGAGCACCTCTGGAGCATCGTGACCAACGGCGAAAAGCTGCGCTTGCTGTGCGACACCACGCTTCACCAAAACCAGCAGCAGAGCCAGTTCCCACACCACCTGTTCCTCCTATGGAGCCGGAACAGTCGGCACCACATGCAAAGAAGTCGGTACATCCCTGGCTGCGGGCCTGGAGTGTCCGACGACAGCGCGAATTGGCGCATGCGGAGTAGATCCAAAAAAAATACGTCACACCCCAAAATGGGAAAATGGGAGAAATCGCCCTCGAAAAAGTGGTATACTGAGGGCGTTCGGGGTGAAAAGAAAAGATCCATCCAGGTCTGGGAAGCAGACGGATGGAGAACCTCTCTTTCAATTCTGCTGTCACATTGTAGCACGGTTACTGGTTTTGTCGGCAATTACGAGGTGAGTATGCCAGAATCACGAGATTACTTTTTGTCTCTCTATGGCGGTGGGTTGCGGGCCCTACTTGTCCGCCTGGGCTCCGCCCACTCGCGTTACACCGAACTGTGTGGCTTGCAACGCAGGCTTAATGAAAATCTCCACGATAAGCGGGTCAATGGAGACAGCGAAACCCTTCGCAATGAGCGACATACCATTCTTGGTAGCATAGATAGCCTGGCCCTGGAGGAGGTTGGCTTTTCGTTCAATGAGATTTGTAAAGACCCGGAAGGGTGTTTCCCTCACGCTGCCCCTCCCCCCACCGGCCAGAACCCCTTCATCTGCGGGCAGGTAGTCCCGCCGGCGCACTTCTACGGACGGGAACGCCAGCGCAACGATATTCGCGCCCAGATCGGGGGGCGAACGCCTGGCAGTGTCTCGATTGTCGGGTTACGGCGCAGCGGCAAAAGTTCGCTCCTGCGCTATGTCCTCGAGCGCACGGGCGAGTTCTGCCCCGGCCTGCGACCGCTCATCGTATCGCTAAGCCTGTCGGACCCCCGTTTTCACACGCCAGAAGGAATGACCGACGGGCTACGGCGAGGTATCAAGCTGGTAACGAGACACGACCCCTGGCCAGGAGACGAAAATGACGACCCCTGGGCCATCTCCGATGGGTTGGAAGCATTGCGCAACAACGGATACCGCCTGATTGTCCTCATTGATGAATTCGACGGGATCGCCGACCATCTGGAGCACTTCAAGCACTGGGGGGATGACTGGCGCGAGAAAGCTGCGACCCACCACTACTTTTCGCTTGTCGTTGCCTCGTTGCGCCCCATCCACGAGATCTACGAGCAGGTAGGGCAAACCTCGCGGTTCTACAACATTTTCACGCAGACGGTTGCGGGAACGTTTGCGCCGCACGAGTGGCAGACGCTTGTTTCCCAGGGCTTCGCCAGCGACAACGGCGCGGTGCGCGACCCCCTCTCCCCCGCGCACCTGGTGTTGATAGACGAACTGGCAGGGGGATTGCCCCACTTTGTCCAGCTTGCCGCCTCGCTCCTGTGGCAACATGGCGACCCGACACAGACGCGAGCAGCTTTTGTCCAGCAGGCCCGCCCATTTTTTATGCACATGTGGCACAACCTGCGCGACAATGAGCAGGCCACGTTGCGGGCTATCGTTGACGGGCATAGCACCCCCGACCACGCCATTGTGCAGGAGTTGCAGCAATATGGGGTGGTGCGCGACGATGGGCGGGTATTCAGTAGCGCATTTGCCGATTTTGTGCGACAATAACCACAAGGAGCAGAATAGCAAACAGGGAGCATGAAAACCCATGGATACGATAAAAACCGTCTCTATCACTATTCCCCAAACCGTTGTGTATGCCAGCCGTATGACCCCCGAAGAACTACGGCGAGAACTGGCGATCTATCTGTTTCAGCAGAATAAACTCTCGTTTGGCAAAGCCCGCGAGATGGCGGATATGAATATCTGGGATTTCCAGTATATGTTGAGCCAGCGCGGGGTGTCGGTTCACTACGACCTGCCAGAGTATGAAGCCGATTTGAAAGCCTTGCAGGAGCTAGGGTTGGCATGAACGTTGTGAGCAATGCATCCCCACTCATCAGCCTGGCAAGGGTAGGACACCTTCATCTCTTGCACCAGATCTATAACAATGTTGTGATTCCAGAGGCTGTCTGGTATGAAGTGGTGATTCAAGGAAAGGGGCAGGTAGGAGCGGACGATGTCCAGACCGCAACATGGATACAGCGACAGGCGGTAACAAACCGACTGCTTACCCGCACCTTGCAACGTGACCTGGATGTTGGCGAAGCGGAAGCCATTGTACTGGCCCTGGAAACTCGTGCCGATGCGCTAATCATAGACGAACGTCTTGGGCGCGAAACTGCTGCCTACCTGGGAGTCCGTTGTACCGGGGTGCTCGGTGTGCTGATAGCGGCAAAAAACCGTGGACATATTCAATCCATCAAACCACTGCTCGATGCCTTGCGTGCAGTAGCCGGGTTTCGGGTCAGCGATACGTTGTATCACAACGTGTTGCACGATGTGGGTGAGGTCTGATGCTTACCTTCCTCCGCGAAACCGCCCAGATCTGGTGGGAGATATTCTTCCTCCCCACCCACCTGAAACAGCGCATGGACCAGTTGAAGAAAGAGGACGACGCTCTAACACAGCGAGCAACACTGCTCTACGGCAACCGTCGTTTTGCGCCTGCATTCTTGCTGCTCGCACTTCTGCACAGTTTACCGCTTACCACGCTCATTGTTGTAACCGAGGGAACACCACAGAACTGGATATTTGTTGCTGCTGGAGTGCTGGCCGCCTATGGTCTGGCAACA
>DAOTUE010000079.1:0-9011 GCA_034436975.1 Chloroflexaceae bacterium
AGTCCCCCCTCCTGTCCTCCCCCCGGTGGGGGGATGGATTGGGGGAGGGGGCCGCTTTCCCGCATCGGGGCAAGCGAGACGCTTGCGCTCCCAGGCATTGGGGATTGCCCGAACCCAGTGAACGCTTACGTTCTTCCGAATTGACCCGGTTTCTCCACATCATGTCCAGGTGTCCATGAAATGTCGCTGGAAAAGAAGAGATGTCATGAATATCTCATACTGGTGGGTATTGTGGACACACTTTTTGACATGCTATACTAAACTCGAAAGATACGAAGGAAATAATTCATACAAGAGGAGGATATGATGGAAGAATGGAAAAACGTACTTGTTTTGCCAGTATTGGTAGGGTGGTTTGTGGTTCTGGTCTTTACTATTTTTGTCTCAAAAACGTTATTCTTTGTTGTTCTGGTACTTCCAGCGTTGATACTCATCAATTTTTTCTCTCATGGTGTATTTTCAGGAACAACAATTCAACTGATTAGTACACTTTTCTCAATTTCAATCGAAGGTATCTATATTGTTTTTTCGATGATGCGCCGCCAGGTGCAGGAAATGCTCGCAGAACTCCTGGTAGCAGGTCAGGCGGAAAAGCAGCGTGCATAAGAGAGGGAAATGGGGAGATCTGGTTTTGAGCCGTCTCCCCGCGCTCCCCAGGATTGACCACCACTGACTGACATGGAGGAGAGAGAGCAGGAACCCGTACAGAAGGAACGTATGGATTGAAGAGGAAGGAAACGAGGGAAAGACGATGACGATAAAAGAACTTCTGCTTTTGCTGATGGGGCTTCCCTGTTGCCTCACGGCCCTGGTGTACACCTTTGGCTGGGCTGTCGGTATTGTCGAACCGCTGGCGTTTTTATCGGAGCAACCATTTCGCACGTATCAGGCGACGCACGAGATAACCAGGACACCGTGGACAACGGTGGACAACGGTGAATTTACACAATTTTAACCATGTCTTAACATTTCTTTCCTTTTCCTTAAACAAACAACGATATACTCCTCCCTGGGAACCTTATTTAATCCTACTGGTCCGGCGACTCCCTGGCCCGCAGGAGCCATACTGTGCCCAACAGGACGTCACTATGCATACGTTTCTTCAGACGCTTGCTCGTATTCCCAGAAAAGTACGCTCATCTATGGCGGGTATGACGATTTTATCGCGCTTCCGTTTTCGTTCTCGTACTCCCGATACCGCTCCTCCCCCTGATCCAGAGCAATCGCCATCCGCGGGCCCCAATGCTCCCGCCCCAGGCTCCCATCCAGAGCCAGCAGAGCCAGCAGAGCCAGAGCCGGAGCCAGCAGAGCCAGCAGAGCCAGCAGAGCCAGAGCCAGCAGCAGTCGGAGCAATTGCTGCCCTGGAGCAAGAGTCCCCCTTCCCCGGCCAGGCCGCCGTGCTGCGAGGGGCTATTCTCGCAACCCAGATATTCGTTGCGCTGGCCCTGCTCATTCTCCTGGCAGGCCACTACCCCCTCCCGCCTGACCCCGAACCGGACCCGGCGGCTCAGGAGTGGCAAGCGATGCAAGCTGCCGACGAAGCCACCCTCGGTAGTTACGGTTGGTTGGACCAGGAGCAGGGCATTGTCCACATCCCCATTCGTGATGCGATGAAGATCATGGCTTCGCAGCATCAGGAAGGGGGGAGCCTCGGTTATAACGATGTTGAGGAAGGGCAGGCTATTTTTCAGGGAGAGGTGAGCCACAGAGATTTTCAGGCCTGCCGCACCTGCCACTACACCGACCCGGCCCGCGGGATTCTCGTGGGGCCAAACCTGGCGGGGGTGGACGACCGCGCCCCCACGCGAGTCCCCGGCCTGAGCGCAGAGGAATACCTGCGCCAATCTATCATCAGGCACGATGATTTTGTTGTCGAAGGGTTTGAGGAAGGCCTGATGATCAGCATTGTCGGGGAAGATTTTGGCAATATCCTGTCGGACAGGGAGATAGATAGCCTGGTTGCCTACCTGATGACGCTGAGTGAGAGCACCATTGCCGAAACCGAAGCGGAACCCACACCAACCCCCATCCCTACCCCCCGCATTGGCGAAGAAATCTCCCCCGACACGAGCCAGCCCGACACGCGGTTGCTGGCCGCCGACGATGGCTTCTCGTTTCAGCCTGTCGAGGGGTGGCTCGCCTCCTACGTTGATGGAAAAGTGGTTATTCGCCCATCGGATGCAGGCTATAACAATGGCCCCATCATCGCGATGAACACCGGCACGCTGAAGGATCTCAATTTTCCCAATGTCAGCACCTCGAAACTCACGACAACGGAGAAACTGTTTGACGCTCTCCTTGAGCGGTTTGCGCTGGAAACCCACGCAGTCACGTTGACATCGGTTGCCACGGTCAGCATCGGTGGGCACCAGGGCCGCCTCGCCAGGCTGAGCGGGTGGGGCCTGGGCGATATTGAAACCGACATCAATGGGCGTTTTGCCATTGTTATGATTGATGAGGATAGCGACCCTGCTCCTGGTGCTGGCAATAGGAGTGCTGCTGATGGTGATGAAGAAGCCGCATCCCCCCGCCTGTTCGTGATGATGGGGTTGGCCACGCCCCCGACAGCCTGGAACGTTGACGCAGAATTTGAGCAAGTATTGCAGTCGGTGCAGTTTGGCGATAGCCAGGCCAGCAGCGGCTACGATGTTCCGTTCCCTGCCCCCCTCCCCCTGCCCCCCGATTCCCGCTCCGAACCCACCGAACCCGACCGCGAAAAGGGGCCGCGCTTCGCCTGTGTGCATTGCCATGTCACCCACAATGAAGAGATGCTCCACGAATCGAACCCCTCCTGCGCCTCCTGTCACAGTGGCACACCCTACCAGCGTCATTGTGTAGATTGCCACAGTATCCACGATGTCAGCATCCCCCATGTTCCCCACAACCCCGGCTGTACAACCTGCCACTCGCACGGCATCCCCGGCGATGGCGTGGACATCCAGCGGGCCCTTGTGACCTTCCTGGCCTATCTCTTCCATGAAATCTGATTTTCCGATATATCTGATATAATGGGAGGACAGAAAAAGAACGGGAGCAGAATGGAACGATGCTATTTTCAAAACGGAGTATCCCAAATATCCTGAGTTTCTCGCGGGTCGTTGCAACTCCTTTGCTTATGTGGCTCATTTTGCAGGGACAGGCCGCAACCTACTATGCTGCGGTCTTGCTGCTGCTGGCGATGGCCCTCAGCGATATGCTGGATGGGCGTATTGCCCGTCAGCTCAACGTTGTCTCGCCACTTGGTATCTATCTCGATACGATCAGCGATAAAATTTTCGTCGTGGGCGTGCTCCTCCCAATGATCGAGCGCGATTTGCTCTCTGGATGGATTGCGCTGGTCATCATCGGGCGAGAGTTTCTCGTATCGGGGTTGCGCTCGTTTGCTGCTGCCGAGGGGCAGGTTATCTCGGCGGGGGCCTGGGGCAAACAGAAACTCGTTATCACCGTGGTTGCGCTGGTGTGGCGGCTTCTCGCTGCGGGCTATGAGGCCGGAGCAGGGGGGGGCGTGACCGCCATCGCCGCGTGCGATCCGTATGGCTTCTTCGTCTCGCTGTGGCCCGTTCCAATGGCTATGGCGGTTCTCTGGACCATCATTTCTGCCGTGGACTACCTGTGGAAGGCCCGCTCTGTTTTAAGCGAAACGCGGCCCCTTCCAGGCCAGCAAGCACACCAGTACCAGAACGAAGGGACAACGCCGGGGGAGTGAAAATAATACGATGAGCAAGCCAATTGTTGCCCTTGTGGGGCGGCCCAATGTGGGCAAATCAACCTTCTTCAACCGTTTGATAGGAGAACGCCAGGCCATTGTCGAGGGGGAGCCAGGCACCACCCGCGACCGTATCTATGGCACGACGGAGTGGAACGGGCGGGCCTTTACGGTGGTGGATACGGCGGGGCTGGTGGGCGCAGACGACGACCCGAACCTGCCCCCCGGCGAAATCGCCCGCTCCGCACGGGAGCAGGCCCACCTGGCCATTGCCGAAGCCGATGTTATTGTCTTTATGGTGGATGGGCGAGAGGGGCTGACGGGCACCGATGCCGACGTTGGCGAAATTTTGCGCCAGACCAGCAAACCAGTGGTGCTGGCTGCCAACAAGTCGGACAACCAGGAGCGTGAACTCAATGCTGTGGAATTTTACTCGCTCAATCTGGGCGATCCCATCCCGATGAGCGGGTATCATGGAACAGGCACGGGCGATGTACTCGACCAGGTTGTTGCTGCGTTCCCACCTCCCGCGCCGGAAGAGAATGAACACGAGACCATCCGCGTTGCGCTGGTCGGGCGGCCCAATGTTGGCAAATCAAGTCTGCTCAATACGCTGCTTGGGCAGGAGCGGAGCGTTGTCAGCGCAATCCCCGGCACCACCCGCGACAGCATAGACACGCTGCTGAACTATGAGGGAACCGCGTTTACGCTTATTGACACCGCCGGGGTGCGGCGGGCCGGGCGCATCCAGCGCGGGGTCGAACGGTATAGCGTGCTGCGGACGTTGCGGGCCGTCGAACGGTGCGATGTTGCGCTGCTGCTCATTGATGCACAGGAGGGCATAACGGCGCAGGATACGCACATTGCCGGGATGATCCTGGAAGAAAAGAAGGGCATTATCATTCTGGTCAACAAGTGGGATGCAGTCGAGAAAGATACCTATACTTTCAACGAATACACGCAACAGATCAAGGATGCGTTCCGCTTTCTTGATTACGCGCCAGTGCTCTTTATCTCAGCAACAACGGGCCAGCGGGTCCAGAAAATCCTGCTGCTCGTGCAGGAGGTAGACAGCGAGCGAAACCGGCGCATCCCCACAAGCGAACTCAACGAACTGCTGCGCCAGGCTGTGCTCCAACACCCGCCCCCCGCAACACGGAAGGGGGCCCACCTGCGGATCTACTATGCCACCCAACCGCAAGTTGCCCCCCCCGTCTTTCTCTTCTTTGCCAACAACAGCGAGATCATCCACTGGTCCTACGCCCGCTACCTGGAAAACCGCATCCGAGAGCGGTATCACTTTGTGGGTACTCCGCTTACTGTTGTGTTCCGCTCGTCCCACGAGCGCAACAAATCATAGCCGCCCGTTCTGGCGAACGCGATATTAGCCGAAGCGACCGCTAATGTATTCTTCAGTTCGCTTATCCTGCGGGTTCGAGAATATCTGCTCGGTCACACCATGCTCAATGAGCGTTCCGGCGCGGTCCTCATCCATCAAGAAAAAGGCCGTGTTGTCGGAAGCCCGCGAAGCCTGCTGCATGTTGTGCGTCACAATGACAATGGAATACTGGCGGCGTAGCTCAAACATCAGCTCTTCAATCTTGAGTGTTGAGATAGGGTCGAGAGCCGAGCATGGCTCGTCCATCAAGATAACTTCGGGCTGAACAGCGAGGGCCCGCGCAATGCAGAGCCGCTGCTGCTGCCCACCAGAGAGCGAAAGCCCGCTTTCCTTCAGCTTGTCTTTCACCTCGTCCCAGAGGGCTGCGGAGCGGAGCGAACTCTCAACCAGCTCTTCCATATCCTTCTTCGAGCCGCGCCAGCCATTGACCCGCGGGCCAAAGGCGATGTTATCGAAGATAGATTTCGGGAAGGGGTTGGGCTTCTGAAAGACCATCCCGATACGGCGGCGCACCTCCACTGCATCTACCTCTGGATCGTAGAGGTTGTGGTTGTGAAAGAGGACCTTGCCCTCTACCCGTGCCCCATCTACCAGATCATTCATACGGTTGAATGAGCGTAGCACGGTACTTTTGCCACAGCCCGATGGCCCGATGAGGGCGGTAATCTTCTGCCGTTCGATATTCAGACTCACCCCTTTTACCGCACGGAACGACTTGTAGTAGACGCTCATATCTCGCGTGCGAAAAACGTAATTTCCATTTTGCGTGGTATCAACACTCATCACATACTCCTCCGGAAGCGGTTACGCAACAAAATTGCGGTTGCATTCAAGGTCAAAAGAAGAATGAGCAAAACAATGATGGCAGCAGCAGCGATATTTCGGAAGTCATCCTGTGGGCGGGCGGTCCAGTTGTAAATCAGGATGGGCAGCACGGTAAATTTGGAAAAAGGCCCTTCCGGGTCCTGGAGGATCAGCGTGGATGCGCCAACCACGATGAGCGGGGCGGTTTCGCCGATGGCCCGCGACACGGCCAGGATGGTCCCCGTGAAAATGCCGGGGAGCGCACCGGGGAGCACATGGTTCCAGATGGTCTGCCACTGGGTGGCTCCCAGGCCATAGCTGGCCTGGCGGAGCGAGTTTGGCACCGCACGCACTGCTTCCTGGGCATTGATGATGATGATGGGCAGAATAAGCAGAGCCATCGTCAGCCCGGCAGAAATAATCGTTCGTCCGTTCTCACTTCCACCCCCCAAAAACGACCCACTCGTGAAATTCTCCATGAGGCGCACAAAGATAGCGAGACCAAGCATACCGTAGATAATTGAGGGAACGCCGGCTAGATTGTTGATGTTTGTCTGGATGATACGGTTGAGCCAGTTATCTCGTGCGTATTCTTCAAGGTAGATAGCCGCCCCCACCCCGATGGGGAACGCCACCAGAATGGTGATGCCTATCATCCAGAGCGAGCCAAGCAGGGCCGCACGCACACCGGAGAAGAGCGGGGCACTCGACATGTGCGTTGTGAGAAACGATGGCGTTAGCCACGTTCGGAACTGGATGATTGCTTCAGGATGCTCGGCAGCCATTGTCTCTTCAATCTCTGCCTTGTTGAAAAGTGACTCAGTCAGGGTCCAGCTTTCGACAACGCGCTGCTTCAAAACCTCCCTGTGGACAATGTTGAGCAAGTCTGTGTGAGAGCGTTCGGTAAATGGCTTTTCTGCTTCGAGGGTATCAAAAATACCCCCGCGGATATTCTCGCGCAATATCGTAATCAATGCTTCGTCGGGCAGGTCTTTCAGGGGACGGTTGGCTAGAGCAGCAGGGTCCATTCCGCGGTTTTCAATGGCAATGTAGCCCATCGTTTTGTCTAACACTGTATAGAGCAACACCAGCAGCACCAGAATAGCGATAATGAGCGACGACAGGAATGCTCCGGTCCAGACCTTGCCTACCATTCGGCGGGTGGCGATATTCTTCCGAACATCATCCCCTTCGGGCAACCCCTTTGCCGGGTCTTTTGATGGTTCGTTGGTGGGGTTCGTTGGCGATGGTTGTTGTGGTTGCATTATTCGTATACCTCCCGGAAGCGACGAACGATATATCCACTGATAATGTTGAGTGTCAGTGTCATAATAAACAGGGTCAGACCAATGACAAAAATGCTGTTGTAGTCAATCGAGTTGTAGCTCAGGTCGCCCCCGCTGATGCGGGCAATATGCCCGGTCATTGTTTCTGCGGCTTCAAACGGATTGAACGTGAAATTGGGTTTGGCACCGGCGGCAATGGCGACGATCATCGTTTCTCCGACAGCGCGGGAGATGCCGATAATGAAGGCGGCGATAATGCCAGATAATGCGCTGGGAACAACAACTTTGAGGGCCGTTTCGAGGCGTGTGGCACCAAGACCATAGGCCCCCTGGCGCAACACCCGCGGCACCGCGCTGAGCGCATCTTCGCTCATCGAGCTGACCATCGGCAAAATCATAATGCCCATGACCAACCCCGCCGATGCGGTGTTGTAAATTTGTACGGTGTCCTGTCCAAAAATTGTGCGGAGTAGCGGGGTCATAAAGGTAATGGCAAAATAGCCATAGACCACGGTGGGAACCCCGGCCAGGATTTCCAGGATAGGCTTGAGAATACCGCGGGCCCTCGCGCTGGCATACTCGCTCAGGTAGATGGCCGCGCTCAGACCAAGCGGTAGAGCAACAAGCATGGCAACAAATGTTGTCAGCAGGGTCGAGTTGAGCAGCGGCCAGATGCCAAACTGGATCAGGTGGGGTTGCCAGGTTGTCGTGGTCAGGAATTCGCCAATTGTGGGGATTCCGATACCAGTCACAGCATTACCCATTCTCTGGACGCTTGTCCCATCCACAGCGGTGCCCTGGATGGTGAAGGCTGCTTTTAGCTCAGAGCCGTCTCGTAAATTTTCCTTTGCAGAGGTGACAGAGACAGCAAGTTTGACAACACCGCTTGCTCCCGCGGCAAGATTGCCAATAGAATAGATCGCCTTTGTCCCCTCCATGTTAACGTTCCAGCCATTGGTACTTTGCTCTGGAAGGTAGGTTGTGTGTTCTGGGATGCGGATGTCTACCTGTACTTTTGATGCTTCCTCATCGCTCTGGTTCTGGTAGCGCAAGGTATATACCTGCGTGTCTCCGTGTTCTGCACGAGAAGGGTAATGCACATCCATCAGCAGGGCAAAACTGCCCAATGCCAATTGGGGATCGTTGGTCTCAGTTACCTGACTTGCGACCATCTGTAGTTTCGCTTCGGCCGGCGAGAAGAAAAGCCAGGCTTCTTTCCCCAGAACAATAACAATACCCAGAGTAGTGACAATTGAAATAGCACCACAGATAAAGAGAAGTGCCTGGATGATGGTTTCGATAATACGAGGGCTTTTTTGTCGGAGAGAGATTGTTTCCGCTTCCCTCTCCATAACAGGAGATGTGCCACTGACGCTCACTTCTTCGGACATTCCTCAATTCCTCCAGGTGTGCTACGTATGGATGTTCGTTACCATACGTATGGTTGGTTGTTCCTGTTTGTTCCTATTTGTTCCAGATAGGTTTCGTTATCCAGAAGCATCGGTTGGTGTGTTGAATGGCCCTGCTCCCCCCTTGTCGGAGGGAACAGAGCCACGAGTATCTGCAATTTTACTGCATCGCCTTCAGCCAGCCCTGGCGTGCTGCGTTGAGGGCGGCATCGCTGGCCGGGAAGTAGCCCACGTCCACAATCTCATCATTGACGTTGGTCAGGTAGTAGTTGATGAACGCGGCCACCTGCGGCTTCTCTTCCATAATGCTGGCGGCAGAGTAGATGAAGAGCGGGCGGCTCAGCGGGTAGCTGTTGTCCTCTGCGGTTTCTGCGGTCGGCTCAATCCCGCCAAGCGAAAGCGCGGTC
>DAOTUE010000080.1:0-35611 GCA_034436975.1 Chloroflexaceae bacterium
ACCTGTACAAGCGAACATTATTCGCAATCGCTATACGGTTCTACGGAGCCGTGGGGAGCTGTCAACCTCCCCTGAAGCCCTGCCTTCGGGCGAGGGCAAGCCACCTGCTTCAGCAGGTGGTTGTTGACCAATGGTTTCCGTCAATGTTGGAACAGGAGAATCTGACGGTTTTTCCAATGGGTTCTCATAGTGTTTCACCAGTGTGTTTCACTAGAAGGAGACGAAGGGACAGGACATGGAAACATCTACCTGGACAACAAAAGTAGGATTGGCCCGGATGCTCAAGGGCGGGGTTATTATGGATGTGGTCACGCCAGAGCAGGCCCGCATAGCCCAGGAGGCCGGAGCCGTCGCGGTAATGGCTCTTGAACGGGTGCCTGCCGACATTCGGGCCCAGGGAGGCGTGGCCCGAATGAGCGACCCGCAGCTTGTCCGCGCCATTATGGAAGCCGTGACAATCCCGGTGATGGCCAAAGCCCGTATCGGCCACTTTGTTGAAGCGCAGCTCCTGGAAGCTATCGGGGTAGATTATATAGATGAAAGCGAAGTATTGACCCCGGCGGATGAAGAGCACCATATCAACAAACACCAGTTTCGGGTGCCCTTTGTGTGTGGGTGCCGCAACCTGGGCGAAGCCCTGCGCCGCCTGAGCGAGGGGGCCGCAATGCTCCGCACCAAAGGCGAAGCGGGCACCGGAAACGTTGTCGAAGCCGTGCGCCACGCCCGCAGCGTCTACAGCGACATCCGCCGCCTGCAAAGCATGGACGAAAACGAGCTATTTATGGCGGCAAAAACGCTGCAAGCCCCCTATGAACTGGTGCGGCAGGTTGCCGAAACGGGAACGCTGCCGGTGGTCAACTTTGCCGCCGGCGGAATAGCGACCCCCGCCGACGCGGCCCTGATGATGCAGCTTGGTGTAGATGGGATATTTGTCGGCAGCGGCATATTCAAATCGTCCGACCCGGCCCGCCGCGCCCGCGCCATCGTGGAGGCCACCACCCACTATGAAGACCCGAAGATCATCGCGGAAGTGAGCGGTGGTCTGGGCGAACCGATGCAAGGGCTGGAAATTGGCTCTATCCCCGCCGAACAACTCCTGGCCGGGCGAGGTTGGTAGGATAGATAACAATAGGACAGATAACAATGGAAAGGGAGAAGAGGAGCGAACCTGGAAACGAAGATGAGCACAGGGGTACTCGCCCTTCAAGGCGATTTTCGAGAACACGAAGCCATGCTCAAGCGGCTCGGCGTGCGCGTGGAGCGCGTCCGGCGGCCCGAGCACCTGGAACAGGTTGATCGGTTGATTATCCCTGGTGGCGAGAGCACAACAATAGGGACGCTGATGCAGAGCAACGGGTTGCTGGAGCCGGTCCGCCAGCGGGCCGGGCGCAACCTCGCACTGTGGGGCACCTGCGCCGGGGCCATCTTGCTGGCCCGTACTATTAGCGAGGGGGCAAAGGATGGGCAACCACTCCTGGGCCTTATGGATATTGTCGTCCGACGCAACGGGTTTGGTCGCCAGCAAGAAAGTTTCGAGTGCGATCTCGATATACCAGCACTTGGCGAACACCCCATGCGCGGAGTCTTTATCCGTGCTCCCATCATTGAGGCGACCGGGCCGGAGGTGGAAATCCTGGGATACTTGCCAGCACAATCATCGCGCCAGCACCCCCAGGACTCCCCCGTGGCAGCCCGACAGGGACGACTGCTTGTTGCAACCTTTCATCCCGAACTTACGTCTGATGATCGATTCCATCGCTACTTTCTGGAGCTATGATCCGATCAGTCACACTCGGTAACTTATTGGCCCTGCGGCGAAAGCCGCGAAACCAGATGGTGCTGCACAATGACTCACTGCTTGTCCAACCCTACCGTCCATTCTGGTTTGTGGTCCGCTGCATTTTGCAGGGAACCGGGCGCGACCGCGAAGCAATGGTCTACCGCGATGGGGATGTGCTGGCGACAGCGCACGCACAGGGCATTGCAGACCGCCCTGAGCAAACAATCCTCTATCTCGCGGTGCATGGGCCGGGAAACCAGAGCGAACACAGTGACTACGACATCTGGTACCGCTTGCTTGAGCGGCTCTGTGTCAATGCCGGACATCAAGAGATACAGCGTTTGTATACATCGGTGTGGAGCCAACAACAGGCCGAGATAGGAGAAATTTTCCGGCAACTCGGGTTTCAGACCTATGCCCAGAATGCCGTTTTGCAGCTCTCAGGGCCCGATTGGGACCAGGGGACTGCTCTGTACCCGATGCGAGTTCAATCGCGCCGCGATGCGTGGGCCGTTCACAAACTCTATGGGGACATCACGCCGCCACTTGTGCAACAGGCAGAAGCTCGCTCGCCCCGAACCTGGATGCCCCCCCACACCAGAGGGTGGCAGCGGGTTCGTCGGCGGGCCTGGGTGTCCGGCTCCGAAGACGAACTGGGGGCCTACCTGCACATTCTGAGTGGACCAGAAGCCTATGTCTTCACCCTGCTTATCCATCCAGAGGTGCGGGACCATGTAACCGAGGTGGTGCGGTTTGGTCTGTCCCAATTGCCAGATAGTCGGCCAGTCTATCTCGTATTACGCGAATATCATCAGGAACTCATAGACCCGTTGCAGAGCCTCGGATTTCAGCTTGCCGGGCAGCAGGCTCTTCTCGTCAAGAGCATGGTGGTCCGGATGCGGCGGCCCCTGGTGGCCCCCGCGCTCAAAGCAAGCATCTGGGGAACGCAGGTGATTATTCCGAGAATTTCCACACCCAGGGAGGACTCGAATACGTATGTTAGAACAACGCGAAGTCACAAATGATCTTGACTTGCTTCTGGAAGCATTGCCGCCACATATCCAGCAGGCCATTACACACACGGAAGAAAATCCCGCTGATTTGCTGGAAATTATTCTGGATCTTGGGAGACGACCCGAAGCCCGCTATCGCCATAGTGAGCAATTTCTGAGCGAGATGGAGATTACCCGCCAGGATATAGATTATGTGGTTTCCCGTATCGGCGCATTTGGCGAAGATAACCGGGCCGGCATCCCACGCACGTTGCACCGCATTTCGGCCATCCGCAACCGCAGCGAAATCGTTATCGGGTTGACCTGCCGTGTGGGGCGGGCCGTCTTCGGTACCGTGACGATTATTCAGGATATTATCGAGTCGGGCAAGAGCATTTTGCTGCTTGGCAAGCCGGGCACCGGCAAAACCACGCTGCTCCGCGAAACAGCACGGGTGCTCTCGGAAGATCTCCACAAGCGCGTTGTGGTGGTAGATACCTCAAACGAAATCGCGGGCGATGGCGATATTCCCCATTCGGGTATCGGGCGGGCCCGTCGCATGCAGGTCATCCGTCCTTCGGCTCAGCACGGGGTTATGATTGAAGCTGTTGAAAACCATATGCCCGAAGTGATTGTCATAGATGAGATTGGCACCGAACTCGAAGCCCTGGCCGCCCGCACCATTGCCGAGCGCGGGGTGCAGCTTGTGGGCACAGCCCACGGCAACACGCTCGACAACCTCCTTGTCAACCCGACACTCTCCGACCTGATCGGCGGCATTCAGGCGGTCACGCTGGGCGACGACGAAGCCCGCCGACGGGGAACTCAAAAAACGGTGCTGGAGCGCAAAGCTCCCCCGACGTTTGATGTGCTGGTAGAAATTCAGGGATGGGACCAGGTCGCCGTCTATGACGATGTGGCCGAAGCAGTGGATGGGTTGCTGCGTGGCGAAGAACTGACCCCCACGCTACGCCGCCGTGGGGAAGATGGTCAGGTGGAAATTGTCGAGACGGCTCCCCCGAAACCCAGAACCGAAACGGATCTGCTGCGCCGTGGACTTAGCAAGGGCACCGGGAGAGTGTTTCCCGCCAGAGACAACGGCTCACGGCACTGGCAGCAGGAGCGCGGACAAAACCGGGGGCAGGAGCAGGAGTATCAAAATGGAGCGATGACCACTTCGGCTCCGCCTTTTTTCCAGCGTATTTTCCCTTTCGGGGTGAATCGAAACCGGTTGGAAGATGCCATTGAGCATCTCCATGTGCCAGCCGTCATTGTGCGCGATATTGGCGAAGCAACGTTGGTGATGACCATTAAAAATTACTATCGCCGTAGCCCCCAACCGTTGCAGCAGGCCGAGGCTCAGGGTGTGCCCGTCTATGTGCTGCGGAGCAATACCGTCTCGCAAATGGAACGACAACTTGCTAATATCTTCCAGGTGGAGCAAGACAATGGCGACTACGATGACTATGGGATGTATCCTGACCCGGCTGATCTGACCTTTCCCGCCGATACCCAGTCGCTGGAAGAGGTGATGCTAGAAACCGAAGTGGCTATTAGCCAGCTTATCAATGGGGAGCGCGACGTTGTCGAAATGGCTCCGCAAAATAGTTATATCCGACGATTGCAGCACCAGATGGCAGACCGCTACAACCTGCGCTCGAAGAGCCGCGGAAGCGAACCCCATCGGCGAGTGCGTATCTATACGTAACTGCTCATCTCACAGGAAAAAGAGAAGAGTAGTGGGCGGACAATGTTCCGATTGAGACAAGGGTTATGGGGCTTTTTATTACCTTTGAAGGACCGGAGGGGAGTGGGAAGAGTACGCAGGCAAGGGTTTTGTATCAGCAATTGCAGGCGCGAAACTATCCGGTTATTCTGACCCGCGAGCCGGGTGGGACACGCATTGGCGAATTGATCCGGCGGATTCTGGTTGATTTGCAACATACGGAAATGGAACCGACAACGGAAATTTTGCTCTTTTCGGCGGCACGGGCGCAGCTGGTGGATGAGCTGATACGCCCCTACCTGGAAACGGGGGGGATTGTGCTCTGCGACCGCTACGCCGACTCGACCTACGCCTACCAGGGCTACGGCTTGAAGCGCGACCTGGATGAACTCTATACCATTACCCGCATTGCAACCGGCGGGTTGCTTCCCGACCTGACCTTCTACCTGGACCTCTCGGCAGAAGAGGGACTGGAGCGAAAGAGCAGCGCGTCCACATCCACCGGGAGACCGCCGGAGTGGAATCGTCTCGATGCGCGTGACCTGGAGTATCATCAGCGGGTTGCAGAAGGATTCCTCGAACTGATGACGAAAGACCCGGACCGCTGGTATCGGCTGGATGCTCGCCGCCCCATTGAGGAGGTGGCCCGACTCATTGAAGCCAGGGTTGAGCCATTGCTCACCCGCATAACATCACTGTAAGGATTGACAGACTATGGAGATTTTTCAAAACTTTTTGACAAACTTGAGTCCTATCCTCAATGTGATAGGGATTGCCATCGGAACATACCTGCTGCTGTTGTGGGCCGCCTCGGTGCTCTGGGCCTACCGCGATATTCGGATGCGGAGCGACGATATTTCCGTTCAGGTGCTGGCCGTGGGGTTGATGTTGTGCATCCCCTTTGCTGGTATCCCCCTGCATCTCATTCTCCGCCCCCGCCAGACGCTGGCAGAAAAGTATGAGCGCACACTGGAAGAAGAATATCTGCGACGTGATGTAGAAGAAAAATTTGTCTGCCCGACCTGCCAGCGTCCCATCGAGCCGGACTTCATTCTCTGCCCCCACTGCCATACCATGCTGCGGCGAACGTGTTCCTCGTGCGACCATGTTGTAGACCTGACCTGGAGCATCTGCCCCTACTGTGGCAGCGATGGCTCAGGCGGGCATCAGTCGCTCCATCGGCACCGCCACGCACAATCCTATGAAACCGGGCAGTTTGTTCTAAGCAATGACCGATAATCTCGATAATCTTGATAATCGAAACCGGTACGGAGTTTCCCTCCCGCTCTCCGTCCTCTGTGCGGGCCTTGTCCTTCTGCTGCTCTCGCTTGCGGCCTGCAAGATAGAGGGGGGCGTTGCACGCTCGACCCCCACGCCAACGCTCCCGCCGGTTGTTCCAACAGAACCCGCCAGCACAACGATCCCCACGGTCCCCATTCCTACAAAAGAGGTACCGGTGGGTGGGTTTCGCATTGGCCTGATGAATGAACCCGATGACCTTCTGCCCTATTACACCGACACCACCGACGAGCGGATAACTGCGCCGGTGAGCGAACTGCTCTTCCCTGCGCCTCTGCTCACCTTCGGCTATACCTATACCACCACGGGCGTGCTGGAAAAGGTGCCCTCGTTTGAAAACGGGGGCATCATCACCCGCGAGGTTGAGGTCTACCTCGACCAGACCGGGGCAATTATTGCGCCCGTGGCCGATGCTATCACCCTCACCCGCACCTTCAACCCCACGCCGGGGATTACGCAGACGCAGGAGATCGTCATCACGGGGCAGATTTCGCCAACGCAGGAAATAACGAGCTCCCTGGGGATAACAACAGGACAACGTATTGCTATTACATCGGGCATAACGACCGCACAGCAGGTTGTTGTCACCTACCACTGGAATCCGCTGCTGCGCTGGTCCGATGGCGTACCTGTCACCGCCAACGATTCACTCTTTGCCTACGAGGTGGCGCAACGCTCCATATCCGACTCCCAGGCCGCAAGTCGTCTGAACATGATTCATCGCTACGAAAGCGTGAATGAACATACCACCCGCGCCTATCTCAAGCCCGGTCTTTTCCCCATCCCCATATCGGGGGAAACGTTTACCGATTTTTCCGTGTTTCGCTCCTGCTGGACTCCCCTGCCCCGTCATATCCTCAGCAACAGCAGTGAAGATAATCTCCCGACGCTGGCCAGTTTGCGAACCTCGCCCTATGGCTGGCTCCCCATCGGCTATGGACCCTATCAGGTTGATAGTCGTGATGAAACAAGTATGACGTTGCGGCGCAACCCCCACTACCCCGACAACGAATCGTTGGCACAGGCCGTATCGCTTGTCTTTGTGCCCGACGCGCCCCTGCTGCGGGCAATGGTGATAAGCGGGAGCATAGATATTGCGGTTGTCGAGCTATCAACCCCGGAGTTCCTGCATACGCTTTCCGAGGACAAGGCGGCCAGTTTGCTCAACGTCGCCTATCAACCCGCTCCTATCTGGGAACACATAGATTTCAACCTGGATGTCAGCCTCTTTCAGGATATTCGCGTCCGCCACGCTATCGCCTATGGGACAGACCGCCAGGCAATGGTTGAGACCCTCTTCAATGGGGCCGTGCCCGTGCTCGATAGCTGGATTGTCCCCGAACACTGGGCCGCCGTTTCGCCCGACCTGCTGACCCGCTATGCCCACGACCCGGAGCAGGCCACGCAATTGCTGGAGAAAGCCGGGTTGCTCGATGGCGACAGCGATGGGTTCCGCGAACTTGACAACGGCGACCCCCTGACTATCACGCTGATAACCTCGCAGGATTCCCCCCTCCGCGAGCGGGCCGCCACAATGTTTCAGGAAGATATGGCCGCAATCGGGTTGCGGGTGGCGGTGCTCAAGGTGCCAGCCCAACAGCTCTACAGCCCGATGGGTCCCCTGTTTCTGCGCCAATTTGAGCTTGCGCTGTTTGCCTGGGTAGCAACGCCCGAACCGGGTGGGGCTGCACTCTGGAGTTGCCGCGCTGTGCCCACCGAAACCAACAACTGGACAGGCAACAACTTTTCCGGCTGGTGCTTCCGCGATGCCGACCGTGCTATCCGTGTGGCCGCAACCTCGTGGAACCGCGAGGAGCGGTTGCAGGCCTATCGCCAGCAACAACAGCTTTTCACCCAGGAACTCCCGGTCCTGCCCCTCTTCCAGCGTCTCGTTGTGACGTTGATGTCTCCCGGCTTGCGCGGGGTGCATCCTGACCCCACCACCCCCATCACCTGGAATATCGCCACATGGTCGCGGGAGTAGCTAGTTGCGGGACGGGAATAGCTGGTTATCGTGTATCGTTTCAGGATGCAGTAATGATACTGAAGGGACGAAAGGGAACGGTTGCCAATCTCAAACGTTCAGTGACAAAAGCAGGAGAGAAAGCGCATCCTGTAAAAATCTATCACGCCACAGAAGAGGGAGACAGGGTGAAAATTGCTGGCACCCCCAACTCGGACGGGGTGCTGGAAAGCACCGCATACAACAACAAAACAACCGGCGTGCGCGGGGGGATGAGCGGAATGAAAAGTATTCCTGCCAGTATTGCCCTGATTGCTTTCACCTGGTTTCTTGTATTTGTTCAGGGAGAAAACTGGTGTGTTCTCCCGTTCGGGATCTTCGGAGTATACTGGTTGCTGGTCTCAATCATGCGGCTCATACGGTGGTTGGCGGTCCGGTAGCATTGTATAGAAAAGGGGAAACGTTATGGCATTGACAGACCGTATGTTGATGGGAGCCATTGCAGGCAATCCGTTGAAGTTTGACGGCCCGGGGGAATATCGCTATTCGCTCAGCAAGGATGAAATCTACTATTCTAAAGCAGATGAACCCGACCCCAGGGACAACGAACCCTGGATACCGCTCCCTTCGCTCAACCCCGACGGCTCAAAACGAACAGAAAGGGCATTCAAACATTTTATCAAACGGCGATGGGTGCCCTCGCGCCAGAAACAGCTAGAAGAGTTCGCGCTCAAGCGCGGATGGGACCTCGCAATGGAGCTAAAATATGGCGGGGGTGCGCTGGAAGACAACGAAGCCGACGAATGGCAGTATGTGGTCAACCGCGAACTAGAGCGATTGACGCGCCGGGCCCGCGAAGAAATTGAGCAGGCCCGGGCTTCGTCTCAAACCTGAACCAGTTCAAGCCCGAACCTGGTATCAATCACTTGCGCCTGCCCGTCGTCGGGCGCAATCGTCAGCGTGAGGGTGCGCTGCTCTGCGTCGTAGCGTGCGTCGGGGTGGGATGTGGCAGGGTGGGGTGAGACCGCGTGGAACCGCAGCACGAGCGAGCGGGCCACCGGAACATAGGCCCCCCTGCGTTCGCCTATCTCCAGCACAAGCCGCTGGATCGAACCGCTGCTATCGCTTCTATCACGGTGGGTAGTCAGGCGGTAGCTCGTTGTGCAATGCTCCCCGCGCTCATAGCCCGTGGTATGGCCATCGTCCTCATAGAGCGTCAGCGTTCCCTCGCCGGGGTAGATCTCCAATGTGAGCGGGTCGAGCGGGTGCTCATCGGTAAAGCGCATGGCCGGACCCATCGGCAGGATCGCGCCGGCCCGCAGATAGAGCGGCATCCGCTCAAGCGGGGCATGGGCCAGAATGTGCGCCGGCCCCTGTATCCGTTCATCGCTCCACCAGTCGTACCACTCCCCCGCCGGGAGATACACATAACGATGTTCGCTTCCCGGCTGGTAGATGGGGGCCAGCAGCACAAAGGGGCCGAGCAACGCCTGATCGTGCAGTTGGTAGGTCATCGGGTCGTCGGGATAGTGGTAGAACAGCGGACGCAATACGGGCGTGCCCCGCTGCGAAGCCTGCCAGAAGAGCGTTGTCAGGTAGGGCAGCAAACGGTAGCGCAGGCGGAGAAACGAGCGACAAACAGCCTCAACCCGCTCGCCAAAGGCCCAGGGTTCGTGGTCTGCGCTAAAGTGGGTGGTGTGGCCGCGGCAAAACGGCGTAAACGCGCCATACTGCATCCAGCGGGCAAACAGTTCTCCGCCGGCATTGTCGGCAAAGCCGCCAATATCCACCCCCACAAACGGCACCCCCGAAAGCCCCATATTCATCAGCTGGGGCAGAGCCATTTCCAGGTGCTCCCACCAGGAGTTGTTGTCGCCCATCCAGCACGCGCTCCAACGCTGGATACCGGCAAACGCCGAGCGGGTCAGCACAAAGGGCCGCTCCCCTCCCAGATGTCGCCGCAACCCCTCATACGAGGCCTGCGCCATACCAGAGCCATAAAGATTATGCACTTCGGCATGGATCGTCTCCTCGCCGGGCGGGCCCTGGCGTGCATCCAGGTCAATCGTTCCCCACGTCCGCTTGCCCACCTCCTGGCTGAATGGCTGATGAAAAATGGGCGGCTCATTCATATCGTTCCATATGCCGCTCACGCCCTGCACGGTCAGAGCCTGTTGCAGATTGCCCCACCATTCGCGCACATCCGGGCGGGTGTAGTCGGGAAAAACCGAATCGTCGGGCCACATATAGCCCTGGAACAGCTCGCCACTGGCGCGGCGGATAAACGCATCGCGCTCCAACCCCTGCCGGTATACCGAAAAATCGGGATCAACTTTGACGCTTGGATCAATGATGGTGACGGCCCGGAACCCCTCGCATCGTAAATCGTGCAGCAACCCCGCCGGGTCGGGAAAGCGCGAACGCTCCCAGGTGAAGACACGGTAGCCATCCATATAGGCAATGTCGAAGTGGATGACATCGCAGGGAATGTCGCGGCGGCGAAACTCGCTGGCAATCTCGCGCACTCTGGTCTCGGATGCGTAGCTCCAGCGGCTCTGGTGGTAGCCGAGCGACCAGCGTGGGGGGAGCGGCATTGTGCCGAGCACCTGGGCGATACCCTCCGATACGTCTGCTGGCCGCGGCCCATAGAAAAGGTAGTAATCAAGGTCGCCCCCGCTGACCTCCATCGTCCAGGCACCGCGGCGGTCTGCGTCCATATCAAACCGGCTGTGCCAGGTATTGTTGAGGAAAATGCCATAGGCCAGGCCGGGGCGCACACTCAGAAAAACAGGAATGGCAATATAGAGCGGATCATCACCGTTGGTGTGTTTTGTGCCGGGGTCGGTGGTCCAGTTCGTCATCACCCGGCCCGTTTTTTCGAGTGCGCCGGTGCGCTGCCCGAAGCCAAAGAAGTGCTCGTCCGCATCCTTGATTTTGTGGCAAGCAATGCGCCACTCCTGCCCTATTCCCTTCTCCCACGCTCGATCCTCTCCTCCCACTCCTTCGGGGTGCTGAGGCTTCCACACAACCCCCACCTCATCGGCGCAAAAGACACGCCCGCCAGCATCGGCAAACGAGAGGCGAAACGGGTTTCGTTTGATATGGAGCGCAAAGCCGGGGGGATTATCCTGGCCATCAGGGTCAGCAGGGTCAGCAGGCGGTGGCGCGGCGGCGGGAAGCGTGCGCAACACGAGCATCTCAGGCGTTTCGTCTAGCTCAAACGGGACTTCGGGAAACCGCTCGTCGGGGGCGGCCACGGCCCACGAACGGCGTGGAGCAAACGACCCGACGGGAGAAAGCCGCACCCGCACAATGCGCGGGGTCAGCACCGTGAGCCTGGCCTGAACCTCCCCACAATCGAGCACAAGTGAGCGACCATCGCGACGGAAATTCCGGATAGCCCCGGATGTTTTTATCGAATCATCTCTCATTAAAAAAATTCCTCCGGGGGGAAATTGGGGAGATACCCTCTTTCCCCCTTCCTGTTTCTCCAATGTTATCCACATTATACACAACTTATCCACAGGCTATGGGGCCAGTTGTGGAAGAAACCTGTTCCTCATTCCAGAGGCACATAAGCTCACTTTTTATGCTTCTGGCAGAACGTTATCCACATTGTCCGCAGAAAATTATCTACATTTCTCCCCATAGCCCCCATTGCTATAGCAAGTAGGTATCGAGGATACACCTGTTGTAATATAAGAAAACCTGATAGATTTTTCATCTTCTCCTACTTGAAAGTATGAATGAAATAGGGTATGATCTTCCACAGTTAGACACTCCAGGGATTGTGGACCCTCAGCCAACAAGCATGTCCTGTCAGACCGCAATACCGACTAACACCCAGCACACCTTTTTGCGTCAGCTTGAGCCAGCCCGAAGCATCTGGCCTCCTATTTTGTTTTTTTGATTGTGTGTCCGTTTATGATTTCAGATGCTGGTATCAGGGTATTTTTATGGAACGGTAAAGAACGGAGGGCGAACGTGAATTTAACCCAGATATGGCAAGCAACATTGGGAACAATGCAGCTACAGGTTTCGCGGCAGGATTTCGACACCTTGCTGCGGGGAGTAACGCTCCTGTCTCTCGACAATGGAATGGCCACTGTCGGAACGCTCACTCCGTCGCAAAAAGAAGGGTTGGAAAACAACTATATGGCCCCCCTGCGGCGTTCCATCGGCGACATTGTGGGGTTCCCCGTGCAGGTCCGGTTTATCATTGCCCCCTCCCAGACTGCTCGTTCTCCGAGTCCCTCTTTCCCCCCCACCTACAAGCCGGAGTTTCCCGCCGAACACCTGCAACCCGAACCTCCCCACAATCACGAGGGGGACTCACTCAATGGGTGCGATGTAGCAGAACCCTATCGGCAAGAAACCAATGGGTATCCCTTCCCCGAACCCGCGTCACCCGCTCCCTCCCCCACCCATCTCCCATTTGCACAGCCTGCTGCAAGCGAGCAACCCGACCGTCAGGCCGTCCAACTTGAGCTTTCCAGTGCTATGCGCTCCGGTATGCTCAACCCGAAGTATACGTTCTTGCGCTTCATTGTCGGGTCGAGCAACCGGCTGGCCCATGCCGCGTGTATGGCGGTGGCCGACCACCCGGCGATGGCCTACAATCCGCTCTTCATCTACGGGGGCGTGGGGCTGGGCAAAACCCACCTCCTGCACGCCATCGGCAACCGGGTCCTCGACCGCGACCCGGAAATCAACGTGCTCTACGTTTCGTCGGAAAAATTCACCAACGACCTGATCAACGCCATCCGCCGCCAGCAAACCGAAGAGTTTCGCATCCGCTACCGCAACATTGACGTGTTGCTGATTGACGACATCCAGTTTATCGCAGGGAAAGATGCTACACAGGAAGAGTTTTTTCACACGTTCAATACGCTGCATTCGGCCTCGAAGCAAATTGTTATCAGCTCCGACCGCCCGCCCAAAGCCATCATCACGCTAGAAGAACGGTTGCGCTCCCGCTTCGAGTGGGGGCTGATTGTAGATATTCAGCCACCCGACCTCGAAACACGAACCGCCATATTGCGCGATAAGGGCGACCAGATGTCGGTTGAGATTTCGTCCGAGGTGATAGACTTTCTCGCTTCAAAAATCCAGAGCAACATCCGTGAGCTAGAGGGAAGTATCAATCGTGTGGTGGCCTATGCCGAATTGCACAAAACCCCGATAACGATAGAAGTTGCGGCAGCAGCCCTGGCCGAATTGCTCGACGGTACCAACCGCAAGAGGATAACGCCTGAGATGGTATTGAAACTGGTCAGCGAGTATTACCATGTGGATGTGCCGGTGTTGCAGGGGCGCGGACGAAGCCGCAATATCGTCATTCCACGCCAGGTTGCTATGTATCTTCTGCGCGAGGAAACAGGCTGTAGTCTGGTGGAGATTGGCTCGCTACTCGGTGGGCGCGACCACACAACCGTGATGTATGGCTGCGACAAGATGGCCGAAGAAATCAACACCGACTCCCGCCTGAGAAATGATGTGCTCTCTATCCGAAACAAACTCTATTTGTGACCACCAGAGAATGTCCCCCCAATATGTGCTACAATTGAGAAAGAGAAAGCAACCGGCACAGCGAGGGGAGACAAGACAACGATGCCCAGGCGACCAGCCGATATGTTTGATGCACAACGAGAAGATCTTCTGCGTCGGCAGGCTCCGCTGGCAACGCGCATGCGGGCAACAACCCTGGATGAGTTTGTTGGACAGGAGCACCTGGTAGGCGAGGGGCGCGTCCTGCGCCGGGCCATTGCCAACGACCAGATCTTCTCGCTTGTTCTGTGGGGGCCGCCGGGTTGTGGCAAGACAACCCTGGCCTACATTATCGCCAGAACAACCTCCGCCCACTTCGAGCAAATGAGCGCGGTTTCGGCCAGCGTGACCGACCTGCGCCGTGTCATCAAAGAAGCCCAGGATCGCCTGGGGATGTACCAGCAGCGGACAATTCTCTTCATTGACGAAATCCACCGCTTCAACAAAAACCAGCAAGACGCGGTGTTGCCCTATGTGGAGGATGGGAGCATTATCCTGATCGGGGCAACCACAGAAAACCCCTCGTTTGAAGTCAACAGCGCATTGCTCTCCCGTTCGCGGGTGTTTCCGCTTGAGCCGCTCACCGATGAGCATATCGGGACGCTGGTGGACCGCGCCCTCTCCCACGGTGTGAACGGCCTGGAAAACCAGGATGTTATTCTCACCAGCGATGCCCGCGGCTACCTGCTCAATATGTCCAACGGAGACGCACGCACAGCCCTCAATACCCTGGAGGTAGCGGTGCAGGCCAAGCCAGTGATGCCCGGCAGTAGCAGACGGCTTATCACCGTCGAGGACATCCGCGATGCCTTGCAAAGCCGGGCGACACGTTACGACAAGCAGGGCGAGTTGCACTACAATGCAATTTCAGCTCTACATAAAAGCGTCCGCGACAGCGACCCCGATGGAGCCCTCTACTGGCTGGCCCGGATGCTCGATGGGGGAGAGGACCCACTCTTCATTGCGCGGCGGGTGGTACGGATGGCGGTTGAAGATATTGGGTTGGCCGACCCGCAAGCCCTGCCGCAAACCATCGCGGCCCAACAGGCCGTCCACTTTATGGGGCAGCCGGAAGGCGAGTTGGCCCTGGCCCAGGCCGTTGTCTATCTCTGCCAGGCCCCAAAAAGCAACGCCATATACCGCGCCTACGGTGCCGCTCTCAAGGATGTCAACACAACCCGCCACGACCCCGTACCGCTTCACTTGCGAAATGCGCCAACAACGTTGATGAAAACGCTTGGCTATGGCGAAGGGTATGAATATGCCCACGACCTGACGGAGGGCCGCTCAGACCAACCCCATCTCCCTCCCGCGCTGCAAGGACGGATCTACTACGAGCCGGGCGTGCGCGGGTTTGAAACCCAGGTGCGCGAACGACTGGCCTGGCGCGAAGAGGTGCGCCACACCCGACAACAGCAAAACACCACAAGCCAGGAACAACAACCCGAACAGCCCGCGGAATATGATGAGACAATCAATTCGCTTGACCCACAAAAGCTGGCCGGGGAAGAATCGCAAGACGTGATTGATGGGATCGAAGCAGAACCATCGGGAGAGATTCGCCACGAACGCAGACCCGAACGCGGAAAGACTGGACAAAGAACCGGCCCGAAAGTTGGCACGAAGACAAAACCACAACGCTGAGAAAAAATATGGGGGTTGCCGAAATGAGAGCAACCGGATATAGTTGTTGATATATGGGAATGATTGGAAGATAGTGTAGCAGAGCAGACAAGTTTGGAGGAAAACCTATGTCGCTAGAGCAAGCCATTGGGGATCTGAAGGAGCGTATTCTTGCTGTCAGCCCGGACGCTGAAATACGGGTCGAACACAAAGCAGAAGATGAAGCCGTCATTCGGGCCTACGCTCCTGCCGACCATGAATCTGCCATCAAAGAGGCGACGCGAGAAAAAGCATTTCAGTTTTTTGAAAAGGACCAGCTTCATTTGCAAGTCATTTTTTATGATGTTGCAACGGACCGTCCCCCCGACGAGCTCCCAACCGAGTAGAAGCAAGGGACACCCTGTCGGGAACCCAGGGACAATCTCCCCGGAGCTGTCCCTGGGTTGTTTCACACGGTCCGAGAAGCCCACTGGAACCACGCCAGACAAAAACGGTGTAATCGTTCAGGTCCCCCCACCTGGCCTCCCCCCAGTGGGAGGAGAGATTGGGAGGGGGGGCATGCCCGCATCGGGGCAAGCGAGAGGCTTGCACTCCCAGGGTTTCCCCAAAAAAGTGAACCGTTGCCCCGTTTGGATTTCTGATTTTTGGAATGTTGTGAGGAGGACAAGACCTGATGAGTGAACGAACGCAACAAGAAATACCAGCCACCCTCGAAGCGTGGCTCACGCAGTGGCCAGCAGTCAAAAGCGAAATCGAAGCGATGATAGCGCAACACGCCGAGCACGACCCCTCGCTCCACTTTGAGCTGACGCTGGCCGAAATTGAATTGAAAGATGTGAGCGAGGCCGTTCAGCGGGCCAGGGCCCTTATCCGAATGCTGCAGAACGTCGGAGACCTGACATCGGGCGAACTGCACGCCACTGGAAACTATTAGGGAGTTGTGGGTATGATAGATAACATAGGTGACATCGTTCTCTTTTCCTCGACAGCCCTGGCCCAGACTGCGGAGCAGGGCCAGGATGGGGGCGGGATTTTCTCGCTCATCACGATGCTTGCAGCGTTCTTCGTGATGCTGATTGTACTGGTGTTTGTCCACGAGTTGGGGCATTTTGTCGTGGCAAACTGGATGAAGATCCGCGTTGAAGAGTTTGGCATTGGCTATCCCCCGCGGGCCCTCACGTTGTTTCAACACAAGGGAGTAAAATACACCCTCAACTGGCTTCCGCTTGGTGGGTTTGTCCGCTTCAGCGGCGAGGATAATTCGGTCTATGGTGCCGGCAGCCTCTCCGAAGCCCCCCCTATTCGCAAGATCCCCGTGATGCTCGCCGGCCCGCTGATGAATCTGTTTCTTGCCGTGATCATCTTTGCGGTGATGTTTGCAACTATCGGGGTGCCAGATACCATTGGGCAGCGCATTACCGAAGTGTACCCGCAAACACCGGCCAGAGAAGCCGGGTTTCAGCCCCAGGATATTATCCTCAGTCTGGACAATCAGTCTGTTGAGGGGCGAAACGCCATTACTGAGATTGGCCGCCAGAATGACGGAAAACGCATTTCGGCTATGGTGCTCCGCGAAGGGAAGAAACAGGAGATCACGGTTACGCCGGCTTCCTGGTCAACCCCCGACGGCCAGACCATTGAAGCGGGGTTCGGATTTCAGTATCGCCCCGAAGTTGAAAACATTCCCGTGAGCATTCCAGGCGCGGTCATCTCTGGCGTGGTCCATACCGGCGAAATCACCGTCCAGATTGTCAAAGGGTTTGGAAAATTGATCGCTGGCCTGTTTCAGGTTGCCGATGAGCCGGTTCAGGATGGGGTGGTTGGCCCCATCGGCATCGCCCGCGCAACAGGAGAGATCATTGATCAGAAGGGCTTTGAGGGGTTCTTCCACTGGATGGCTATTTTGAGTATCACCCTCTTCTTTATCAACCTGCTCCCCATACCCGCCCTGGATGGAGGACACATCCTTTTTGCTCTCATTGAATGGGCCCGCGGAGGCAAAAAACTTCCGCCAGAGAAAGAAGCCATTGTCAATGCCATCAGCTTTTTAACCCTGATGGGCTTGATACTCCTGGTATCGGTGGGAGATGTTATCAGTGCCATTCGGGGAATACCCGTTCTGGGCGGCTAGAATACGCGAGTATCAGCGAGAAACAATAATCTCCTGGCCAGGGCGTATATTGTCGGCTTCTTCGGGAGCCATATTGTTGAGCTGGAGCAATTCTGCCACGCTCAAGCCATACTCACTGGCAATGCCACTGAACGTGTCCCCTGACTGAACAGTATACGTTGTTGGTGGGGGCGGTGGGGGGGGCGTTGGCGTTGGGATGGGCGTTACGGTTGGTGTTATTGCCATAGTCGGCGTTATTACCGCAGTTGGTGTGAGTGGCAACGTTGGGGTTGGTGGGGGTAGTGTTGGCACCGCTGTAGCCGTTGGGGTTATCGCCGCGGTTGGCGTAAGCGGCAATGTCGGGGTAAGCATTATGGTCGGTGTGGTCGGTGTGGTCGGTGTCAATGTTGTCGTTACCGTTAGCACCTTTGTCGGGAGAGATTGGGGCGCAGGGACAAACGGCTCCGATGTCTCAAGCAGCGAGGGAGAG
This sequence comes from Chloroflexaceae bacterium, assembly GCA_034436975.1. Taxonomy (GTDB): domain Bacteria; phylum Chloroflexota; class Chloroflexia; order Chloroflexales; family Chloroflexaceae; genus JAAUSY01. The sequence continues at coordinate 17,531 of DAOTUE010000080.1, forward strand.
AGCGCATTGGCATCGGTTGGCGGAAGCGTCGCTACCGGCCCATTCCCATTCATCCCCTCATCGGCCAGCAAGCCCGGACCTTCACGCCAGAGCAGGACAACCGCAGCAATGATGACAAGTGAGATTGCAACACCGGCAACATAGCGAAGCCACGGTTTTCCCTGTGGCGATGCGGTGGTTGTCGCCCGTCCCCGCGGGGTAGCCTGGGGCTTGCGGGGGGCTTCCGCTGGTTCCTGCGCATCACGTCGGGAACTGCGTCCCTGTCCTTGCTGCGAAGGCTTTTTGCCCTCTGTCATAGAAGCGGGTTTCTCTCTGGAAGAGGCTTCAGACGTATCAGCTTTCGATGCATCTGCTTTTTGCCCGTTTTTTTTCCCGTTGCGGCCGGGAGTGGGGACCGTTGCAGGGGGGGGGCGTTGCGGGATTTCCTGCACTTGCAGCACCTCAATCAGGTGCTCATCCCAGTTTTTCTCATACCAGTTGACCGTGGGCACATCGTGCAACAACGGGGGAAGTTCACACTGTTCCAGTTTGAGAACAACAAGGGGAGGTTTTGCCTTACCGCGCTTCTCCGCAACCGCAAGGGCGTAGCGGATTTCATCATCAAGTTCCCCCCGGCCCGTGAGCGCACGAGGCGAAAAGCAGATGAGGACAACGTCGGTCTCCCATACCGCTTTCGAGATTTCCCGCTCCCACTCCAGACCTGGCAACAGAATTTTGTCATCGAACCAGGGCACGATGGTTTCGGACTGAGCGATATGTTTATAGATTTCGCGCACCGTCCGCCGATCCTTTGTCGAATAGGACAGAAACACGCGAAACGCTGGTTGTTCAGTCATCAGGACTCCCCTATGGCAGCACTTGATACGTGCTGCTATTGTACCATCATTTCAGGCCAGCTCTGCTTGCTGTGTTTTCCCGATAGGTATCACTCGTTGTAATCGTTCAGCCCCCCCCCTGTCATCCCCTCGCCAGGGGGAGGGATTGGGAGGGGGGATGCTCCCACATCGGGACAAGCGAGACGCTTGCGCTCCCAGGGATCAGGGATTGCCCGAACCCAGTGAACACTTACCACTCGTCGCTGGCATCGCTGCTGGCATCGCTGATATTGTGGGGGCCAAAAGCCTCCGGCAGGAGCGCACCGAGCGTTGTCTCAATCCGATCATCCGTGTCGCACACACTCACCACGACCGCATCAGGAGCAAACTCGGAGAGGACCTGACGGCACGCGCCGCAGGGGGCCGTTGCCCGCGGTGTCGGGGTATAGACGACAATGGCGACAATGCGACGGTGTCCCTCGGCCACGGCGCGGAACACCGCCACCCGTTCGGCACACACCGTCAGTCCATACGACACATTCTCAACATTTCCCCCGCCCACCACGGCCCCGCTCTCCGTCAACACCGCTGCCCCGACGGGAAACCTGCTGTAGGGACAATAGCTCCGGGCCGCGGCTTCGCGGGCGGCCCGCTCCATGTCGGCAAGGTGTTGTGGGGCTACTGGTGTCACCTGATGTATTCCTTTCTTTTCTTTTCTTTGCCCCCGCTACCCGAAACGGTTCGGATATGCTATACTGGCGTACCGAGATGTGGAATGTATCGTATCATGGTTACTGGCTTCCGGCAATAGAGGGATAGACACAACAAACGGAGAGAGAGCCAATGCACAACCTTATTCTCTGGGATGTAGACGCAACCCTGCTCCAGACACAGGGCCTTTCGGGGCAGGCGATGCGGGCCGCCATCAGGCAGGTATTCGCCGATGTCCCGGAGCGCGAACGGACCTTCTTTTCGGGCAAAACCGACTGGCAAATCATCTGCGATTGCTTTCCCGACCTTTCCCCCGACGCAATAGGCGAAAAACTTTCTCACTTCAAAGAAGCCTACGTGGCCGAGTTTCAGCGGCGATACGATGAGCTGCGAAAGAAAACCTACGCCCTGCCGGGCGTTTTCACCCTGCTCCGCTCCTTCCAGGAGCGCGGCATTGCCCAGGTCCCCCTCACCGGCAACATCGCCCCGATTGCCCGGATGAAGCTCGACTTGCTCGGCCTGCTCGACTACCTGAACATTGAGGCCGGAGCCTATGGCGACGACCACTACGACCGGCTACAACTGGTCCCCATCGCTGCCGAACGGGCCGCGCACTATTACGGCTACCCCTTCGCGGGGCGCGAGATTGTTGTCATTGGCGACACACCAAACGATATACGCTGCGGCAAGGCCAGCGGCACCCGCACGGTGGCGGTGGAAACCGGACCCTACAAGGCCGACGACCTCCGCCCCCACGAGCCAGACGCAATCCTCCCCGACCTGAGCAATTTCGGCCGGGCGGTCGCGGCTATCCTGGGCAATGAATGAATGATACAAGGCCCCCTGAACCCTGTCCCCCGAACCCTGGAACAAGGCTACGGCTCCTGCCACGATTTCCCCAGGGCCGCAGGCACCCCCCGCGCCGATTTGCGCTGCGAAACGAGGGCCAGCACAACAATCATCAGCACAAAGGGCGCAACCTGGAATATCTGCGTGGGGAGCGAGGTGAACATACTCTGCGAACGGGTGGACACAATCTGGAGGAGTCCAAAGAGATAACACCCCAACGCCACCCGCCAGGGCCGCCACCCGCCAAAAATGACAATGGCCAGGGCAATCCAGCCCATCCCCGCAATATGACGATGGCTCCATCCCTGTTTGATGTCGAGCGAGTAGGCCGCCCCGGCTATACCCACGAGGGCCCCGCCAAGCATTACATAGAGGTAGCGCAGCCGGTTGACATTGACCCCGCGGGCAAACGCGGCTTCGGGACGCTCGCCAAGCGAGCGCAGCACAAGCCCACGCCGCGTGTGAAACAAAAACCACCAGACCGCCGGCACCAGCAGAAAACTGGCATAGATCAGCATATCGTGATCAAACAGCAACGCTCCCAGAAAGGGAATATCGCGCAGCACGGGAATGCTCATATGCGGAACAACAACCCCCGGCACGCGCACATAGCGATTGCCAAGAAACGACGAGAGATCGGTGCAGAGCAGCGTGAGCACAAACCCCACCGCAAGCTGTGACTGGCGTAGCGAAATACTCACCACGCAAAGCACAAACGATACTGCCACCCCCACCAGGGCCGCAGCAAGAAACCCCAACAGCACACTCCCGCTATGCAAGCCCACCGCAAAGCCAACCATTGCCGCCAGCAGCATCGTTCCATCGAGCGACAGGTTGATCACGCCGGCCCGCTCGCTGAGCGTCTCGCCCATTGTGGCAAACATAAGCGGCGCAGCCCACGCAAGGATGGCCGCAAAGTCTATGAGAAATTGAGGGGAAACCGGTTGCATAAACTTGTCACCTGTGCATTTGTCTGCTACTATTTGTCCCAATATATAATGTGTTATCCTACCATAGATTGAGCGGAGAGGGAAACAGTATGTATCGCATTCGCTGGATATTCAGTATGCTTGTGCTTCTCAGCATAACGCTGGTAGCCTCGTGTGGCGAAGAACAGACGACCGAAGAGACCTACACGTTTGGGATGATCCTGGTGGGGCCCTACAACGACCACGGCTGGAGCCAGGCCCACTACGAAGGGGCCCGCTACGCCGAGCGCAAAGTTCCCAATACCAGATTTATCTACATAGACAAAGTCAATCAGGCTGACCGCCCGAATTTTACCGTTGAGCAGGCCGTTGATGACCTCGTCGCACAGGGGGCCAAATTTATCATCAGCAACTCCGAAGATTTTGCCGATGGAACGCTGGAATCGGCGAAAATGTATCCAGATGTCATCTTTCTCCACGCTTCCGGAGACGATGTCTTGACCGGCACCGCCCCTCCCAATATGGGGAATGTGATGGGGAAAATGATCTACGGAAAAATGATGGCCGGCTGTGCTGCCGCCCTTAGAACCTCTACGGGGAAAATTGCCTACCTGGGGCCGCTGATTAACGACGAAACCCGCCGCCTCGTCAATGCGGCCTACCTGGGGGCCCGCTACTGCGCCGAAAACCTGCGCGATGAGCCGCTCCCCAACGAGATTGCCTTCAAAGTGGTCTGGATTGGCTTCTGGTTCAATATCCCCGCTGTCACCCTCGACCCGACCCAGGTTGCCAACGACTTTATCAACAGTGGGCACGATGTCATCATTTCGGGCATAGATACAACCGAAGCCCTGGTTGAGGCCCATAAGGCCTACAACGCCGGGGAAACTGTCTATGCGCTTCCCTATGACTACGAGGGGGCCTGCATCCAGGGCAAAGAAGTCTGCCTGGGAGTGCCCTACTTCAACTGGGGCCCGGCCTATGTGCGCCACCTGACCGCGGCTATATCGGGGCAGTGGCAGCAAACCTGGGAATGGCTCCCCCCCGACTGGGAAAACATCAACAACCCCGACACGAGCGCAATAGGCTTTGTCAAAGGGCCGGACATGAACGAGACCGAAAGCGCAAAGCTAGACACCTTCATCCAGAGGCTTGCTGATGGCAGCATCAAACTGTTTGTCGGGCCGCTCAATTTCCAGGATGGCTCCGTCTACCTTGAGCCGGGAGAAGCGGCCGACGAAAAGCAAATCTGGTATATGCCCCAGTTGCTCGAAGGAATAGAGGGACAGAGTGCCCAGAACTGAGCAAGCCAGAACTGAGAAAACAGGCAGAGCCTGATTGGATATTCGTATCGGCAACTTGACAAAGACGTTTGGGAAGCTACGGGCGAACGATGCAATTAGCCTGCACTTTGCGTCGGGGCAGGTGCATGGTATCCTGGGAGAAAATGGCGCGGGCAAAAGCACGCTGATGAAGATCTTGTCGGGGGTGTTGCCGCGAGATTCGGGCGAAATCGTACTGGATGGTCGCCCGGCCCGCCTGGGCACCCCCGCCGCCGCACTGAAAGCGAGTATCGGCATGGTCTACCAGGACCCGCTCGATGTCCCCGCCTTCTCGGTGCTGGAAAATTTTGTTTGCGCCAGCCCCCGCGGGTTGTTCCCCACGCTGTCCACTGCCCGCCATCGCCTGGAGGAACTGGCCGGGCAACTGGCGTTTGCCATTGATGCAAATGCTCCCATTGCCAGTCTCACGGTCGGACAGCGTCAGCAACTTGAACTGGTGCGGTTGCTGGCGTGGGGGATGCAGGTGCTTATCCTTGATGAGCCAACGACAGGCATTACCGCCACGCAGCGAGACGCGCTCTTTGGTGCTCTGCGGCTCCTGGCTTCCCGTGGGCATACGGTTCTCTTTGTCTCGCACAAACTGGAGGAAATCGTTGATTTGTGTGATACAGCCAGCGTCCTGCGGGCCGGGCAGGTGATGGGCGAGGGGCAAATGGAGATGCCACAGCCTCGCGAAAAACTGCTCTCCCTGATGTTTGAGCATGCCCCCCCCGACCCGCTCCCCCCCTCTCAACTCGCCCCTGTCGCTCATACTCAGCCATCGCCCGCCCATCCCGCCGCTTCTGCCCCGCTGCTCTCCCCGGTCTGGCAGCTTGAGCAGGTGACAATAGGCGATGGTTCGCTGGAACTGCGCGACCTGACGTTTACCATTCCGGCGGGGATGATCGTGGGGTTGGCCGGAGTGGTTGGGGGGGGACAACATCTCTTGCTACGATTGCTGGCAGGAAACCACGCCCCCGACCGCGGACGGATGTTGCTTCTGGGGAACGAACAGAACACCCCATCAGCCGGCACGTTTCGGCAAGCAGAGATCGCCTTTTTGCCCGCCGACCGGCTGGGAGAAGGGCTTATTGGTGCGCTCTCATTGACCGAACACCTCCTCCTACTCAAGAAGTCGTCACTCCTGGCAAACCGCGCCGAAGCCCACGCCGAGGCCCGCGCCGCAATTGCCACCTACGACATCCGCGGCACTCCCGATACCCCGCTCAACCAACTCTCCGGTGGCAACCAGCAGCGGGCAATGCTCGCGCTCATTCCGTCCCATTGCCGCGGGCTGCTGCTCGAACACCCGACCCGCGGACTGGATATCACCTCGGCACAAAACATCTGGCAGCAGTTGCTCAAACGCCGCGCCGAGGGGGCCGCGCTGGTCTTTGCCTCGGCAGACCTCGACGAACTGCTGGCCTACAGCGATGTGGTGATGGTCTTTTTTGGCGGGAGGGTGTCGCCCCCGCTCCCCCGCGACACCCTCACGACCGAGCGGTTGTCCGGATTGATTGGTGGGGTCAGGTCTGAGGATGTTTTCCAGAAGCAGGGAACAGGGGATAGGGGATAGGGATAGATGTCAGCACAGCAAGCCACGTTTGCTCGTTTTCGTCCGCTCCTGCGCCGCGTGTTGCTCGTGGGGATGCAGTGGGGAGGGGTACTGGTTGCTGCGTTGCTCCTCACCACGCTAGCCCTCCTCACCACCGGTGTTTCGCCGCTGGAAGCCTATCGGTTGATTGTATTTGGTGCGTTTAACAGCCCGATCCGGCTGGCCGATATGACCATGCTGGCTGCGTCGTTGCTGCTATGCGCCAGCGGACTGACGCTGACCTTTACCGTCGGGCTGTACAACCTCGGCATTGAAGGGCAGGTAATAGTCGGGGCCATCTTTGCCATGATCCCGTTGCGATTGGTGCCCGACCTGCCCCCGCTGCTGGTGTGGGGACTGGCCTTTGCTGCCGGTATGCTTGGCGGGGGGGGGTGGGGGCTGATCATTGCGCTGCTCAAGCACTACGGGCATGTGAGCGAAATTTTTGCCGGGCTTGGGATGAACTTCCTGGCAACTGGCCTGGCCCTCTACCTGGTGCTCGGGCCGTGGAAACGTCCCGGCATTGCCTCGATGTCGGGCACCGAGCGGCTCCCCGAAAAGCTATGGTTGCCAACCCTCGAAGGGTTGCGCCTGGCCCCCGCGGCTCCCCTGCTGGCCCTGGCCGTTTTGCTCCTGGTCTGGCTTGCGCTGGCCCGCACCCACTGGGGGCTTTCGCTGCGGGCCGCAGGGCTAAACCCGCTGGCCGCCGAACGGTTGGGCGTGCCTGCCACGCGCCATATGGTCGAGTCGCTTGTGGTATGTGGTGCGCTGGCGGGGATGACCGGTACGGTGCAGGTGCTCGCTGTCTTTCACTCACTCATTCCCAACGTCTCCAGCGGTATCGGGTTGATGGCCCTGCTCATTGTCCTGCTGGTACGCTTTCGTCCGGCCTGGGTGCTGCCCGTGGTCATCCTCTTTGCCAGCTTCAGCGTGGGGAGCGTGGGACTACCTCTGCGTTTGAACATTGACAGCAGCATCAGCGGGGTGCTGCAAGGATCGCTTGTGCTCTTTGCGCTGGTGGCGCAGGGGGTGCGCGGCCGCCATTCCTATGAAAGGAAATAGTTCATGGATCTTGTTCTCACACTTCTGGCAATTCTCGCCGTTGTTGTCATCGTCGTTGTAATTGTTGCTGGTCTCAACCGTTCGCAGAGCGTTCGGGAGATTGACCGGGCATGGGCCCGACTTGCCACGGTAGACCCGCCCGCCTCGCATTTCTCCCCTGAGATGGTCGCCGACCTGCCCGAACCCGTCCAGCGGTACGTTTTGCATGCTATTGCCCCCGGCACGCCCCTTGCCAACGCAGCGATCCTCGACATGTCTGGAAGCATCCGTCTGGGCAACAGATGGAATCCATTTATTGCCCAGGAGATTTTGACCCCACATCGAGGCTTTGTCTGGCGACCCACTGTCAGAATGGGCAGCCTCATGATGAAGGGAGCCGACGTGTACGAGGCACAGCAGGGGATGCTCCGCTTTTTCCTCTGGATTATCCCCGTGGTCTCCAGCGGGGGACCGGACGTTGCCCGCTCAGCCATTGGCCGCCTGGCCGGGGAGACCAGCTGGCTCCCGGCGGGCCTGCTGCCACAGCGTGGGGTTGCGTGGGAAGCACTGGACAATACCCATATTCAGGCCCGTATGACCATTGACGGGGAGCCAGTTACTATCCAGATGACGATTGATACCAGCGGGCGCGTGGAGGAATGTCGCTTTGAGCGATGGCACTCCGACCAGCGGGAGTTTGTCCCCTTTGGTCTGAAGCCAACAGAGGAGCGCACCTTCGGGGGCTATACGATCCCATCGGCGGGGAGTGCGGGCTGGTGGTTTGGCACAGACCGCTACGAGAGCGAGGGGGAGTTTTTCCGCTACACCATAGAGCAGGTGCAATTCTTGTGAAACCACCCCAACTTCTTCTCATTGGTCTAACGGGCAACATTGCCTGTGGCAAGAGCACGGTTGTTGCCATGCTGGAGCAACTTGGAGCGCGGGCTATTGATGCCGACGCGGTGACGCGGCGTGTTCAGCAGCCGGGCACCCCTGTCTATCGCCAGATTGTCGCAACCTTTGGCGAAGACATCCTCACCGCCCCCGACGGCCCGCTTGATAGAAAAAAACTTGGTGCCCTGGTTTTTCAAGACCCCGCCCTGCTTGAACAGCTTGAACGGATCATCCATCCCGCAGTGCATGCGGAAATTACTGAGTGGCTCGCGCAGGTGGCGCAGGAAGTGCGCCAGCACCACGCCGACCCAGGCCCCTGCTCCTGCTCCCGTCCCATCCCCCCGGTTGCAGTTATTGATGCAATTAAACTCATTGAGGCGGGGTGGAAACCACACTGCGATGCAATCTGGGTTGTCATCTGCCCGGAGCATTTGCAGCAAGAGCGGCTTGTCCACAACCGCGGCATGTCGGAGCACGAGGCCCGCCAGCGCATCGTGGCGCAACCGCCCCAGGAGAGCCGCCTGGCCTATGCCGATGTGGTGATTGACACCGCCGGCACGCTTGAAGAAACCCGCGCCCAGGTTGAAGCCGCCTGGCAGCATCTCTTCGGATCGTGATAGTACCTTAGTACCAACCCTGCCCGCGGAGTGGCCTTATCAGTAGGTATCTGGTTGGCAAAGTGTTATAATACCAACAGCAGGGTTTTTTCTTCTATACTCTCGAAGAAGGGTCGTTTCAGAAACCCATAAGCAAAGGTCTGGTTGTTTCGATGCGATCCAGAATGGTGCTGTTTTGCGTGCCGAACACACCGAATCGCCCGGAGCTGAATTGCCCGAAAGAGTTCTTAATAAACATCTAAGCCAGGGATAAAGAAGTCCCGAAGCAGCAAAGGAGCAGTACCTATGCCAGCTCCAACCCATATTTTAGCCGATCAGTTGGTAGACAATCTGAGCTACCTCTGTGCTCAGCCCTCCACCAGCGGGCACAACCACGAACTCGCCGCAACCGCTCGCGTCGTCTCACATCTGATGCACCGGGCCGGGCTGGAGGTGAAAATTGTCCAGACAGCCGGTGCGCCGGTGGTTTTTGGGTGGCGCACGGGTCGTCTCCCCTTTACCCTCCTGCTCTACCATCATTACGACGTTGCCCCCTGCGGCCCATGGCGTGCCTGGTTGCACGAGCCGTTTCGTGTGGCCGAACGCGAAGATAACCTCTATGCGCGAGGTGTGGCCTACGGCAAGGGCCCGCTCATTGCCCATCTCCAGGCTATTCAAATGCTGCTCAAGATTGAGCGCGAACTCCCCCACGGCCTGATCATCGTAGCAGAAGGGGAGCGGCTCATTGGTAGCCCCCATCTTGCCGGCGTGGTCCGCCAGTATGCCAGCACGGGACAGGTGCATGCATGCCTCAGCAGCGGTGGAGAGCGCGACGCTGAGGGCCGTCCCTTCTGCTACAGCGGGAGCAAGGGGCTGTTGCAGGTGCGTCTTGGTGTGCTTGGTTCCTCGCTCATTTTGCCCCCCGGCCTGGCCGCCAGCGTGAGCAACCCACTCTGGCGGCTTATCTGGGCCCTCGCAGAGGTCAAAGGGGTGGATGAGGACATCCGCATCAACGGGTTCTACGATAAGGTCGAAGGACCGGGGCGAGAAGAACGAACCATTTTGCGGCAGGTTCAGCTCAACGAGGCCGAACGACTGGAAGCGTGGCGTATCCCCGAATTTCTCTTCGGGATGCGGGGCGCAACGCTGGTGAGGACCGAAGCAACCCTCCCGACCTGCAATGTCGCATCGCTCAATGTTTCTCCCTGCAACGATATATCCTGCATCCCGACAACGGCATCGGCCCGGCTTGATTTTCAGCTTGTGCCAAACCAGCACCCGGACGAGGTGTTTTACCAGCTAAAAAAACACCTGGCCGAAAAGAATTTTCACGATGTTGTGGTTGAGAAAATATCGGGTGGCTACGCGCCAATTCAATCAAGCAGAAGCCAGCCATTTCTCCAGCGGCTCGTGGAGTCCGGCGAGCGGGTCTATGGTGCGCCACTCAATGTGCTCCCACTCGGTCCCTTCTCGCAACCCCTGCATATCTTTTCCCACTACCTCAATACGCCAGTTGCCTCGCTTGCCGTGGCCCGTCACGATAGCTCTGAGTATGGTCCCAATGAGCACTTGCCGCTTGACGATTTGATCCAGCATGGGCAGATGCTCATTGAGATTATGACAGCCGAAAGTACCCTGGTGCGGGCCGTCGCTATGGCCGAGGACGGCGCAAGCCAGACGCTCCCAGAGCCGCCAGCACGATACTGAGAATACCAATAGCCACAACAGGGGCGGTATGCGATGGGGGAGATACTGGCTGACTGGTTCGGGGGAGTGTCCGTGGTATCACAATCTCCGCTGTGGCTGTGCTCGTGTCCATCACCGCCTCCGATGTGACCCACATATCCTGGGTGGCGGTTGCCTGCGCTGTCGCCGTGGCGGTTGCCTGCGCTGTCGCCGTGGCGATTGCTTCCTCGGTGTCGTCATCATTATCATCATCGTCATCATCGCCTCCCCGCGGTGCCTGAGCGGTTGCCGTGGCGGTCTCCTGGGTCTCTGTTGTGGCGGTAGCGGTCGCCTGTACTTCTGTTGTAGCGGTGGCGGTCGCCTGCGCTTCTGTCGTGGCGGTGGCGGTCGCCTGCGCTTCTGTCGTGGCGGTAGCGGTCGCCTGCGCTTCTGTCGTGGCGGTGGCGGTATTGGCAGGGATAATTCGGATAGGCACATTGGAATCATCCGGCGCAAGCGTATTGCCATACTCGTCCTGGGCCATATCCACCTTCGCCTTGTTGACTGATAGATCGGTAGCCCGCCGCGCACGATATACCGTCACCACCTTGATAGTCTCGCCCGGGCCCAACTGCTCACGCCCCAACGTCACCAGCAGATCGTCCCATTTCAACAGGCCATTGGTTGTATCGGCCAGGTCGGCAGGGGGGACGGCCTGCACAAACTCCAGTACCGATGGATTGAACTCGTCGCTCAGGGGCAGGTTGCGAATGGGGGATAGTCCGCCATTCCGTATCTCAATGGTAAATGTCACCGGTGTCCCAACAACGATGTCCCCCACATTGGCAACTTTTTTGGTGACGGGGGCATTACTCCCGCGCACATCGCTGGGAACATCGTCGCGGATGTCGAGTTCTTTGCGTAAATCATAGGCAATTGCCTCTCTTATCCGTGCTTCGTTGACCGTCTGGAGCTGTTCTGAGGGGTGGACCGCCCGAAGGTGGACAAAAATTTCTATTTGCTCGCCCGGCGCGAGGGCCCCGCCCGGCAGCGATTCGACCAGATCATCCCAGACTATTGTGTTGACTCCATCGAACGTCCCCGCCGGCTCGCTCAGTGGAGGATCGTCTGGTTTGGCGAAGGGGCCCGTTCCTGATGGGGCAACGATACTCTCGACAAAATTATCCTCGGCTTCGATATGGGTGATAGAGACCGTCCCGGTATTTTCAATGACAATTTTGAAGGTCAGGATTTGCCCCACTTGAACAACTTCACTGCCTTGCAACCTCTTCTCAATCCTTAGATCCATGTCGCCCGGGCCCTGCGCCTGCACCGGCTGCGACCAGAACAGCGCAATGGCACAGAGGAACAGAAGCACAATGCCCCCGAATCCTCCCCAGATCAGCCATTGGTTGTACCGCCCCATGTTTCGATATTCTACGTGCATCGCTACCCCTCCTTAAACCAAATCATCCAATCCTGAAAACCACTATTCCACTATCCAGCTATGCCAATCGTCGCCAACTCTTCCCCGCTCACGGGCCGAGCGCATGGTATGCTGACACGCACAGGATCGCACAGCGGACAATGTTTGTTGTACGCTCGACACAATCTCCTGCAGCAGCAGGGCCGTCTCCGTGGTCGTTTCTCCCTCCACCATATTATCCCCCGCCACAACATAGCCAAGCGGAGCATAGCAAAGCTCCAGTTCGCGGGACAGAAAGCATACTGGCCCGCTTCCCACACCCACAACATCTGCGCCCCAGAACTGGAGCGACTGGAGAACCTGGAGGACTGTCTCATCAACATTCGCATCAACATTGCTGCCATCAAGCCTGGCATCCCACTTCCCCGGTGGGAGATTTCTTTCCATCTTCCCTTCCCTTTCTGTTGCCGCCTCTGTTCCTGTCTCACGCATACACGCTCCCAATGCATCCTCATCCATTGCCCCATAGGTACCGCGCCCAAAGACGCGAGGACGGCGGAGTAGTGGTCGTGTTGCCACGGTCTCTCTTGCAGCAGCAAGGAGCGCGGCCCGCAGTTCGGGGCAAAATGGCGGGTTTTGCTGTATAAAACCATACCCCTTGCCCACAAAGAATGTTGCGGGGGGGCCGCTGGTCAGGTCAAGAAGCTGGTCGGGAAACACCAGGTCGCCCGGTTCCGCCAGCCGGTTGAGTGCGTGCAGGGGGAGCAATTCGACTACTCGCGCCAGCCCCATCTCCTTGCTTGTGTAGATGAGAGCCTGGGGCCATGCGGGAGCAAGCCAGTGTTGCCCACCGGTGGTGTGAACGATCGTAGTACCATAAGGTGTCGTGCAGGAAATGGGATGGGGAGAGGAAGGAAACAGAGAAGCTGGTGCCAGAATACTCAATGGCACGTTCGTTTCGTGCACAAGGTTTGTCATAACTTTATTATAACAAATTCTTCTAGGTTACGAAACCATGAATTTTCATAGTTTAGAAAACGGCAATGAGCAAGCACCCTTCAGAGTATGCTATAATCTAAAGAACGAACAAACAAAGAATCTTATCGGTGCTGTTAGAAGGGTCTTTATGAAAATTTCTTGCTTGCAAGAACAATTGAAACGGGGGCTGGCAACGATCTCTCGTGTGGTCTCAACCAAAAGTCCGTTGCCCATTCTCTCAAATGTGCTGTTGGCTGCCGATGGGGACCGCCTCCGTCTGGCAGCGACCGACCTGGAGATTGGCATTACCTGCTGGATAGATGCGCAGATAGAGGAAGAGGGGGCTATCACGCTGCCGGCCCGCCTTTTCAGCGATGTTGTCAACAATCTTCCCAATGATCGCCTGACCCTGTCGCTCGATGCTCGGACGCAAACCATCACCCTGACTTGTTCTCGCTTTACCAACAACATCAAAGGCATCGAGGCCGATGATTTCCCCCAGATACCAACTGTCAGCGAGCCGCAGGCTTCTTTGAGCCTTCCTGCCGAGGTTCTTCGACAAACTATCGAACAGGTTGCCATTGCCGCCTCGCAAGATAATTCGCGCCCTGTTTTAACTGGAGTCCTGGTACGGCTCAAGAACGAATCATCGGAAGCCGCAACCGTGACCTTTGCCGCCGCCGATGGCTACCGCATGGCCACCCGCACAGTCGAACTTTCCGAAGAATCCAGGGCGAGATCATCTGCGTTGCAAGAGGTGATTGTGCCGGCCCGTGCACTCAACGAACTGGCCCGCATCATTGGCGATACAGAAGAACCGGTGGTTATCTCGGTCACACCAGGCGGGGGGCAGGTCCTCTTCCACACAGAAAGCACCGATCTCGTCTCGCGCCTTATCGAGGGACAGTTTCCCGACTTCGAGCGGATTATTCCTACGAGCTACGTCACCCGCACGGTGATAGAAACCCAGGAGTTTCTCAAAGCAGTGCGACTGGCCTCGCTCTTTGCCTCGGTCAATCAGCACTATCTCAAACTCACAATGGAACCGGGCAACGAAGAACTGGAGCCGGGCAAACTTGTTCTCAACGCCAATGCCGCCGAACTGGGCGACAATACCGGCGAACTGGATGGTATTGTCCACGGCGACGGGGGGCAGATTGCAATGAACGTGAGATATGTCACCGATGCGCTTTCTTCCATCAAGACAACCCAGGTGGCCTTTGAGACGCAGGCTTCACAGAATCCGGGCGTTTTTCGCCCCATCGGGGAAGACAACTACATCCATATTATTATGCCGATGACAATGCGGTAGGTTGGCAATGGATTGTTTGTTTTGCCAAAATAAATCGCGTATAATGCAACCGTTTCTCAATAGTGTCTTACGAGGTGTGTATGCCGGTCTTTGTTGATCCGTCGCGCTGCCCCTGTGCAACGCCTTGCTTTCCAGCGAAAATGTGCCCATACCAGGTGCTCCAGTTCGATATGGCCAACCCGACAAAACCCGCCACGCTGAACGCGGAACAGTGTGGGGATTGCCGTGGAATATGTACAAATTTTTGCGACCCACGGGCCCTTCGCTTCGCCCCCACAATGGAAGAACTGCGACTGGTGGAAGCCGAAATCCTCCAGACAATGTCTTCTGAAGAGATCAGTGCCGAGCGCAAACGACTACACGAGGAGCAGGAAGCCAGCAAGAAAAAAGCTGCCGCTGTCACAGAAGTAACCTCGGCCACCTTTGAACAGGAGGTGCTCCAGGCAAGCCAGCCGGTCTTTGTGGATCTCTGGGCCCCGTGGTGTGGACCCTGCAAAGCCTTCGGGCCTATCTTCGAGCAGGTGGCGCAGGAGTTTGTTGGCAAAGCGAAATTTTGCAAAATCAACACAGAAGCGGAGCAAGAACTGGCCCGTGCGCTTCGGGTTCAAAGCATTCCGACCCTGTTTGTGTTCTATGGCGGGCAGGCCCTGGGGGGACGGCCCGGAGCTATGAGCGCAGCTCAACTCCGGGCAATCGTGGAACAGGTTTTGCAGAGCGTGCAAGCTGCACCCACTCCCCCTGCCCCCCCGCCTCGATAAACCAACCGGGGGAAACCAGCTCCGTTGGCTCTCCCCCAGTTCGACAACCAGAGAAAAAGACCTGTGAATACTACGTCTGTTGCGCTTGTGCATGCGTATATCCTGTTTCGCGAGGGGCTACGCCGAAACCTCTCTAGCGTGCCAGAGTTTCGAGTTGTTGGCGAAGCATCCAATGGGCAGCAGGCTATTCAAGTGGTGAGCGAAACGGAACCCGACATTGTGTTGATAGATATGGATTTGCCCGGTATCAATGGTCTCGAAGTGGCCCGCGTGATTAAACAAGGACACCCCCATATCAGCATTGTTCTGCTCAGCCCCTCGCTCGATAGCCAGAGGGTGGTGAAGGCTATCCGTGCTGGTGTTGCGGCCTGCCTCCTGGGAAATGTCTCCTGGGACGATATGTTGCAAACCTTCCACGAACTGCGAAAAGGCAACTATCCCATCAATGACCTGGTTTTTGCCCTGCCCGATGTTGCCACCCGAGTCCTGGATGCATTTCGCCATCTCGCTATGGACCAGGACGCACAACAGGTCTATTCCCCGCTCTCTCCACGGGAACTTCAGGTGCTCGAACTTGTGGCCAACAATCAGACCAACAAAGAGATTGCATCCGCGCTGGACATCAGCAATCAAACGGTGAAAAACCACATCTCCTCTATCCTCCGGAAACTGGCGGTAAACGACCGGACCCAGGCTGTTATCTATGCGGTGCGACAGGGGTGGATTAGTAGAAAGACAGGCACGCCTGCTCCTGGTGAGCGTGACCTGGTGAGCGTGACAAAGAAATAGGAGAATTGAACAACAGCGTATGAATGAGAAACAGGTCAGCGAGCACAACCAGTGTATCCATACAGCACAGGCCAGAACCACCCAGGACACATCTTCAGCAGGGAAAGCCCCATTCCCACTCCCCTACAGGAACAATATACCGGGCGGCAATGTTCATCTGCCCTTTTCCATCCGCCAGGTTCTAGTGGTGGCCCTGGCTCTCCTGTCACTTCTCGTCCCCATCGGGTGCGTCGAAGTGACCCCGGAAGAAGAGATTGTGAATGTTAAGACCTTGATGGCTCTTACGCCGAGCGCAACCCCGACATTCACCCTGACTCCCACGCCCTCGCCCACGCCATCCCCAACGCCGACACCTTCGCTGACCCCGACACCTTCGCTAACCCCCATTCCTACCTCGACTCCGCTCCCGCCGACGGCCACGCCCAACCCGGCCTTGCGCGATTTCAGCTTTTGCAACCAGGTGGCGGGCGATCTCGATGGCGGACGCTTCTCGGCCCGCCTGACTGATGTTATCACGGTAGAGACGTTCCCTGCTTACGAACGCATCATCCTGAATGTTGACATGGCCGATGATTCCGCGCCGTTGAGTGCGAAGGCCCGGATCGTCAGCGAACGCGATTTTATGCAGCTTACGGGCGAACCATTTGCTCCGGCCAACTATGTGTTGCTGGTCGAGTTTCCCAACTGGCTTCACGATGAGGTTTTCGATCATTCGATGGTCGAACAGTCCCCCCTCTTTACCAGGACGCAGGTGCTCCGCTCCGCAACGTTTCATGTTGACCTGGATGAGGCCGCCGGAGTTACGCTGGTTGTAGCGATTGAAAAGCCCCATATCTACCATCTTTCGCTCTCGCACGATGAGGATCAGATTCGTATTGCTGTTTCCCGCGAGCCAACGCTGACCAGAACCTCGGACCGGCTGACGCTTGCAACGGAGGGGGACAATGTTACCCTCCCAGAACGGCTGTTTTTCCTCTACGATGGTGACATCTGGCGTATGGATGCTGGTGCAGCAGAAGCCAGCCGGCTAACGCATACCCCCGAAGATGAGACAACCCTGGCCGTAAGCGGCGATGGTCAAACTATCGCATTTTGCCGTTCGCAGCAGCCGGGTGTAAGTTTGACAGAAAGTAGCTTTGCTATCCCATCGTCGCTCTGGCTGATGCAACCCGATGGCTTGCAGCCCCACCGTGTTGCCGACACGGGAGTAAATTGCGCCGACCTGAGTTTTAGCCCCGACTCGTCGCACCTTGCAATGAGTATGGATGAAACAGGGATTGCCCCTGAACAGCGTGGTATCAAGGTCATACCCATTTCCAGCCTCACCTCCGCTGATCCTACCATCCCTCTAACAGTGAGTGTGCAAGCGACCGGTCCAATAAGTGGGCAGGTTGTCGCCAGCAGCAATGAATGGAGCCGCTATGGCCCACAATGGCTGGATGCTACACGGCTTGTGTATGCGGCCCACGCACCCGACACTCGGAGCACGCTCTTTTTGCTCGATCTGACGACAGGCCTGGAGCACGATATTGGATCAGCTATCCAGGTGGTCAATGGAAACTATCGCTACCGCGAGTTGCGGGTCCCGCTCGTTTCATCCAGGGGCCATGCCATCGCGGTCGAGGCCGTTCGTGCCAGCGAACCCGGGGCCGACTTGCTTCTGCTCGATGCCAACGGGGTTGAGCAAGATCGTATTGATACAGCCTACTGGACCCGTGCACTGGCGTGGGGCGACGATGGCTCGCTCTTCTATATGACCACCGATTGCAAGGGGACACTTGTCCAACGCTATGAGCTGTACCACCGCAGTAGCAGGGGGAGAGACAGCCTGGTAGCAGCCGGGGTCATGCAAGGAACGATTGGGGACGCGCTGGCAATGGGAGACAGCGGGTTGCTCTATGTTGTTGCCTCTCGCGCACAGCCAGGCCCGCGTGGGCCGAACACTGCCTCGCCCTACAGTCCCGCCGCCCTCTGGTACTGGGATTTTGACCGCGATACCCGTAGCGAGATATTTTCTGCACAGCGCGGCATCTCAGAACTGGCCGCGCCATAGGGGAGCAGGGGGGCGATCTGAACATCTGAACAATTCTTTGTTGCGATCCCTTCGGGCGTATGGTATGATTCAAGTGACTCTATGGCTTTTTTTGCTCCCGATAGCATCGAAAACAACAGCTACCTTACAACAATTACCTTGTGCGCCATTCGCTTGCAATCTCCTGGTTCTGGAAGTCCGGGAGTGATAGAGGCCCGCTATAATGGCTGAAACCGATCACCCACTCAAACAACTCGTCGCAGCCTTCAAACACGATTTTGCCTCCTGGTTGCTGCAGGTCGAAGTCAAAGAGGTCACGTCGCGCAACGTGGAACTGCTGCCGGCCACCGACCCCATTCGCTCCGACGAG
>DAOTUE010000081.1:0-17425 GCA_034436975.1 Chloroflexaceae bacterium
CCTCGGCGACCTGCCGCCGACGTATCGGGCGGTGTTGGGGGGATGAATCGAGGTTAAAATAACTCGAATTTCTGCCAGAAACCATGGTATACTTGAGGCTGATGGCAGGAAAAAGAAAAGACCCATCCAGGCCGCCAAGCATAAGGATGGGAGATCTCTATCGTATTCAGGTCTGGTCAGTCTATTGTAGCACAGATAAGACAAGGTTCCTATGCCATTCGTCCCCCCCGGTGGGGGGAGGGATTGGGAGGGGAGCTGAACAAGTACAAAAGAGATGCATCATATGGTTGTCCTTGAGTGGTAATTCTCGAAAGGAGTGACTTTCCCATGATGAGAAACAAAATGATGAGAAACGGAATGAGCCGTCGAGTGTTTTTGAAGACGCTCGGTGTCGGAAGTATGGCCACCGTCCTCAACGCCTGCATCAAAACCAACCCCACGAGCGAAACAACAGTGACACCAACCGTAGCCCCAACCGGCGAAGCAACTGGTTTTCGCCTCCCCCCGCTGCCCTACGACTATGACGCGCTTGAACCACATATTGACGAACAGACCATGCAGATACACCACGACAAGCACCACGCCGGCTATGTCAGCAAGCTGAACGCCGCCCTGGAGGGGCATCCCGACCTGCAAACCCGCTCGGTAGAAGAGCAGCTCCGCGACCTGGACGATCTGCCCGAATCCATTCGTACCGCTGTCCGCAACAATGGCGGAGGGCACGCCAACCACACACTCTTCTGGGAAATTATGGCTCCCGATGGTGGCGGGGAGCCTTCGGGCAACCTGGCCCGCGCCATCGAGTCCACGTTTGGCGATATTGCCTCGCTCCAGGAGAAGGTAAACGATGCCGGCCTCAATCGCTTCGGGAGCGGCTGGGCCTGGCTGGTCCTGACCGAAGATGGCGATCTCGACGTGATGAGCACGGCCAACCAGGATAGCCCCTATTCCCACGGACATATCCCCCTGCTTGGGGTAGATGTCTGGGAGCATGCCTACTACCTGAAGTATCAAAACCAGCGTGGCGAGTATCTCAATGCCTGGTGGAACACAGTCAACTGGCCCGCCATCGAAGAGCGGTTTGCCGAAGCCACTGGCTAACATTACCAGCGAACAGTAGCCGCCAGAACAACAGAAAACCACGAAAACGCAAAGAGCACAGCGATTTCCCCCTGGCCGCGGGGCATAGCTGTGTTCTTTGCGTTTCTCCACAGTCCACATGGTATAATCATGGACGTTTGCAAGAATTTCGAGCGATGCCAGGAAAGACGTGGCGGGCCCGTGCTGCACACCGGGCAATAGCGTCGCTCCTGGGGAAAGGACCCTCATGCGAATCGTGATGAAATTTGGTGGGACATCGGTCGGGCACGCCGATGCTATTCGCCAGGTTGTCAACATTGTGCAGCGACAGGCAACAAAACACCAGCTTGCGGTCGTCGTATCAGCAATGAACTCGCCCGACCTCCGCACAACCAACACGCTGATAGAAGCGGCCCACGCAGCAGCGGCGGGAAACAGCGCGGCTCCCGACGTGTTCTCGCGGCTCGTGGATATGCATATGCAGGTGGCCCGCGAACTGGCCACGCCCGACGAATGCGCAATGCTTGAACCGCAGCTTGAGTCGATGTTTCACTATATCAGCGACCTGCTGCGGAGCATTGCTGTGCTGGGTGAGCTAACTCCCCGCGCTCTCGACCTGATAAGCGGGCAGGGCGAACGCTGCAACGCCCGGCTCATTGCCGCAGCTTTGCGAAGCGTGGGAGTGGAGGCCGAAGCGATAGATGCAACCGACCTGATTGTTACTGACGACGAGTTTGGCAATGCGTCGCCGCTAATGGAAGAAACGCAAGAGCGGAGCGAGCCGCGGTTGCTGCCGCTGCTCGAAGGGGGGCGCGTGCCGGTTGTCACGGGCTTCATTGCCGCAACTGCAACCGGTATCCCCACAACGCTTGGGCGTGGCGGAAGTGACTATACCTGTGCTATACTTGGGGCAGCACTCAATGCTGACGAAGTATGGTTCTGGAAAGAAGTAGATGGTGTGATGACGGCGGACCCACGCATTGTGCCCGATGCTCACCCGTTGCCTTCGCTTTCCTACATAGAGATGACCGAAATGGCCTACTATGGCGCGAACATCCTGCACCCGAAAACGGCCTACCCGCTCATCCAGCGTGGTATCCCTATCCGCATTCTCAATACCTTCAACCCCAACCATGCGGGGACGCTTATTAGCGAGGCTGAGAGCGGAACTATCAAGGCCGTTACGGCTATCCGAGATGTAAGCCTGATAACCGTGGGGGGACCGGGCATGCTTGGGCGCACCGGAATGGCAGCCCGCATCTTCAAAGCCGTGGCCGAGGCGGGGGTCAATACGCTGATGATCACCCAGGCCAGCAGCGAGCAAAATATCTGCCTGGCCGTCGTCCAGCGCGACGCGGAAAAAGCCGCCAGCGCACTACGGCGGGAACTTTCTCCCGACATCTCCCACCACAACGTTGAGCATGTCGAGGTGCAGGAGCCAATGATGATTATTGCCGTGGTCGGGTCGGGAATGCGTGGCACGCCGGGTATTGCAGGGAAAGCCTTTCGGGCCCTGGGCGATCATCGCATCAACATTGTTGCCATTGCCCAGGGAAGCACCGAGTATAATATCTCGCTGGTTGTTGCCCACAAAGAGGGCGACTATGCGATGCGAGTGATTCACGATGCGTTTGCACTGGGCGAATCACCAGGCACTTGAGTATGACGAACTTGAGTATGACGAACTTGAGTATGATGAAGAGGAAAAGGGGAAAGGAATTTTGGAGCGATGCAAAAACAAAGGTGGCGATTTCTAGGATATATTCTTTTCTTCGGTGGCGTGGCTGTTTTCGTTTTTCGGGCCCTGCGACGTATCTTCCACAACGAAATACGCCCGCTCCCCCCGCCAGACCGCATCATTGGTGGCGGGGGCGTAGCAACACGGCCGGCTCCACAGGCTGAGCAGATGGGCGGGCCAGGGCCTCAGCCGGCTGCTCCCGATGCAGCCCTCTCGTTCACGCCCCCATCTCCCTCGTTGTCCACCCCGGCAAATAATGAGGTTATAGCCGACAGCGAGATAGCGGAGCAGGATGCTCCCCCTCCCCCACCCCGTCCGCTGGCCCTTCCGTCCGGGCGCGGGGTGTCGTTTGGTGTCGGAACCGAGAGCAACACTGATACTGGCTCTCGTGATACGGATGATCTCTGGAACGTGCTCCAGAACGAGGCCTACCGCCAGCGGGGAGAGGGCTATCGCAAAGACTGGGCGTTTCATACCTATGCTGCAAAGCACAATCTTGGCGCACCGCTGGCCACCACCGCCAGCAGCACCGAACGAATTGAGTTTGAGGGCAAGCAATACGGGTTTCAACCATTCGCCCGCGATACGCTCTTCAACGAAATTCCCCACTGGGGCAAGGTGCAAAGCCTCAATGCCCTCCTAGGGGGGAAGATGCCAGAGGGTGGACTGGGGCTGAAGTTACTCCAGGCAACCTACCAGCGATGCGGCAGCGAACTCCACACCGACTGGTCCTTTCATCGCGTTGCGCTTGAGAAACAGCTCGGCCCGTCTCTGGGCGAAAACTACCGCATCACCGTTGAGGGAGCCGAATATGCCATCCAGGTCTTTGGGTGCGACACGCTCTATACCCCGGTGCCGCACTGGTCCGATGTGCGCCGCCTGAGCGACACTCCACCCGGTGCCCTGCGGGACGCACTCTGGACCGAAACGCACAACATCGCTGGCAACCTCTATCAACCCGACGATCCCTTTCATCAGCTTGCTGCCAGTAGCCACCCCGGTACGCCCCTGTCAGACCGCTACACCGTGGATATGGAAGGGACAACGCTCCAGGTGCAGGTATTTGCACTTGATGTATTCTATGCCCAGGCGGGCGGCTCCCCGCTCCGCCAGAGCGAACTGATCGGGACTGACGCTCCCGTTGAGGAACCGGAAGCCCCCGCTGCCCCCGACAGCAGCAGCCCCACCGATGCGCTGAGCAGCAAACACCCGGTCTTTACCATGATGCCTGTGGCGGGGCAACCGCGTATCTCCCAGTTCTATGGTTACACAAAATATGCCGCGGGCAAGGGGAGCCAGTATTACCGCTTTTGCCAGGGCCGCCACCCCGGCATTGATTTTGCTGTGCCCGAAGGTACCCCCCTCCTCTCCATTGGCTACGGCGTGGTGGCGTGTGCGGGTGTGTCAAACAGGGATTGTCCTTTTGGTGGCTGCCCCCCAATGATTGTTATTGTGCGCTATGGCTCTGTCTATGCCATCTATGGGCACGCCAGCGCAGTCAAGGTCCAGAAAGGGCAGTTTGTCAAGCCGGGCGATGTGCTCTGCCTCTCCGGAACCTATGGCGGCCCCCACCTCCATTTTGAAATCCGCCCGGTGCCAGAGAAGCTCCTGAACAACACCGACCCGAACCAGACCCCCGTCAACCCCGGCTATGCGGTCAATCCCGTAGACTATTTTAGCCAGGAGATGAACGACTATTTTGAGCAATCGCTGGCCCGGCTTGGAGGGACGGGGCACTTCTGCTGTGGCACCTTCCGCGACCAGGAGAAAATTGTCTTCGGTGGGGTTGTGGATACCCGCCCTTGCACCAACCCGTAGAGAAGGCTTTCTATGGCATACCCAGGACGAAAAGACGCTTCCGAACAATTCTATTCGCCCTATGCGTCTCGTAGAGGCGGCGGCGGAACATCGTTTGAGATCAACAACTACCACCTGCACGAGCAAGCTCGCCAGGATGAGCTGTCCATTGTCTATGTTGCCACCCATCAAACGCTTGACCGCCCGGTGCAGGTGCATATTCTCCGCCGCCCCGACTGGGTGTCGGCCAGTCGGTTTCAGTTGGCGGCCCGCCTGGCCGCTCGGCTCGACCACCCCCACCTGCTTCCCGTCATAGATGCCGGGCACGACACAACCTATGGCGATTATCTTGTGACCCCGATGCTCAACGCCCAACCCCTGAGCGACATTCTGGAAGAACACCGGCAGGAATTCCGGGACGAGCAAAAAGACGGTCAGGAGGGGGGACCAAAACCGCTTGCCCCGTTGCTTGTGCTTCGCATTGCGACACAGCTCGCCAGCGTGGTAGACTATCTCCACGCAAACGATGTGTATCACCGTGATATTCAGCCCGCCAATGTGCTGGTTACGCCCGATGGCGTGGCCTACCTGACAAACCTGGGGTTGGCCGCCAGCCCCGATACACCCGACCTGAGTAGTGTGGATGAAGCCGACTATCTGACCCCCTACTCTGCTCCCGAACAGCGTCTCGACCAGGGCGAAGCCTCGCCCGCCCTGGATATTTACAGCCTGGGGTCCCTGCTCTACCAGCTCTTCAGCGGCGAGATGCCGCCCGCGCCGGGGATGGAAATTGTCCCCCTGGCCAGCCGCGATCCCTCGCTCCGAGATGTTGATCCCGTGCTGCTCCGGATGCTCGAAGTCTCCCCCCAGTCCCGCTTTGCCAGCGCGAGCGAGGCAGTGGCCGCGCTCCGCCGCGCCCTCAGCGAACACATTGACCGCTCCACAGAAGATATGGAGGAGTCGCGATGGGAGCCGACCGCCGAATGGATGGAAAACCCGCTTGAGACGGTGTTTGGCGACCTGCTCAGCCAGGAGTATATCAGCCGTAGCCACACCCGCGCCGACGCGCTCCACCGCGCCGATGCCATCCGCCGCTTGCTCAACCGCTGGAGCAACAAGGGGTGGCTTCGCCGCTCGTCGCTTGGGCATATTGTCGAACTTGAACAGATTGTCAGCTACAATATCTACTTCTACGAACTCCACGCCCTGTATGAAAGCCGTGTCCCCCTGTCGCCGCGCCTGCGGCCCATCGCGGATGACGAACAGGAACCCATTCTCCCTATGCCAGACATCTGGGAAATTCCCGTCCCCGATAGGAGTGGTGATGATGATACGCCCGCATTCGGCAATATCTCTCAGCAACCCATTGTCTGGCCCAACTCGCAGCGGGTCATCACCTGCGCAACCTGCGAAGGAAAAGGGTTGTTTCTCTGCAAAACCTGCCAGGGGAAGGGGATGGTTGTCCCCCCGACGGGCCCGCAGGCAGCGGCAAAAGCCGCCGCAAAAACAGCAGCAAGGACAGCAGCAAGGACAGCAGCAAGGACAACGGGAGGGAAAAAGGGGGAACAGCCCCGGATACGCGAAACACGCGAACCGCAACCCTGCCCGGACTGCCACGGCGAGGGGCGCATTCCCTGCCCCGACTGCCAGCAAAAGGGCCAGGTGATTGAAGAACAGATGATAGCCTGGTCCCGAAAAACCCACGTCTTGAACAACACCGACGATATAGACGAACTCCCGCGACTGGCCCTGCGCCAACCCCAGGAAACGGTGTACGAGGCGGCTATTGACCCGTATGAGGGGCGGTGGCATAGTGTCGCGCCGCTCAACGAACTGCTGCGCGAGGCGATAACCGTTGTTGGCAAAGATGTTCGCTTTGTGCGGACTGAGCTGCATATCCGGGGAGTCCCCGTCACCGAAGTGGACTACCGGCTGGATAAAACCCCGCTCCGTCTTTACATCATTGGCGACGAGCAAAATGTTGTTGGATCGTGGCATCTGCTCAACCTTGAGCGGCTTTTCCTCGTGGTTGGCGGGGGGACTATTCTCCTTATTCTCGGCGTGGTGTTGTTTTTTGTGCTTTTCTAGGGGCCAGCAGCACCAGCAACACGAGTAGCAGCAACAAAAGGAGGAACAGACACCATGACAACCACAATCCACGAAACTGAGCAGGCGGCTGAGATTGCGCGGTTGCGCCAGCGCGTGGCCGAACTTGAGCAGATGGTTGCATCCTCGCGGAATGTGCAGGCATCTGCCGTGAGGGGGATTGCCACCGATATGACCGAGCACCGTCAAGTGACAGAGGCCTACCGCGCCCTCGTAGACTATTCAATCCAGGGATTCGCCATCTACCAGAAAGAGCGGTTTGTCTTTGTCAATGAGACAATGGCGAGGATCACTGGCTACTCAACCGATGAACTGCTGGCTTTCTCGCTTGAGGAAATCCTCGCCATCATCTTCCCCGATGATCTCCCGATGGCGTTGAGACATCAAGATACACTCCTGAGCAAGGACAATCTCCCTGTGCAATACGCCCATCGCATGGTCCGCAAGGATGGTGAGATACGCTGGGTCGAAGGGGCCGCCGTGCAAACGTACTACCGCGGCAGTCCGGCCATCCAGGCCGCCTTTATTGATGTGACCGACCGCGTGCAGACCGAAGAAGCCCTCCGCCAGAGCGAAGAACGCTACCGAACGATTATCACAACGATGCATGAAGGCGTTATCTTGCATGGGAAAGATGGGACTATCTGCGAATGGAATGACCGCGCCAAACAACTGCTCGGACGCACCACCGAAAAACTCATCGGGCTATCTACTGGCGACCCGCACTGGCGGGCTATCCACGAGGATGGCACCCCGTTTGCTGGCATGAACCACCCTTCGCTTGTTGCATTACGAACAGGCCGCCCCTGCTCCAATGTCGTGATGGGGATCTACCGGCCCGACAACACCCTGACCTGGCTGCTGGTCAATGCTCAGCCGCTCTTTCACACCGTTTCTCCCTCGCCCGGCGGGGCCGTGGCTACCTTTACCGATATTACCGATCTCAAACGAACAGAACGGGCCCTCCGCGAGAGCGAGCAACGGTTCCGCGCTATCTTTGAGCACGCCGGGATGGGTATTGTGCTGGCTACGACCGAGGGGAAGATTGGAGCCAGCAATGCCGCATTTCAGCACCTTGTTGGCTATTCCAACGAAGAATTGCAACAGATCGCGTTTCAAACGATTACCCACCCGGATGATGTTGTGACAGAAAATGCCCTCTACCGTGAGATGCTTATGAGCGGGGAAAGTTCATCTGAGATTGAAAAACGC
Source organism: Chloroflexaceae bacterium (assembly GCA_034436975.1). GTDB lineage: Bacteria > Chloroflexota > Chloroflexia > Chloroflexales > Chloroflexaceae > JAAUSY01. The sequence goes on from DAOTUE010000081.1 coordinate 7,934, forward strand.
TACATCCGAAAAGATGGGCAGAGTATCTGGTGTCGCATCACGGTTTCGCTGGTGCGCGACGACATTGGAACCCCCCAGTTTGCAATTGTCATGGTGAAGGATATTACGGAGCGCAAGAAGGCCGAAGAAGCCCTGACAACGGCCTATCGGGAGCTGGAGGCAACAACCGAACAGCTTGTTCGCAGCCGCGATCTGCTCCGCACCCTCTTCGATGGGTTGCCGGATGGGTTGGTTTTGCTCGATAGTAACGGGATCGTGCTTGCCACAAATCAGGCTTTTGCCACGGTTTTGCATCGCCACACGGATGATCTGCTGGGCCAGTCGTGGTTTACCATCTGCGAACAGGCAGTCCCCCCCTTCCCCACCGACCTCGTGACACGAACACTCAAGGATGGCATCGCCCATCGCCGGCGTGAGCGGTATGCAGGCCTGGACAAAACCCCGCATCGTGTTCTGGATATTCAAACGCTCCCGATAGTCGGGAAGCGCGAACCGATGGATCAGGTGGTGGTCCATATTGCCGATGTTACCGAACAACTGAGCCTCGAAGCTATTGCCATTCAGCACGAGCGATTGGCCGCCAGCAGTGCGCTGGCCGCAACGATTGCCCACGAAATCAACACCCCACTCCAGTCTATCAACCATTGCCTCTTTCTGGCCTACGATGTAGACGACCCGCAACGCGACACCTACCTGACCATGGCCCGCGACGAAATCGCCAGAATTAGCCAGATTGTCCGCCAGTTGCTCGAAATCCATCGCCCCACTTCTTCCAAGCCAGTGTTTTTCTCCATTCTCCCGCTGATAGAGCGCGTGCTGACGCTCACACGGGGGACGCTCGAAAAACAAAACATCGCGGTAGAACGCGACCTGGCTCCCGACCTGCCCGCACTGTGGGGGCATGCCGACCAGATTACCCAGGTACTCATGAACCTGGTGATGAATGCCAAAAACGCCATGCCCGACGGGGGAACCCTCTCGGTGCGCACCATGCTGCGCGATAATTCCGCGGCACCTGCGTTGCCCCCCTCACCCGATCCCGACCAGCAAGCGGAGACCCCCCAGACCGCCCCAGTCCCTCAGAACTCTCGATGGGCCATTGTTGTCGAGGTTGAGGATACCGGAGTCGGGATGAGTCCAGAGATTCAGGCGCACGTTTTCGAGTCGTTCTTCACCACTGGCACAGGGGGGGCGGGGCTTGGGCTAACGATTAGCCAGAAAATTATGAAACAGCACGGCGGACGCATTACCCTGAACAGTGAGCCTGGAAAGGGGAGTATCTTTCACCTTATCTTTCCTATAACCGGCAGCACTCCGACAGAAACAGAATAACAGGAAGGAGGATCTTCTAATGACTGCTTCGATTTTGCTTGTTGAAGATGATGATACCGCACGGGTCCTGCTAAGCAATGTGCTCAAGCGCGCCGGGTATCAGGTGACGGCTGCTGCCGATGGGGAACGGGCTATCCAGCTCTTGAATAGTGCCTCGGCAGCAGAACCGGAAGGCTCCACCTACGATGTTGTGCTGACCGACATCCGGATGCATGGAAAAGATGGTATCGCTGTGATGCATGCTGCATCCAGGCAAAAAAAACCTCCGGCGGTTATTCTGATGACTGGCTACGGGTCCATTGAGACAGCGGTCGCCGCGTTGCGGGCCAATGCCTACGATTACCTGCTCAAACCCTGCGACACGGGCGACCTTCTGCAATGTGTTGCTGGTGCGGTGCAACACCGTTCCGCCGATATGCAGCGGGCCGACGCGGTGCGGATGCTGAACCACTATGTGGAACAATTGCAGATGGCCGATAACTCGCATACCCGTATCCCCCCGCGCATCTCCGAGCCATCGCTCCAGGAGCCGGTGAGCGAAACGGCAGCGGGAGGGGAGAGAGCAACGAGAGCGGAAAAATCGGAATCGGAAAAAGAGGAGCAGGCGGAAGAACGGTTTATTCAGGTGGGCGATCTCTGCCTCGACCTGTTTCGCCACACTGTTACCTTCCACGAGTACCCATTGCAAGTGACCCCCACCGAATACACCCTGCTCCAATGTCTGGCGAAAAATCCGGGCCGCGTGCTCCGCTACCATGAGATTGTCCAGTATACCCACAGCTCTCAGGTGAGCAACAATGAAGCCCAGGTCTTGCTGCGGGCCCATGTCCACAATCTCCGGCGCAAAATAGACCCCTCCTACCTTATCAATGTGCGGGGGATTGGCTATATGCTTGTGGTTCCCGACGAGGATACCCCGGAGACTTTCTCGGGACCGGGGACAATCTGAACGAAATCTTAACGAAATCTTTATTTTTTTCCCTTCTCAATCTCCGTGAAGCGTGGCACAATAACGCTACGGTGTATAAAAAATAGTTCCGTCTCACCTCCTGCTATCTTGCTGTCCTCAAATGCCTCTCTGGGTGGAGATGAACATTCCAAAAGACTCGTAAGAGTTTTGCGGAAAGATGTTTGTCTACATCCCCCTGTTTTTTTCCTCGTCTTTCAAAACCCTCTGCCTGAACGAGATGGAACTATTTTTATACCACCGGCCCTTTATTCTTTCTCTTTCTGGTGTGTTTTCCTGGCTTCCCTCTTCCGGACGTGGACCAACCCGTATTGCCCGGCCCGATAGCCCGTGTTGCCGTAATTGTTCAGATTTGACGGACGAGGATTGCGCCCAAACCCGGATACTCCCAGGAACAGGTGTTCTGTGCCATTCCCGGCCGTGCCCCCCGCGAGGGGAGAAGTAATTGTTGTTTGACGAGGAATGGATGGACAGACGGCTCGGCTCCGTCTACGTGCGTATCGTCGGACGTATCATTCCCCTCACCGCGCCCCCGGCCCATACACATAGAAATCGGCCCAGGGCTGATACGTGGTCAGGTAGCGGTCGTGGTGCAAGATAGTCCCGTCCGGCATCGTCACGGTGCGGATGTATGTCACTTGCACCCCGGAGCGGCCGTGCACAAGCTGGTGTACAGCTCCGCGGGGCAGCGTCGGGTCATACTCCCAGATGGCCGGGCCAGGTCGCACCCAGTTGCGCGTGTAGGGACCCTCGTAGGAAACCCTGCGCCCATCGTTGTAGCCCCATATCCAGAAGGTCACGGTTGATTGGGCGGTGTTTGCTTGCGTGGAGATGTAGACGGGTCCGGGCGTGTCGTTGTACCAGCGGAAATCTACGTCGGGGTCGTAGACGGTGGCATCGAAGCCCAGAATGTTCTCGTAGAAGTTGACAATGAAGGTGTGGGCGTGGCGTTCGACAATTTTCAAGCCCGCGTTTGAGACGGCCCGAAAGAATGTTGTAGAGACCTGGCACAATCCCCCCGCGATAACCCGCTCCAGCCGCCCCCCCATAATCGCATAGCCTTCAACAAACCCTTCTTCTCTGGTAAAGTCGCTTATGGAGTTGAACGAGAACTCGGTATCGGGTGGGACAATGAGGCCGTTGAACATTTCTGTTGCGCGGGCAATATTGTGCCGCCGCTCGCGGATGGATGCTGCATAGCCTGTTGTGGCCTCGCCAAGCAGTTCGATGGGGCGTATGGGCAGCCGGAGCGTATGGGCCCGCGGGTCGCGTTCGAGCAACTGGCTCCCCAGGTGGGCCAGTTGCACGGCGTGGGGTGTGCCCTGATGCTCCGGGTGGTATTCAAACTTGGCCCGCTGGAAGTATTGCACAAGGTAGGATTTTCCATCGGCGGGGTTGGTTTCGAGAAACTCTTCGGAGATGGGGTAGCCAAAGATAGGCAGTCCCCCGTGATGCTCCCAGTAGTAGCGAAATGCGCCACCGAGTGTATGCCCCGACTCCGGCAGGTAGATACGGTCGGTGCCCGCATCGGTGGGGAGTCCGGCAAGCCACGCGAAGGCCGGCTCTGTGCGTCCCTCGGTCAGGATAGAGCCGGCCAGGCTTATGGTGACGTGGTGTTCAGAGGGATGCTCCGGGTGCAGTTCCAGTCGCGCCCGCTCGAAATACTGCACCTGCAATCCGCTCACGGTATCCGACACTACCTCGGTGAGGGGCAGTCCAAAGGTTTCTACTCCGCCGTGGGTGTCGTAAAATTGCTTGATCTCGAAGCCGATATTGTGCCCGGTTTGCGGGTAGTAGGCGAAGAGTTCGGAGGGAGGAGCCGGCACTGCGCCGGCGGGCCGCGCCGGGCTGGCCAGCAAACTCATGAGCAGCACAATGGGCAGCAACAGCAATATAGCGCGTGGACTATTCATCATAACACCTCACCTCCTTAATTAAAATCATTTATCATACCAGTTGTCCCCTATCCCCTGTTCCCTGCTATCCTGTCCCTTCCAACGTTGTTGCGGCCCGTTCGATGCGGGCCAGGCTTCGTTCGCGCCCCAAAGCGGCCAGCGTCTCGAAGAGCGGGGGGGCCACGGTGCGCCCGGTGATGGCCACACGAATTGCGCCGAATAGTTGCCCCGCTTTGAGACCAAGTTCCGCTACCAATCCGCGCAGGGCCGTTTCTATCTGTGGTTCATCCCACACTTCGACCTGAGAGAGTTGCCCGTGGGTTGCACGAAGTGCAGTAACCGTTGTCGGGGTGTCCATCTTCTTCTGCACAAGCAAGGTGGGATCGGGGTAGCTGACCTCGCTAAAAAAGAAGGCGAGCAATTCCGGGGCTTCGCTCAGTTCCTCAAGCCGCTCGTGGATGAGGGGGGTGAGCTGTTCAACGTAGGCGACTTCGTCGGGTGATGGCTCGGAGCCGACCAGGCCCGCCCGTGCGAGAAACGGCAGGATATGGCGGGCAACTTCCGACGGCGATAGTTTGCGGATGTAGATCCCGTTCATATCGCGGAGTTTCTCCGGGTTCCAGCGGGCCGGCGATGTCTGAACCCGCCCCATCGAAAACCGCTCGATCAACTCCTCGCGGGTCATAATTTCGGTGTGGTCGTCATAGCTCCAGCCTTGCAGGGCCAGGTAGTTGAACATGGCATCGGGAAGGTAGCCACGCTCCCAGAAGCGGTTGGTGGCCACATCGTCCTTGCGCTTGGAGAGTTTGCCTTTGCCATTGCTCCGCAGCATATTTGGCACATGGGCAAAAATGGGCGGTTCCCACCCGAAGGCCTGGTAGAGGAGGATATGGTAGGGCATACTGGGCACCCACTCTTCGCCACGGATAACGTGGGTGATGTTCATAAGGTGGTCATCTATCAGGTGGGCCAGGTGGTAGACGGGCATTCTGCTCGATTTGAGCAGAACAACATCATACAGTTCGTTGTTCTCAACGGCAATGCACTCGCCGCCGCGAATCTCATCGCAGAATGTTGTGGTGCCTGCGCGGGGCACTTTGAGCCGCACGGTGTAGGGCTTGCCCTGCGCTTCGGCTTCGGCCACCTGCTCCGGTGTCCACTCGCGCTCCGGACCGCGAAAGCGAAATCCCTTGAGACCGCGAGCCATTGCCTCGGCTTTCATCTGCTCCTGTTCTTCGGGCGTGACAAACGATTTGTAGGCGTGACCCCTTGCCAGAAGCTGCTCCACATATTGCTGGTAGATGCCCTGCTCGTGGCGCAGCGACTGGACATAGGGCGTGTGGGGGCCTTCGATGTCCGGCCCCTCATCCCAGTCAAGCCCTACCCACCGCAGCGATTCCATCAGATCGTCGGCGGCACCAGCAACAAATCGTTTCTCATCGGTATCTTCAATACGAAGAATGAATTGTCCCCCGTGGTGGCGAGCAAACAACCAGTTAAACAGCGCAGTACGGACTCCTCCAATGTGTAGAAACCCCGTTGGACTGGGGGCAAAGCGGACCCGTACAGTATTGCTCTGTTTGTCCATGAAACCTCCATACGAAAAGGGCGACAGGGGAACATCCCACGCTGGTGGGTGCGGGAGGCTGCCGCCATCATCCTTAGCTCATCCTCATCTCTCCGCAGTGAACATTTTTCGGTTTTTTCCAAAACCGTCGGGACACTGGCAGAGAGCCTGCTGCTATTATACCGCAGGATAGCCAATCGGTCTGGTTGTGGTTTCGGGGTTACGGGGAATGTTCAGGAAAAAGCAAAGAGGGCGCAAGCGTTACCATCCATATGAATAGCCAGGAGGAAATTGGGGTCGCCGTGTGCCCTCTTCTCGAAAAGGTGCTGGTAGCATAGCCGCCAGATTTGTGATGATGATGTCGTACCGAGAGTCGTTTTCCGTCGTGTCGTTCTGTTGTGTTCTGCCCTCTGCGTTCTTGCTACAGTGTTGGCTCAGGGTCCTGCTGCATTGCCTGGTTGTCGTTCTGCTATGGTGTCTTGGTTGTCGTTCTGCTCCGGTGTTGGCTCGATGTTCTGCTATGGTGCCTGGTTGTCGTGTTGTTGCGTCGGTGCTCAATGTGCTACTGCGTTGCCTGGTTGTCGTGTTGTTGTGTCGGTGCTCAATGTGCTACTGCGTTGCCTGGTTGTCGTGTTGTTGCGTTGGTGCTCAATGTGCTACTGCGTTGTCTGGTTGTCGTCCTGCTATATCGTTGTTGCAATGCTCCCGTTGTCGTGTCTTCTGTCTCTCCACGTTCCTATCATTGTGTTGCCTACGGTCATGGTAGTCAGGAGATAGACAGTCGCTCATCGTTCTTCGGTTTTGTTTTTTGTGCCTCACTCAGTTCCATCGGAACTTACGGTTTAAGTATACCGTGTGGATAGCGTTTTGCCTTCCGCCAGGTGGCGGATTCCCGGCTATGCCAGATGGCATATCTCTACAACTTGTGCATCAGCAGGGAAGACGGCGGGCAATGATGATATGCCCGCTGATGATATTCCCGCTGCGCGTGGGAACGTCTGGCTGTGTGTGCGAAACGATGTGAAAACCACCTGCCCTGAGCAGGTTTTCCAGTTCGCCGGCGGTGTAATGGTGAGCCTGGTAGAGCACCGCTCTCCCCTCCCCGTCGGTTACATCATTGGTCACATCATCGGTCACATCGAAGGTTCCCCGCTCGTAGCCCTTCCGCAGTCCATCCTCATACCGCGCACGGTAGCGGGGGAGATCCCAGTTTATGCCAAAGTCGGCCAGGTAGAGTACCCCGGCAGGGCGGAGCACGCGGGCAATTTCGCACACTATCGGGAGGCGTTCTGCCGGGTCAACAATGGTGGTCCAGAATGCCTGAGTGATCACGCCATCGAAGGTTTCTGCGCGAAAGGGGAGAAAGGCAGCGTTGGCGGCGAGAAACGCCGGGGACCAGCGTGCTTTCCCCGGTCTGGATGGGCGCACAGCCTGCGCGTTCAGGTCCACGCCGATGATGTTGTGGTAGCCCTGCTCCCGAAGCCAGGCTATGGTTTTGCCTGCTCCGCACCCCACATCGAGCAACCGCGAGTGGGGCGGGAGATACTCGAAAAAGACCGAAAAGGGGCGCAAACTGGCGGGGATGCGCTGGCCGGAGAGGGTCCGCCAGTAGGTTTGTGATGATGATGCGGTCATAGGAACCTTTCGATAACAACGACGCTGGCTACACGGGCATCAGTCCATGTTTTTTAGGTGGGTTTTGCTGGACCTTTGTCCGAAGCATTTCGAGAGCCATAATCAGGCGGGGGCGCGTCTCGTGGGGGGCAATCACTTCGTCTATCTGCCCGCCGCGGGCCGCAAAGTAAGGATTGTAGAATTTCTCGCGGAACTCTTCGACAAACTGCTGCTCCAGCGTGGCCGGGTCTTCGGCTTCGGCCAGGGCATGCCGCTGCAACACCCGCACAGCCCCACGCGGGCCCATCACAGCTATCTGTGCTGTGGGCCAGGCGTAGGCCAGGTCGCTCCGCATCGTGCGCGAACTCATCGCAATATACGCCCCGCCAATAGCCTTGCGCGTCACAACGGAGATTTTTGGCACGGTTGCCTCGCAATAGGCATAGATAACCTTTGCGCCGTGGCGAATGGCCCCGCGGTGCTCCGCTGTCAACCCCGGCAGGATGCCGGGGCAATCAACAAAGGTGATGAGTGGGACATTGTAGGCATCGCAGAGACGCACAAAGCGCGAAATTTTGTCGCTGGTGTCAATGTCGAGCACGCCAGCCAGATAGGATGGCTGATTGGCGACAATACCGACAACAAAGCCATCGAGGTAGGCAAAACCCACAAGCGCGTTGCGGGCATAAGCTGCATGGATCTCCAGAAAACTGTCTCTATCGAAGACATGCTGGATCACCTGGCGCATGTCGTATGGCTCGTCCTCTCTGGCGGGCACAATGGTATCAAGCGCGTCGTCCATCCGCTGCGGGTTGTCGTAGGGCACCACGCGGGGCGGGTCTTCGGTGTTGTTCTGCGGCAGGTAGTTCAGAAGCAGTTTGACCAGTTCGATAGCTCCGTGGTCATCTTCCGCGAGAAAATGGGCGACACCACTCTTGCTGTTGTGAACTAGCGCGCCGCCCAACTCGTGCGCCGATGCCTCCATACCGGTCACGGTGCGGACCACCTCCGGCCCGGTGCTAAACATGAAACTCGTTTCGCCAGTCATGATGATGAAATCGGTGAGGGCTGGAGAGTAGACCGACCCGCCGGCACAGGGGCCCATCATCACGGAAATCTGGGGAATGACCCCCGAAGCCAGCACATTTCGGGTAAACAATTCGCCATAGGCCGCGAGACTGCGAACCCCCTCTTGAATACGGGCTCCGCTCGAATCGTTCAGGCCAACAACAGGCACGCCGCACTCCAGGGCCATATCGAGAATGTGACAAATTTTCTGCGCGTGGGTTTCGGAAAACGAACCGCCAAGCACAGTGAAATCCTGGGCAAAGACAGCCACCCGCCGCCTATTGACCTTGCCAAAGCCAGTGACAACGCTATCGCCCAGGTAGCGGTGCTGGTCCATCCCAAAGTCGCTGATGGTGTGGGTTGCAAACCCGCCTGTTTCGTGGAAAGTGCCTTTATCCAGGAGCAGGTGGAGCCGTTCGCGGGCCGTGAGTTTGCCTTGCTGGTGCTGACGTTCAATGCGTCGCTCGCCGCCCCCTTCGTGCGCCTGTTCTCGCATTTCATAGAGTTGTTTCAGATATTCTTGCATAGTTCTCTCTCATAGCATAGATCCCCTCTTTCACCATACCACAACCCGATTTGTGGGTAAAGGTCTGTCCCCCAGCCCCCAGGGAAGATGCAAGAGAGACGCTTGTACTCCCAGGATTTCACCCTCGAACACGTACTCAGAAGCCCAGAAATTGGCACTTGACAGGACGGCCCCGATATGCTAGAATGCTCACATTGGGATGCAAGAACGGTTTCACCGCTGCAAACCAGCGGGTAGACCTGACAAGTAGTGGCAAGTCCTATAACCCATAGGATTTGGCAAGGCTAGGGTCGTACAGACACGACGCTAGTTTTCCTGTTTTTTGTACCTTACCAATCGAGAGAGCAAAAACGAGAGGTTTCTCGTCAATGGTGCTTTGCACCAATATCCAGTAATAAAACGCAGAGTTTGATCCTGGCTCAGGACGAACGCTGGCGGCGTGCCTAATGCATGCAAGTCGAACGGAGAGAGCTTCGGTTCTCTCAGTGGCGCACGGCTGAGGAACACGTGGGTTATCTGCCCT
>DAOTUE010000082.1:0-6688 GCA_034436975.1 Chloroflexaceae bacterium
CACACCTTCCACATTCAAGGGGATAGCGACTGGGTTCGCTTCGATGCCGTTCTCTCTGATACCTATGTGATTGATGCCCGCGTGCCCGAAGGCTCCCCGGCTGATGTCATTATCGAGGTTCATTACGGCTGTGGCAATGTTCCTGTCAGAACATTCGCCCCGCCCTTCTCGAACGACAATCGCATCCAATTCAAACCAAAAACCAATGGCACCGTTTTCGTTCACCTTACCAACCAGCGTCCCACCGTTTTTGGTCCCGATGTTGCCTACAACCTTTCCGTGCGCGTGCTCAATCGTACAGGCGAAAGCACCGGTGCCCTCATCCTCGTGGCAGGGCGGCTTAAAGAGCTAGACCCAGTGCAACCCAACATTCATCACATAAGCAATAATGCCTACCTGCTTTTCCTTAAGCATTCCTACTCGGATGACCGCATACAATACCTGGCTTCCGACACCACCATGACGGGCGTTGACGCACTTGCGAGCGTGGCAAACCTCGAATCCGCAATCACTTCGTGGGCTATGGATCGGGTTGGTCCCGACCAGGCCCTCACGCTCTACCTCGTAAACCACGGCAGCAGAACACACGGCTTCTATCTGGATGAACTGCGTGGGCAGCGGCTATCACCAGAACAACTTGACGGATGGCTTACCCAGGTAGAGGCGGCATATCCTGGCATTCCCATCAATGTCATCATTGAAGCCTGCAATTCGGGAACGTTCCTTCGTAAGGTTGCAAAGCCTGGGCGCGTGGTGATGACATCAACGAGCGAAAAACTGCTTGCCTATACCACCCAGAGTGGTGAAGGTGCAGAATTCTCAGACCATTTTCTCACAGCATTGGGGCAGGGAAGTAGCTTGTACACCAGTTTTCAGGTCGGTCGGGATGCGGTGAAAGCGGCAGGTCACTACCAGACCCCGTGGCTAGACGACGACGGCAATGGAACCCCGAACGAAACTGGCGATGGTAGAGTATCACAAATGCGCGGTTTTGCCTTTTCAGGAACACTCAACGATGAAATATGGCCGCCCTTCATTTCGACAATCGAGCCGGTGCAGGTGGAGAATGGGCGGGGGACAATTCGCGCACGGGTGCTGGATGATGATAAGGTTGATCATGTTTGGGCGGTGGTATACGAGCCGGGCTATCAGGCTCCCCAGTCTGGAGATGAAATGGTGCGAGAGACGTTGCCAACAATGCTGCTGCTGGAACAGGGAGATGGTTGGTATGCCGCCAACTATGCAGCGTTCAACGAAGCGGGAACCTATCGTTTAGTGGTGTACGCGGTGGACAACGAGGAATTGAAGTCGCGCCCCTCCGCGTTCGAGGTAGAGGTATTGCCTGTAGGCCCACAGTATAAGCGCGTCTATCTCCCGCTCGTGGTGCGGTGAGGGGAGTAAGACATCCTGTTTCCAGAAAATCCCCTTGAAAATCTCTCGATTATGCCCGACATTTTGGGAGAAACTATGATACAATTGATCATTGAAAGGAAGGTACCCAAAAAATCCCTACATTACGTCGAACATTTTTTGGGAATTTGTGCTACAAATGATCCTTGACGTTTGGTGTTTTATTGTTCAAGACTGTTCGTGCTTTCTGGCATGTTATGATGACACGAAACAGAACAGAACAATGGGTTTACCCCCAATGACAGGCAGCGCGAGCATTGTACGCTGCTTGATATTGGGGTTTTGTTTGTTTGTTTAACGTGTTTATTGGCGTGTTCTTGGGAGGATTGAATCGCCCATGAACTAACAAGAGGAGTACCTATATGAAACGGTATTTCAGACCATTCTTTCTGGTTGGACTCCTGGTCAGCCTGATGGTATCGCTCAGTCTGGGGATCACCCCCAGCACCACCGTAGCGCAATCTTCCTGTACGTTGAGCTACGACAAGACCGCCTCCCCTACCATCGTTGACAAGGGTGGGGTCGCAACGGTTACTATCAAGGTCAGTCCTTCGGGAAATTGTTCACCATCCACCAGCCCGGTGGATGCTATGCTCGTCATTGATCGCTCCGGTAGCATGAATGGGCGGAGCATTACGGATGCGAAAAAGGCCGCACAAGATTTTGTCGATGCAATGAATTCTGGTGGTGACCAGGTCGGTGTTGCTTCGTTTGAATCTACCGGTCGGGGACGACTTAACTCCCAGTTGAGTCAGGACTTCAACGAGGTTAAACGTTCTATCAGTCTTATCAATGCCGGGGGGGCAACGAATATCCAGGAAGGGCTTGAGATTGCGGCAGCCGAACTGAACTCAAGCCGAAAACTTCCCAACAGTGCTCCCATCATCATTATTCTTTCCGACGGCAACCACAATGAAACCCCAGAAAAGGCCCTGTTCGCCGCTGCCGACAGCATCAAAGCCTCGGGTATCCGCATTGTATCTATTGGTATGGGCAATGTCAACGAACGACAAATGCGGCGGATTGCCTCGACCGACAATGACTACCACTACGCTCCATCGTCTAGCAAACTTGCCCAAATCTACAGCAGTCTTACAACACAGGTACGCTGGGCCGCCCGCAATATGACCATACGTGACACGCTCAGCTCCCACGTCAAGCTGGTAGATAATTCATTCAGCGGACCGGTTCAACCCACGGTCAACGGAAACGAGATTACCTGGAAAGTCGGCAACATCAACCTCGGCAACGACATTACCTTTTCCTACGATGTCGTGATGACCGACCAGGCAGGAACCTGGCCAACCAACGATTTGGCGGTGGGCGAGTATACCGATACGGATGGCAACGATGCAACCATCACCTTCCCGGTGCCTGATGTCAAGGTGAAAGAAGATTGCGGCGACCCGAAACTTACCGATGTGCAACCCGGCTGGGCCTGCGAAGCCACCACCTCGAAAGATGTATCCCTGCTTGGCGGCGGCTTCTTCCAGCAATCCCTGACCGCTATGATTGGCAGCGCGAGCCTGAGCATTCAGAACATCGCAACAGACAAGGTGTCGTCCACCTACACCGGCGGATTGTCTGTCGGCACCTATGCCGTCAGCGTCACCAACCAGTGCCAGGCAGGCCCCCGCACCGCAACCATAGCCGATGCGTGGACGATCTATCCAGTGCCGCATGTGGTGGACATCCTCCCACCAGAAGGGTATGGCGACATCCCATCGGAGATTACTATCTGTGGTGATGGTCTGTCGGTACCGGGGACGGAAGTTTTCATTGATCTGCCCGGCGGCGAAACCTTGCTCACCCCCCAGACGGCCTATGGCGACCGCTGTATGATTGGCACCATCCCACCCGAACTTGATCCAGGCGACTATACGATTATTGTCCGCGGCCCCTGCGGCGAAGCAACGGGCACCTATCGGGTGCTCTCCCCTGCACTCAACAACGACCTCTGGGGGCAGAAAATCTGGGTAGTGGATGCCAACGGAGCCGCTATCTGTGTGCGTGGACCCGGCATCACCGTTGGAGCCATCGTCAACCGCCGCGGTGGTAAGGAACCGTTGCAAGATGTCACCGTTCGGTTCTACGAAGGCGACCCATCGAAGTCTGGTGCGGTGGAAATCGGGGACGGGACGATTGTGCTGATGCCGCCGCGGGTCAGCCCGACCGAGCGGATTGCAGGATACAGCACCTCGGAAGTGGACTGGACCCCCAGTCGGGGCGAGGGAACCTACACCATCTACGCCGTGATCGATCCTGATGATGCGGTCGAGGAAGATGTCGAGGATAACAACGTCATCTCCTGGGATGTGCAAGTTTTGCCAAGTGCCGTAGACAACCCCGGTGTTGACAGTGTTGCGCCCGTGGTGGATTCCTTCCTCATCAATCGGGGGCTGGGGTTCGACACGATCTACGATTCAGAGATTTCCATCCAGGTGACGGCAAGTGATGTTCAGGGCGAATCAAGCATTACCCCAAGTGGTGTCGAGAACCTCTCCTTTGTCGAACTGGTCTTCAACTCGGCCACGGGCGCGTGGGTGCCGGTGCAATCCACCGGTTGGATTGCCTATACGCAAAATACGTCAATGACCCTGGATCTCTTCCCGCGTGGTGGGTTGCGCTATCTCCAGGCGTGGAGCAGTGATGCGGAGGGGAACATCTCACGCTATCCCTATTCACGTCAGATCAACCTGTCGAAGCGGTGCAACGGGGTATCGCGCAATGGAACGGATGTCTACCGGGAGAAACTGGCCGAAGGGCAGCAGGTGTACGTCGAAGTCATTCCCTGCAAAGGCGACCCGGATCTCTACATCTGGCCGCCCGACTGGGACCCGACGAAATCAGACGGAGGCCGCCCGCCCTTCGTGAGCAACCAGAAAAACGACGCAATCGAGGTCATCTCGTTCACCGCGCCAGTCGCGGGGGTCTATGCTGTTGAGGTGTATGGCTACACAGCATCAGAATACAACATTCAGATAGAGCCCGCACCGACCACGACGCTCCTGCAGGCGATCTCAGGAGCACCCGAACTTGAGCAGATGAACGGGTATCTCTCCGCTGGTCTCAGCCAGGAGAAATCGATCCCGGATATGCCCGTCCTGCCGGCCGATAGTGCGCCACCGGTGTCGATGGGGGTGGTGCCGGCCCCGGCCACACTCCCGGCAAACACGACAAATCACGAACTCTATCTGCCAGCAATCAAGCGATAGCTCGCGTGGAGTGAATGTCATAGGGGGGTCAGGCCAGGGACAACCAGGCCTGACCCCGTTTTTGTTTTTTTATTGCCACAAAAGGAGGAAAACTCTATGAATACGCAACGACCCTGGTTTCTCACGCGGATGTTCAGCCTGGTGCTTCTGCTTCTTGCCAGCACCATTGGATGGGTAGCATCTTTAACAGGCGCAGTTCCCAGGATGGTTCCCTTACAACAAAGCGGTATTCGCGATGGAAGTTTTGAGGGTGGGACCCCCAGTACCGACTGGGATGAGGAATCCGTGGTGTATGGCACGCCAATTTGCGATGTAGGAACGTGTGGAACCGGTGCGGGCACGGGCCCCCGCACCGGGAATTTTTGGCTCTGGTTTGGCGGAACCGAGCTATACGAAAAAGCAAGTGTCAGCCAGGATGTCACCATCCCAACGGACACAACCCTCCTCACGTTCTGGCTAGAAATTCCTGAAGCCAGCGGGACGGGCAAGGATTATATGGAGGTCTCTATTGATGATGTGGTCATTTTTCGGGTAACTGATAAGGATAAGGCAACGTATAGCTCATATACCCAGGTCGAGATTGATATTGCCTCCTATGCTGATGGTGCTTCGCATACCATTACCTTTTCGGTAGAAACCCTGTTGTCTGTTGTGATCCTGCGAACCAGCTTTTTTGTTGATGATGTTGAGCTGGTGACTGGCAGTGTCTCTCCCACTCCGGGGACCGATACCCCGACACCGCTCATTTCCCCGACTCCCACGCCTTACAAGACACCCACACCACAGGGCCCCACGCCTACCCCGTATGGTCCCACACCGAACGTCATCCAGATAACCCCGGACGAGGGTATCTCCAACAGCGAAACCAACGTCGAAATTTCGGGGAGCAATTTTGTCGCTACGCCAGAAGTTGAACTCCGCCGGGACACAACCAGTATCCCTCTGCGCGACATCACCTTTGTTGATGCCACGCGACTCCTGGCCGTTGTTCCGGTTCGGGTTGCGCCAGGGAAATATGATATTGTGGTGATTAACCCGGGGGGCAAGGAAGGATCTCTTCCCAATAGTTTTACCGTCCGCAGCCCGGACCCCCAGATTACCGATGTTATCCCTGACCAGGGGCGAGCCGACCTGCCAGGCGATATAACTATCTACGGGTTCAACTTCCTGGATGGGGTTTCGGTCTATCTGGATACGAGCACCCTTTCCACCAATCGGGTGAATGCGAATATGCTCCAGGCAACGCTTGATGCTGGAAACCTGAGTGCCGGAACCTACGATCTTGTTGTGACCAACTCCGATGGAAGCCGGGGGGTTTTGCCAGGGGCGTTTACCCTTTTTGAGCCAAACCAGGTGGATGTATTCTCCGACGAACGCGGCATATGGACCTTGCCGGCGGTGCCCCGCCCCGGTGCAGCTACCGACATTGGCTTGATTGTCTATCGTCAGGGCGGAACGCAGACGACACCAGCGGTTCCGGTGCATATCTACGTTGGCGACCCGAACGCGGGAGGGACCCTGCTTGGCGAAGGATTGACGGCTCCAATTGCTCCGAGCGACACCGGCAGCAGTAGTAGCAGTGTCTTCTGGAAACCACCGAAAGCGGGAACCTTCACCATCTACGCAGTGATTGATCCAGACAATATCACAGGCGAAACCGATGAGGCGCAGAAAAACAACACGATCAGCCGGGACGTTGAGGTGCAACCATCACGGCAGGACCAGGATGCACCACGTGTTGATACGTTTTCTATCAGCAATGGTATATCTCAGACCAAAAAACGGACCATTACGCTTTCAACGACTGCATCGGATGTTGGCAATGGGGTTGCTTCGGTCCTCTACATCGAATACACCTATAACCAGGGGGCCAACCAGTGGGTCCCGGTCCAAAAATCTGATTGGATAGACTACGCACGCGCCCAAAACTACTCCTGGTCGCTACACCCGGAGGCGGGGGTGCATTATCTGCAAGCCTGGGCGGCAGACAACGATAACAACATCTCAACTTATCCCAACAAGAAATCGGTGAGCTACGAACCGCCAGAAGATCAGGTGCGGCG